>NZ_JBKQOI010000315.1:0-63607 GCF_052145595.1 Mycobacterium sp. | reverse complement strand
CGTGCAAGGCCTGTTCACGCCCGAGCAGTTCTGGCCGGTCACCCCTCTGCTCGGCAATTTGACGTTCGGCCAGTCGGTCGCTCAGGGCGTGGGTCTGCTGAACAACGCGCTCGTAGGTACCGGCGGGCTACTCAACAGCTCGTCAAACAACGTTCTCGTTTTCGGCTACTCGCAGAGCGCCACGATCGCCACCGATGAAATAGCCGCCCTCATGGCAACGGGCTCGCTCCATGCAAACCAGCTGTCCTTCATGCTGATTGGTGATCCCAACAACCCCGTCGGCGGTATCCTCTCGCGCTTCCCGGGCTTCTACATTCCATTCCTGGATGTGGCGTTCAACGGCGCGACCCCGCCGAATTCCCCCTACCCGACCACGATTTACACGGGCCAGTACGACGGCATCGCCGACCTCCCCCAATACCCGCTCCATGTGCTGTCCGACGTCAACGCCTTCATGGGTTACTTCTTCGTGCACAGCTCGTATCCCATGCTCACGGCCAACCAGGTTGCCAACGCCGTGCCGTTGCCGACGTCTCCGGGCTACACCGGCAGCACCCAGTACTACATGCTCATGACTCAAAACCTGCCGCTGCTGCAGCTGATTCGCGACATCCCCTACGCCGGTCCTCCCATCGCCGACATATTCCAGCCCGATTTGCGGGTGCTCGTCGACCTGGGTTACGCCGACTACGGACCCGGCGCCAACTATGCGAACATACCCACCCCGGCCGGGCTGTTCTCGTTAGCCAACCCATTCGTGGTCATCCCTGACCTGGCCATCGGGGCCGTGCAGGGACCCTACGGCGCCGCGGTGGAAATCGGTGTGGAAGCCGGATTGTTGTCGCCGTCCTTGTTCCCCGACACCTACCCCTGGGTTCCGTCCATCAATCCGGGCCTGCATTTCTCCACCGGCCAGCACAGCACCACGCTGCTGTCCGTGCTGAGCGGCACCGTCGGGGACGTGCTTGAACTCATTCCGCCGGTCTTGAACTGACCTGCGCGGCGGCGTCACCGGTTCGCGCGGGCCCGAGCGGGGAATGCTCGCGGATCGACTCGTCGCGAATCAAGCCCCGCAGCAGCGCGGTGCTGAACTCGGCAGCGATTTCCTTGGCGGAGCGCCGCCCGTGCGGCCGCAGCCAGCGGTAGCTGCCCAGCGTCATCCCGATATAGCCCAGGGCCACCACGTGCGAGTCGCACTCGTAGAACTCGCCACTGGCGATCCCGCGGTCGATCAGCCCGTGCACGTGCTCGTAGACCTGGGCCTCCTTCTCGCGAACCTCGGCGACCTGCTCGGAGGTGAACCATTCGGTGATGTAGGGCTGCTCCTGGAAATACACGGCGGCCCGCTCGGGATTGGCCGCGATCCCGGTGAGCAGGCGAACGGTGTACTGGTAGAGCGCCTCGCGGGCCGTCCACGACGGATCGTCGTGCACGGCGGCCAGCGTGCCCTCGGCGGCCTGGCGGTAGATGTCGAACAGGATCAGCGACTTGCTGGCGTAGTAGTGGTAGACGGTCGCCTTGTTCAGCCCGATCACATCGGCGACGTCGTCCATCCGGGTGCCGTGATAGCCACGGGCGGCGAACAGCTTGGTGGCGACGGCCAGCAACTCCTCGCGGCGCGTCAGCCCGTTCTCGGATGGCATCTGTACTCTCTATCGTCACTGCCGGCAGGGGCGGGTGGACCCCGGACAAGGCTAATTGTCAATCAACTGGTTGGACAGTTTATGCATGACGTCGGGTGTTGCACCGACGCGGAGGGGACTAGACTCACTCGGGAACCAAGTCGCGACCAGAGGGGTGGACCAATGGATCCGAATCCGGACTACGACGCAAGCGACGAGATCGAGTTCTTCTTCCGGTACGTCCCCTGGGGTCTGCGCGGCGTCCTCGACGGCAACGGCTACCCGCCGCCCGCGTATCCACCGGTTTAGCGATCCAGCGGCCGGTCGAGGCTATAACGCCTTGAGCTCCTCGGCGACGGAGGTCACCGATTTCTTCGCGTCGCCGAACAGCATCGTGGTCCCGTCGGCATAAAACAGCGGGTTGTCGATGCCCGCGAACCCGGAATTCATCGACCGCTTGAGCACGATCACCGACTTGGCCTTGTCCACATTGAGGATGGGCATGCCATAGATCGGGCTGGATGCGTCGTTGCGGGCCGACGGGTTGGTGACGTCGTTGGCGCCGATGACGATCGCGACGTCGGTGCGGGCGAACTCGTCGTTGATGTCGTCCATGTCCTTCATCGCGTCGTAATCGACCTCGGCCTCGGCCAGCAGCACGTTCATGTGACCGGGCATCCGGCCGGCCACCGGGTGGATCGCGTACTTCACGTGAACGCCGCGCT
This sequence comes from Mycobacterium sp., assembly GCF_052145595.1. Lineage (GTDB taxonomy): Bacteria > Actinomycetota > Actinomycetes > Mycobacteriales > Mycobacteriaceae > Mycobacterium. The sequence continues at coordinate 61,260 of NZ_JBKQOI010000315.1, read as the reverse complement.
TCTCGAGCAGGTTGGCCATGTCCTTGACGGCATGCTGGGCCTGCGCGACGGCCAGGCCGTAGCCCGGCACCACGATCACCTGGTTGGCGTACGCCATCTGGATCGCCGCATCGGCGGCCGACGTCGCCTTGACCGGCTTAGCACCGCCGCCGTCGCCGCTGGGGGCCACGCCGACACCGCCGAAGCCGCCGGCGACGATCGCCGGAATGGAGCGGTTCATCGCCTTCGCCATCAGGTTGGTCAGGATCGAACCGGACGCGCCGACGATCATGCCCGCCACGATCATCGCGGTGTTGTTCAGCGCCAGACCGGCCGCGGCTGCCGAGAGCCCGGTCATGGCGTTGAGCAGCGAGATGACCACCGGCATGTCGGCGCCCCCGATGGGCAACACCACCATCAGGCCCAGCGCCCCGGCGGCGGCGAGCAGGCCGATCATCCACCACAGCGACACTCCACCGGTGCCGGGATGTGCGTGTAGGCCGATGACCACCGCGGCGGCCACCGCGGCGGCGAGCAACAGCAGGTTGATCGGTTGCTGAGCCCTCCCGAAGCCGATCGGTGCTCCGGAGATGATCTCCTGCAACTTGCCGAACGCGATGGTCGAACCCCAGAACGAGATCGACCCGATGATCGCGGCAAACAGCGACGCCACCACGATGTGGACCGTCGGCGACTCGCCGTGCTGGAAGGCCGAAAACCCGCTCGTTTCAATGAATTCCGACAGCGCGATGAGCGCGACCGTGCCGCCGCCGACACCGTTGAAGAACGCCACCAGCTGCGGCATGGCGGTCATCTTGGTCAACCGCGCCGGGGGGACGCCGAGCACGACGCCCACGACCAAGCCGGCGATGATCAACACCCATTGGTCGGTGTGCCGGATCTTGACCAGGGTCGCGCCCACCGCGGTGGCCATGCCCACCGCGGCGATCAGGTTGCCGCGCACCGCGGTCCTCGGGCCGGTCAGGCCCATCAACCCGTAGATGAAGAGTGAGAACGCGATGATGTAGAGGACGGTGACGAGGTAGCTCATTTCGCCGCCGGCTCCTCAGTCTGCTGGGTCTTTGCAGGCGCGCGTTTCTTCCCCTTGAACATGCCCAACATTCGGTCGGTGACGATGAAGCCGCCGATGACGTTCAGCGTGCCGAACACCACCGCGACGAACAGGATGATCTGCACCGCGAGCGACGGGTGTTCGACCGCTCCGAACACCACCAGCGCGCCGATGAGCACGATCCCGTGGATGGCGTTGGTCCCCGACATCAGCGGCGTGTGCAGCGTATTGGGCACCTTGGAGATCACCGCGAACCCGACGAATCCGGACAGCACCAGGATCGCCAGGTTTTCCAACAACTCGTCGTACATCTAGGTTTCCTCCCCGGAGCGGGTCACGCAGGCGGCCGCGACGATTTCGTCGTCAAAGTCCGGGGCCAGCTTGCCGTCGGTGATCAACAGGTCAAGTAGCGCCGTGATGTTCTTGCTGTAGAGCTCGCTGGCATGCTCGGGCATCGTCGCCGGCAGGTTCAGCGGCGCGGCAATGGTGACGTCGTGCTTGACCACGATCTGTCCGGGTTCGGTGAGCTCACAGTTGCCGCCGGTTTCCCCGGCCAGGTCCACGACCACGCTGCCCGGCTTCATCGCTTCCACCGCCGCCGCGGTCACCAGGCGCGGCGCGGGCCGGCCCGGGACCAGCGCCGTGGTGATCACCACGTCGAATCCGGCGATCGCTTTTTCCAATGCCTGCTGCTGCTGGGCGCGTTCCTCCTCGGTGAGCTCGCGGGCGTACCCACCCTCACCGGACGCGTCAATCCCGACATCCAGCCACTGCGCCCCCACCGAACGCACCTGGTCGGCCACCTCGGGACGAACGTCGTAGCCGGAGGTGCGCCCGCCCAGCCGTCTGGCCGTCGCCAGCGCCTGCAACCCGGCCACACCAACGCCGAGCACCAAAACGGTGGCCGGCTTCACCGTTCCCGCTGCCGTCGTCAGCATCGGGAAGAACCGGGTCGACTCCGAGGCCGCGAGCAGCACGGCCTTGTACCCGGCCACGTTGCCTTGTGACGACAAGGCGTCCATGGCCTGGGCTCGCGATATTCGCGGGATGGCCTCGAGCGCGAACGCCTGCACACCGGCTTGCTTCAGCGCCTCGATCGAGTTGTCCGCATTGCGGGGTGCCAAAAAGCCGATCAGCGTCTGCCCGCTGCGCAACTTGCCGACCTCGTCCGCCTTCGGCGGTGCGACCTTGACGACGACGTCGGCGGCCCAGGCGTCCCCGATGGTGGCCCCGGCCTCGGTGTAGAGCTCGTCGGGAAGCAGCGCTCGTTCGCCCGCACCGGCCTCGACCACCACGGCCAGGCCGCCATGAACCAGCGACGCGACGGCCTTCGGCACCAACGCGACGCGCCGCTCGTCGGCCCCGGACTCGGCGACCACCCCCACCGTCGTCTGCGCATCTGTCATGGCGCGTATATCTACTTTCTAGTTACGTTCCAGTCCCTACTTCGGCCTGCCCACACTAACCGCCGCTACCAGAGCGGAATGTCTTGGCCGTGTTCCGACGCCGGGCGGGGTCCGAAGTAGCGGCGTTCGGATTGGACGATCGGCACGTCGTTGATGCTGGCTTCGCGGCGTGCCATCAAACCTGACGGGCTGAATTCCCAGAGCTCGTTGCCGTAGCTTCGGTACCACTGGCCGGTGTCATCGTGGCACTCGTACTGGAACCGAACCGCAATGCGGTTGTCGTGGAAGTCCCACAAGCTCTTGCGCAGCGAGTAGTCGAGTTCGCGTTGCCACTTGCGAGTCAGAAACGCCACGATCTCGTCTCGGCCGACGACGTGCTCGCCGCGGTTTCGCCAGTGCGAGTCCGGCGTGTAGGCCCGGCTGACGCGTTCGGGGTCACGAGTGTTCCAGGCATCCTCTGCTGCCTGGACCTTCTGGAGTGCCGTTTCGTAGGTGAACGGTGGAAAAGGCGGGAGAGATTCGGTCATGGCCTCCATCTTCTACCGCGAGCAGACGCAGAATCGCACGAATCCGCGCTCCGGCATACGATTCTGCGTCTGCTCGCGCCGCCTTACCGCACGTGTCCTATCGTGACGGACATGGACTTCGCGATGTCGGCCAAAGCAAGCGACTACCACAAGCGGCTGTCCGACTTCATGACCGAGTACGTCTTTCCGGCCGAGGCCGACTACGACAAATACCGTGACGAGGCCGGCCCGCACGACCACACCATTCCGCCGGTCGTCGAGGAACTGAAAATCAAGGCCAAAGAGCGCGGCCTGTGGAACCTGTTCCTGCCGGCCGAATCGGGCCTGACCAACCTGGACTACGCGCCGCTGGCCGAGATCACCGGCTGGAGCCTGGAGATCGCACCCGAGGCGCTCAACTGCGCGGCTCCCGATACCGGCAACATGGAGATCCTGCACATGTTCGCCACCGAGGAGCAACGCGAGCGGTGGCTGCACCCGTTGCTCAACGGCGAAATCCGCAGCGCCTTTTCGATGACCGAGCCGGCGGTCGCCAGCAGCGACGCCCGCAACATCGAAACCACGATCGCCCGTGACGGCGGTGACTACGTCATCAACGGCCGCAAGTGGTGGACGTCCGGGGCGTCGGACCCGCGCTGCAAGATCCTCATCGTGATGGGCCGCACCAACCCCGATGCGGCGTCCCATCAACAGCAGTCGATGATCCTGGTGCCGATGGACACCCCCGGCGTGACGATTGTCCGCTCGACACCGGTGTTCGGTTGGCAGGACCAGCACGGCCACTGCGAGGTGACCTACGACAACGTCCGGGTGCCGGCCACCAATCTGCTCGGCGAAGAGGGCGCCGGCTTCGCGATCGCGCAGGCCCGGTTGGGACCGGGCCGCATCCACCACTGCATGCGCGCCCTCGGCGGCGCCGAACGTGCGCTGGCCCTCATGGTCGACCGGGCCCGCAATCGGGTGGCGTTCGGCCGTCCGCTGGCCGAACAGGGCGTGGTGCAGCAAGCAATTGCCAAGTCCCGCAACGAAATCGACCAGGCCAGGCTGCTGTGCGAGAAGGCGGCGTGGACGATCGATCAATACGGCAACAAGGAGGCCCGCCACCTGGTCGCGATGATCAAGGCGCTGGCCCCGCAGGTGGCCTGCGACGTCATCGACCGCGCGATCCAGGTGCACGGAGCGGCCGGCGTCAGCGACGACACGCCGCTGGCCCGGCTCTACGGCTGGCATCGGGCCATGCGGATCTTCGACGGACCCGACGAGGTGCACCTGCGCTCCATCGCTCGCGCCGAGTTGGGGCGTGAGAAATCCGCGTTCGCCGCGGCGGTCACCTGACATGGCGGCGGCCGTGCGGGAATTGTCCGGCGCGTGGAACTTTCGCGACGTCGGAGACGGTGCTGTCGCGCTGCGGCCGGGCCGGCTGTTCCGGTCCAGCGAGTTGAGCCGCCTGGACGACGACGGCCGGGCAACGTTGCGCCGGCTGGGGATCACCGACGTCGCCGACCTGCGCGCCACCCGGGAGGTTGCCCGGCGCGGGCCGGGACGGGTTCCCGACGGCGTCGACGTTCACCTGTTGCCGTTCCCCGACCTTGGAGATGAGGGGGGCGAGGACGAGGCCGAGACCGATGGCCAGGCTCCGCACGAAAGCGCATTCCAGCGGCTGCTTACCGGTGAGGGCGGTGACTCCGGCGAGTCGGCTGATGAGGCGGCGGCTCGCTACATGATCGACGAATACCGGCAATTCCCGACCCGCAACGGGGCGCAGCGCGCAGTGCGCCAGGTCATCACGCTGCTGGCCGCCGGGCGCCCAGTGCTCACGCACTGCTTCGCGGGCAAGGACCGCACCGGCTTCGTGATAGCGACGGTGCTGGAGACGGTCGGTGTCGATCTTGACACCATTGTCGCCGACTTTCTGCGCAGCAACGAAGCCGTATCCGAGCTTCGTTCCCGGATCTACGAGATGATCCAGCAACGCTCGGACACCGAACTGACCCCGGAGGTGGTGACCTTCACCGAGGCCCGGCTGTCCGACGGGGTCCTGGGTGTCCGCCCGGAGTACCTTGCCACCGCCCGCCAAGCGATCGACGAGGAGTTCGGGTCGCTGGCCGGCTACCTGAGCGACGCGGGCATCACCAAGGACGACCTGGATCGCCTGCGCAACGAACTGCTCGCCTGAACCGATTGCCCCGCAAGCGATCAAACCCTCACCGCCGGCATCGCGCTGATCCCCTAACGGTTCATCCGGGCACCCAGGCCCCGCGATGGAGCGAAAACGATTGGCACAAAATCCCGCGCACGCTCGGGCAGTCGCTCTAAGCTGGCTGGGTGCCGGCTTCAGCGATGCGCCGGGTCATCGGATTGGCAGCGCCGTCGGTACCAAGAGAACCCCTGCTTGGAAGGGACGGCCGATGACGAGCTTGCTTACGGAACCCCAGCTGATAGCGACGGCTGCATTAGACGCGGCAGGAATTGGTTCGACGATTCGCGCGGCCAAGGCGGCCGCCGCCGTCCCGACTACCGGCTTGGTGGCAGCGGCCGAAGACGAGGTGTCGACGGTCGCCGCGACGCTGTTTGGCGCGTACGGCCAGCAATACCAGGGCCTGCTGCAGCAGGCGGCCGCATTCCATGAGGAGTTTGTCGCGGCGTTGTCCGCCGCCGGGAACGCGTATGCGGGAGCGGAACTCGCGGCATCGAACCTGCTGGGCACCGTCGAAGCCGACGCCCAAGCGTTGCTGGGCGGCGGCGGTGCGGGCCCCGGTGGACTACCGTATGCGGACCCGCCATCGCCGCTGACGGCGCCGACCACCGGTTTGATCATGGGCGGCAGCGGCCTGCCCATACCTCCACCAAGCTACGTCAACGCCGTTCTCAACTACGTCAACCAGAACTTTGCGCCCATCGCCAACCCCCAAGCCCTGTTTACTCCCGAAGGCTACTATCCCCTTATTCTCAAGAGCTTGCCCATCGACACTTCGGTGTCGCAGGGCCTCCAGATTCTCGACAGCGCGATCAAACAGCAACTCACCACGCCCGGGGTAAACAGCGTTGCCGTTTTGGGCTACTCGCAGAGCGCCATCATCTCCTCGCTGGAAATGGAGAACCTCGCGAACCCCGTGCTCAACCCGAGCCCGCCGACTGCAACTCAACTCGGCTTCACCCTGCTGGGTGATCAGATGAATCCCAACGGTGGCTTTTGGGCGCGCTGGCCGGGCTTCCCGGCGGGTCAGCCTCTACAGATCCCGAGTCTGGGGATAACGTTCTACGGTGCGACGCCCCCGAACACCATCTACCCAACCCACATCTACACGCTTGAATACGACGGGTGGGCCGACTTCCCGCAATACCCAATCAACTTCATTTCCGACCTGAACGCCTTTGCGGGCATCGCCTTTGTGCACGGCACCTACCCGGATCTGAATCCGTCGGCGCTTCCCCCTGGCTACGCCATTCAGACATTGCCGACGTCGCCGGGTTACACCGGAGTTACTACCTACTCCATGATCACCACGCCGAACGGTCTGCCGCTGTTGGAGCCGGTGCGGGCGATACCGGTCATCGGCAACCCGATCGCCGATCTGCTGCAGCCGGATCTGACCACGATCGTCAACCTGGGCTACGGCAGCCCCAGCCAGGGCTGGTCGACAGGCTATGCGAATGTGCCCACCTATTTCGGGCTGTTCCCGCACGTCAGCCAAGCCCTCATCGCTCAGGATCTGGTCACCGGGGCCCAGCAGGGGGCCACCGCTTTCGTGAGCGATATGAGCGCAGAAGCCTCGGGTATGTCGATGGCCAGCCTTTCCCACTCGCTGACATCGATGGCGGGAACGGGCGCAGCGGACCTGTCCGCGCTGACGCCCGCGCTATCATCGCCCGACAGCATTATCGAGACCATCCAGGCGGCGAACACCAATATCGCCAACGAGATCTCGTCTACGGCCGCGCGTCTTTACGGAGCTGCGCTGCCGACGGCAGACATCGTGAATGCCGTGGTTACCGTGATCCCGGCCTATGACGTCAACCTGTTCCTGAGCGGGATCCAGCAAGCGCTCGACGGGAACGTTCTTGGCGGATTGGAATATGCACTCGTCGCTCCGTTTGCGGCCTCCACGGGATTGCTCACACTCGCAGGTGGTATCGAGCTTGAAGTGCTGTTGAACGCACTCGGATTGAGTCTTTAGCTCACTGGCACCAGCCCCGCGGTGGCCCGGTAAAAGCACGTGGTCGTGAAGGAATAGCCGATGCCGAGCTTGATCACGCGGCCGCAATTGATCGCAGCGGCCGCAGCAGATGTCGCAGAAGTCAGTTCGGCGATCAGCGCGGCCAGGACGGCCGCCTCGGGCCCGACAACCGGCCTCGCGGCAGCGGCTGCAGATGACGTGTCAGCGTTTACCGCGAAACTGTTTGGCGCATACGGCCAGGAGTAGCAGGCGCTCCTGCTGCAGGCGGCCGCGTTCCACGACCAGTTCGTTGCGACGTTGTCCGCCGCCGGGAACGCCTACGCGGGAGCCGAGGCCAGCGCGTCGAATGCACTGGGCACGCTCGAAACGGACGCCCTTGCGCTGCTGGGAGGCAACGCCGCCCCCGCCGCCAACACGCTGATGGGCATAACGTCAGCGGCCATGGGTCCAGCGATGTCGCCGGGGGACCCGATCTACACATTGGTGTTGGGTGCCAGCGGATACCCGATACCCTCGCAGGAGTACATAGACGGAATCCCGCCCTTATACGCCAACCCGTTTTGGGGGACCGGCACCAACATCGGCATAAACACGCCCGAGGGGTTATATCCGCTTACCGGTGTTATGAGCTTGCCCCTCAACACGTCGTTGAGCCAAGGCCTCACGATCTTGAATAACGCGATCCAGTCATTAGCCACTCCGGGTAACACCATTAACGTTTTCGGTTACTCGCAGAGCGCCATCATCTCATCACTGGAAATGCAGGCGCTCAACCCCACCAATACGCTGGGCGGGAGCTTGCTACCCAGCGGTGTAAACCTGAACTTCACTCTCGTCGGTGATCCGAGCAACCCCAACGGCGGCTTATTCGCGCGCTTCCCGGGTCTGAGCCTTCCCAGTCTGGGCCTGACGTTCGGCACCGCGACGCCTGACAATTCCTTCCCCACGCGCATTGATACGATCGAATACGATGGCTTCGCCGACTTCCCGCAATACCCGATCGACGTCCTGTCCGATCTCAACGCCTTTTTGGGCATCCTCACTTTGCACGGCCAATATCCGTTCCTCACGCCCACGGAGCTCACGAACGCTGTTTCATTGACGAATACGGCCGGCCCCACCCAGACCGAATACTTCATCATCCCAACCTCGGATCTTCTGGCTCCAGGCCTGCAGGGTCTGCCGCTTTTGGATCCGGTGCGTGCAATACCGGTCATCGGCAATCCAATCGCAGACCTGCTCCAACCGGACTTAACAGTGCTGGTCGACTTGGGCTACGGCAGCACCACCCAGGGTTGGTCAACCGGTCCGCCTAATGTTGCCACGCCGTTCGGGGTGCTCCCGCCGGTTCCCTTACACGACGTTCTCAGCGCTCTGGGCACTGGGGCCCAGCAAGGGGTGAGTGCTTTCTGGCACGACATCAGGTATGGGATCCCCAAGACCCTTTCACTGTCCGACGTGACGTCCACGATCGGAACTTTGGGGACGAATGCGTCCAGTTACCTGTCGGCGGGTGTGACGGGGCTGACGTCGGCCCTGTCCTCGCCCGACGGCTTTATCACGGCCCTGCAGTCGGCGAACACCAATATCAGTAATGCGATCTCGGGTTCAGCTTCGGCGGTGTACTCGACTCTGCTTCCGACAGCTGATGTCGTTAACGCGCTCGTGACCTCTGTGCCGTCCTATGACGTCAATTTGTTCCTGAGCGGGGTAGAGCAGATAGCTGAGGGGGATCCCGTTGGGGGCCTTATTTATGCATTCGGCGCTCCGCTGGCTGCGGACACGGCATTGGTGACGCTCTTCGGCGGGTTCGAGGCCCGAGTCTTCGAGCATGCAGCCACACAGATCATTGACGACATCAGGGGCACGGCACCGGCGCCGCCCGGGACGGTGTCGCTGTAGGTTCCTAAGGCTCGAGCACCAGCTTGCCTAGCACACCGCCATCGGCCAGACTCTGCAAAGCCGCCTGGCCTTCCGATAACGGATAGCGTTGCGGCGGAGGCGGTCTCAACCCCAAGAAAACCAATTGGCCTAGCCCAGGAGAACAGGGCCGCTGAACCCGGGACCTTGTTGAGGTACTCGCCCCACGCGACGCCTATCACGCTGACGTTGCGCAGCAGCAGCCGGTTGACCTTGACGGTGGGGATGCCGCCCGCGGCGAAGCCGATCACCAGCAGCTTGCCGTCGATCGCCAGGACGCGAATCGCGTCGTCGAAGGCCGGGCCCATTTCTCTGGCGATCTGGATGGCCGCCGTGCCCACCCACCGGCGGCACCGAGCACCAGCACGGTGTCGCCCGGCCGCATTGCGGCGCGGCGAGCAAGCGCGAAGTACATGGTGTTGTAGTCACCAACAGCGAAACCGCTTCAGCGTCATCGAGTTCCGCCGGGCTGCGGACCACGTGGCCACCGGAAAAGCCACCCGGCTCGGCGTAGCCGCCGAGAACCCCGAACGCCGAAACCCGCTCGCCCACCGGAATCCCGACGTAGCTGGCGCAGACCGGACGACGCCCGCGGTTTCCATCCCGCGAATAATAGGGCGGCAGCAACACGGAATGGGCGGTCGAGATAATCGAGAACAGAGGTAGATCGAAGACATATTAACGAGGTCGCTCTAAGCTACCTAGTGCAGGCACCGCGATGGCCGGGTTCGCCGCGTCATCGGTTTCACAGCGGCGTCGGTATCACAGACGAATACCCCTGGTCGCGAAGGGAACAGCCGATGACGGGCTTGCTCACCGAACCGCAATTGATCAACACGGCCGCCGGGAACGTAGCGGAAATTAGATCGGCGATCGGCGCGGCCAAAGCGGCCGCCGCGGGCCCGACAATCGGTGTGGCGGCAGCGGCCGCCGATGAGGTGTCAGCGGCGGCCGCAAAGCTGTTTGGCTCGTACGGCCAGCAATATCAGGGCCTGCTGCAGCAGGCAGCCGCATTCCACGATCAGTTCGTTTCGGCGTTGTCCGCTGCCGGGAACGCGTACGCCGGAGCCGAAGCCTCGGCGTCTAACCTGCTGGGCACCGTCGAAGCCGACGCCCAGGCATTGCTTGGCGGCGGCGGTGCGGGTAGCCCGGCGGTCACGGCAGTAACACAGGCGGCAGACCCGGCCGTCAATGCCATTTTGATCATGTCGGGGAGCGGCACTGCGACACCGAATTCGACCTTCATGAATAACGTTTTCAGCCGCTACCTGTCCGGTTTGTACGGCGGCCCGATTTTCTCCGGCCCGCTTCAAGCCGTGTCCACGCCCGAGGGTTTATATCCGTTTAGCGGTGTCAAGGACCTGACACTGGATATTTCCCTGGCCCGCGGCGTCACGCAGCTGGACAACGCGATTAACCTGGCGGTTCACCCCGGCACCAACCAGTCTGTTGCCGTCTTCGGTGTCTCGCAGAGCGCGATCCTCTCTTCACTGGAAATGCCGAAACTCCTGGCCGAGGGCTTTACCAATGGCCAAGGGGGGGCGCCGGTGCAGGTGTCCTTCGCCCTGACCGGTGATGAGCTCAATCCGAACGGCGGCCTGCTATCGCGTTTCCCCGGTCTGAGCTTTCCGAGTATAGGTGTCACATTCGGCGGCGCGACGCCTAGCAATGATTTCCCGACCACCATTTGGACGCTCGAATACGACGGCTTCGCCGACTTCCCGCAGTATCCGATCGATATTTTTGCCGACCTTAACGCGGTCCTGGGTATCGCATTCGTGCATGGCACCTACGCAACTCTGACGCCCCAACAGCTTGCTTTGGCTTTCCCGCTAACGCAGTCGGGGGCGCCCTCCATGACCACGTACGAGCTGATCCCCACTCAGAATCTCCCGTTGCTGGACCCGCTGCGCGCGATCCCGGTCATCGGGAACCCGCTCGCCGACCTGGTCCAACCCGATTTGAGGTACCTCGTCAACTGGGGCTACGGCAACCCGAACTTTGGTTACTCGACCGGACCGGCCGACGTGCCGACACCGTTCGGGTTCCTGCCGCCGCTGAGCGCAACCATGGCTCTGGGGCCCGACCTGATCAGCGGTACACAGCAGGGAATCGGCGCTTTCGTCGGCGACCTGTCTGCCCTGGCACCACCACTGCTGCCCGCCCAATCGCTGTCGAGCCTGACCAGCCTGCTTCCGGGAGCAGGATCACCGGGTGGCACCGCACTGACCCTGCCTGCCCCGGCGTCGATTCCGTCCACCATCACCGGCATCATTTCGGGCATCGAGTCGGCGAACACCAATATCTCCAACACCCTGGTGACCGATGTCTCGACCGCTTACGCGACGCTGCTGCCGACGGCAGACATCGGGACTGCGCTTGTAGTGTCACTTCCGTCTTATGACGTCAACCTGTTCCTGAACGGGATCACCCAAGCGGTCGATGGCCAACCAATTCAGGGACTGATCAATGCGTTCGGCGAACCGATCGCAGCTAACATTGGACTGACCACGGTCGCGGGCGGCATCGAATTCTTCGTCATCGAGAATGCGCTCACCACGATCTTGACAGGGACACCACATCCCGGTCCCTTCTGATCGACATGTTCTGCGGCTGAACGCCTCTGGTGGTACACATTGGGGCAGTCGAAGAAGCCATGCTGCGGACACGGCATTGTTCACGCTCTTCGGCGGGTTCGAAGCCCGAGTCTTCGAGCATGCAGCCACACAGATCATTGACGACATCGCGGATACGACACCGGCGCCGCCCGGGACGGTGTCGCTGTAGATTCCTAAGGCTCGAGCACGAGCTTCCCGAGCACGCCGCCGTCGGCCAGGCTCCGCAAAGCGGCCTGGCCCTCCGACAACGGATAGCGTTGCGGCGGAGGCGGTCTCAACCCCAAGAAAACCAATTGGCCCAGCCCCCAGGAGAACAGGGCCGCCGAACCCGGGACCTTGTTGAGGTACTCGCCCCACGCGACGCCTATCACGCTGACGTTGCGCAGCAGCAGCCGGTTGACCTTCAGGGTGGGGATGCCGCCCGCGGCGAAGCCGATCACCAGCAGCTTGCCGTCGATTGCCAGGACGCGTATCGCGTCGTCGAAGGCCGGGCCGCCGATGGGATCGACGACGATGTCCACGCCCCGACCGTGGGTGTACTCACGTACCCGCTCCGCCCAGCCGTCGGACAGCGGCACCACCAGGTCGGCGCCCACGGAAGAGACAAAGTCAGCCGCGGTCTCCCGGTGCACCACGCCTATCACCTTGCTGGCGCCCATTGCCCTGGCGACCTGGATCGCCGCCGTGCCCACCCCGCCTGCAGCACCGAGGACCAGTACCGTGTCGCCCGGCCGCATCGCGGCGCGACGGGCCAGGGCGAAATACATGGTGTTGTAATTCACCAATAACGAAACCGCTTCGGCGTCATCGAGTTCCGCGGGACTGCGGATCACGTTGGGCACCGGAACGGCCACCTGTTCGGCATAGCCGCCCAGGATCCCGAACGCCGAAACCCGCTCGCCCACATGGAAACCCGAGCCTGCCGGCGCCGAACGCACCACGCCCGCGGCTTCCATGCCCGGCACGAACGGCGGCGGCAATTTCAGTTGGTACTCGCCCTTGCTCAGCAGCAGGTCCGGAAAGCAAACCCCGGCGGCCCGAACGTCGATGACGACGTTGTTGCCGTCGCCGCTGACGTCGTCGATATCGGTGTACACCATGCCGTCCGGACCGGACAGCTCTTGTACCACACAGGCTTTCATGGCCCCTACAGCTTGAATCCAGCTTTTTGCGCTCCGGTCAGGTCGGTGATCTCGTTCCAGTGCGCGGCGACATCCTGCACCGACGGCGGCTTGTCGAAGTTGACGCCGTCGTTCTGGAACAGCGCGACGCGCTGTACCTTGCCGCCACCGACGACGAAAACCGATGCGTTGTCGGGGCATTCCTCCATGCACAGGTAGGACACCACCGGCGCGACGAACTCCGGCGTGAGCTTCTCCAGCACCTCGGGCGGCATAATGTCCTGAGTCATCCTGGTGGCCGCGATCGGCGCGACCGCGTTGGAGTGGATGTTGTACTTGGCTCCCTCCAGAGCCAGCGTGTTGATCATGCCGACCAGGCCGAGCTTGGCCGCCCCATAGTTGGTCTGGCCGAAGTTGCCGAACAGCCCGCTAGTGGAAGTGGCGACGACGACCCGGCCGTAACTCTGCTCACGGAAATGCGGCCACGCGGCGCGGATGATGTTGTACCCGCCGTAAAGATGCACCTTGAGCACGGCGTCCCAGTTCTCGAACGACATCTTGTGGAAGGTGCCGTCGCGCAGGATCCCGGCATTGCTCACCACACCGTGCACGGCGCCGAACTCGTCGAGCGCGGTCTTGACGATGTTGGCCGCGCCTTCTTCGGTGGCGACACTGTCGTAGTTGGCGGCCGCGCGGCCACCCGCGTCGCGAATCTCCGCGACCACGTGGTCGGCCATCGCCGATCCGGCGCCCGTGCCGTCGCGGGCTCCGCCGAGGTCATTGACGACGACGCTGGCGCCCTCCCGGGCGAGGGTAAGGGCGTATTCGCGGCCCAGCCCCCCTCCGGCTCCGGTGACGACGATGACACGATCCTGCACTCCGGGCATCAGGTTCCTCTCTAGCTCTTAGGTCTAGCTTTTAGGGAATTGGGCCGATTGTCAGAACAGCCTGCGAGCCAGCTTCAAGGCCCGCTCGGTGTAGGGCGGGTAGGTGAAGCTCGATAGGTCGGGCCGGGTCGGTTTGGTCAGCACCGACTTGCGGTGGCTGAACTCCTCGAAGCCCCACTTGCCGTGGTAGGCACCCATGCCCGACGCGCCGACCCCGCCGAATGGCAGCTTGGCCGTTGACACCTGGAAGGCGAGATGGTTGACCAGCATGCCGCCGGCCGGTACCTCTTTGATGACCCGCTCGCGGGTGTCGCGCGACTTGGTGAACAGATACGCCGACAACGGCTTGGGCCGCGAGTTCACGAAGCGTATTGCCTCGTCCAGGGATCCGACGGTGACCACCGGCAGGATCGGGCCGAAGATCTCGTTGCGCATCAGCGGCCCGTCCGGGTCGGGGTCGACGACGACCGTCGGCTGGATTCGCAGGTTCGACGCATCGCAGCCGCCCCCGACGGTGACCTTGCCGTCCGAGCTGGAAAGGTAACCGCTGAGCCGGTCGAATTGGCGCTGGTTAACGATCCGCATTCCGTTTTGTTCCTTCGAGCGGAACTTGGTGATGGCTGCGCCGATCTTGTTCACCAGTTCGTCGCGGATCTTCGCGTCGGCCAGCACGTAGTCGGGTGCGACGCACGTCTGGCCGGCGTTGAGCAACTTGATCCAGGCGATCCGCTTGGCCGCGACATCCACATCGGCGTCGGCGGCGACGATCACCGGGCTCTTACCGCCCAGCTCCAGCGTGACCGGGGTCAGATGCGGGGCCGCGCCTTCGTAGACCTTGCGGCCGATCTCGGTGCCGCCGGTGAACATCAGCCGGTCGAAGCCCTGCGCAATCAGCTCCTGACTGACCGCGCCGTCGCCTTCGATCACCACGATCGCATCGTTGTCCAGATAGCGGGGCACCAGCTCGGCCATCAGGTGTGAGGACGCCGCCGCGATTTCCGAGGGCTTGAGCACTACGGCATTTCCGGCGGCGATCGCCCCGACTGCCGGACCCAGCGTCAGGTAGAACGGGTAATTCCAGGCGCCGATGATCAGCACCGTGCCGTAGGGCTCGTACTCCACCCAACCGCGGCCGGGCAGCTGCGCCGCCTCGAGCAGCCGGTATTTGCGGCGAGTCCACTTGGCCACCCGCTTGGCCGCGTACTTCGCTTCGCCGGCGGTGGTGGCGATGTCGGCTATGTATGCCTCGAACCGGTTGCGGTCGAGGTCTTCGGCGAGGGCGGCGGAAATCGCGGCCTCATTCTCCTCCATCAACTTTTGCAGCTGCAGCAACTGCTGCTTGCGCCACTCGATGTCGCGGGTGCGCCCGGTGGCGAAGGTCTGGCGGACCCGGGCCACCGTAGCAGCGATATCGACCTGCGCAGCTGCCCCAGACTCCGGCGGGGCGCCGTTTGTGGATTCCGATGATTTCGGTGCAACCGATTCGGTGGTCATCATTGTCCTTCCCGAGCAGAGCTGCTCGCTGTATTGCGGGCGGCCGCTCATCGGTGATAACCGCGATCCTAACCATCCGGTTGGGAGAGCAGTTAGGAAGGATCCGCCCGGGTTCAACCCGCTACTTGACGCAGGGGATGCTCGTCGCGGTCAGCTGGCTCAGGTCGGTCGGTGCGGGCGCACGAGCACCGGTGCCGGTGGCGGCCACGGCGGTCACCTGTCCGGACCCCGACCCGTCGACCGTGGCACCGGGATGGGCGAGGTAGTCGCCCGCGGGGAACCGCGTTCCCACGGTCAGCCGAACGGTTCCGCGCGACAGGGCGTCGTTCGCGGTCGCGGGCAGCCGCAGCCGATCGGCCAACGTTTGCGCACCTTGGGAGCCACCGGGGCCGTATTCGATGACGCTGTCATCCGCGGGGGCCGCGGCGGTGGTGGCGCTGCCTCGGGTAAAGCCATGCCCGGCGAACGCGTCCTCGATCGCGGCGGCCAGTCCGTCGCGTGACGTGGCGTTGACGACGTCAAGGATCGCGGGTTCAGCCAACGGGGGCGGCGGCTGGGTGGTTGCCGGCTCGGCGTCGGGCGCGGCCGGTGTGTCCGAGGAGAAGCGCTCCTGAACGATCCGCCGGATGGTCGGAACATCGACGAGGTTGACGTCGGACCCATTCGCATCCCGGCCGAAATCGGAGATCGGCAGCGTGTAGAACGACAGCGGTCTGTCGGTCAGCTGTGACGCCCGGGCCGCGAAACCGCCAAGGTCCAACCCGGCGTCGACGGCGATATTGTCGTGGGCCACCTGAAGCAATTTGCGCAGCGCGCCAAGGTTGGATAGCACGCCGCCGCGCTGAACCGCTTTGAACAGCGACACCAGGAAAGCCTGCTGCCGCCGCGTCCGGTCAAAATCGGTGAATGAACCGTCGCTTTCATCGCGCCGCTGCCGCACGAAGGCCATCGCCTGCGCGGCATCGATCCGCTGCACACCTTGGTGGAATTCCGCACCCGAATAGCTGTCCACCGTGTCTCCGTTGAGGCACACCGTGATCGGCTCCACGAGCTTCGCGATTTGGAAGAATGCGCCCAACGTGACCTCGACGAAATGATCGACCGAGACACCCAACAATTCGTTCACGGTTCCGATTTCGGCCTTGCGACCGGCCTCGCGGGCGGTCTGCTCGCGAGCGGCCAGATCCGTCACGCCCGCACCGTCCCAATTGCCGCTGGCCTGGGCATTCAAGGCCTGCTGATACGCCAGCCCGTATGCCTGCTTGACCTTGCCCTTGCACACCGATCCCGGGCAGCCGGGCAACTCCACGTAGTCGTCGCGGGGAATCGACACCGCGCTGATGGGTCCGTCACCACCCGAAATGTGCACGAGGATCAACACATTGGCGTTGTAGCCGCCGGAGGTTTCATCGCCGGCGTGCAGCGCCTCATACATCTCCTTGGGCAGCGGCTGACCATTCTGATCCAAGCGACTGTCGAGGCCCATCAGGAGAATGTTTTGGTCGGCGCCGGCCGGGGTGAGTACATTCGGTAGCGCGTGGGAAATGATGATCTTGCCCAGTGCCGTGTGGTAGCCCGTCCACCCGACGCCGGTAATGGCCATCACGAAAGCCGAAGCCAGGCTGGCAATAAGCCGCCCCTTCAACACCACCAGGCGGCGCGGTTCACCAGATCCATAGCTGCTCATAACGACTCACCATTGTTCCCGACCACCCGGCGAATTCCGGGTAAGCGCAACAGCGAGCCACAGGCAAATGCGGCGCTAGGGCTTGGCCGCCGTCACAAAGCTGTTCGCAAACGGCCGATCATCCGAAGTCGGCTCGCGGCCCAATCGCGCCGCCTCGTCGCGAGCGCCGACCGTGCGGGTGGCCCAGCCGTGCGCGGCGAACCATTCCCCGCTGTCGGGGCGGTCCCCGTCCTCAAACCACAGGTCGAACGGGTTGAATGAGGTGTCCTGGCCGCGGGCCTCCCGCTTGGCCTTGAGCCTGGCCCACCTCTCCTCGGCCTCTCGGCGCTTCTCTGGGACCACCCCGAAGTTTTCCACGGCCACCCGGCTGCCCGACCCGCTCAGCGTGTCGACCGAGGCGAACAGCGCTTCCTGCGCCGCCGCCGGCAGGAACGGCAACAGACCTTCGGCCAGCCACGCGGTCGGCTTGTTCGCGTCAAAACCATTGTCGTGCAACGCTTGTGGCCAATCGTGGCGCAGGTCGACGGGCACGGCTCGCCGGTCGGCGATGGGGGCGGCGCCATGGCTGGCCAGCGTCTCGGTTTTGTATTGCAGGACTTTGGGCAGGTCGATCTCGTAGACGATGGTGCCGGCCGGCCAGTCCAACCGGTAAGCGCGCGAGTCCAGACCCGCAGCCAGAATCACGACCTGGCGGATACCGCCGGCAACCGCGTCGGCGAAGTACGCATCGAAGAAATGGGTGCGCACCGCCTGGTAGTTGATCATCTGCTGGGAGTCGACCCTGGAGTCGGGGTCATCGTCATCGGGCTCCGAAGCCCACCAGGCGTGCACCTGCTCGCGGACTCCCTCGAGCTCCGGCGTCGACACCAGGGGCTCGGCGAACTGATCCCGGATCAGCGGGGCGGCGCTGGCGGTCTCGGCGGCACGGGCCAGCGCCACCATCACCGCGGTCGCGCCGACGCTGGTTGCGATGTCCCAGGAGTCGTCCGCGGTGCGCGCCATTACAGCCGCTCCGCGATCACAAAGTCGGAGAACGCGTCCTTGTCGTCGGCCAGCGGGACATTCTCGATCCAGCGGTCCAGCCGGCGCATCTCGTCGATTGAGTGCTGCGCTTTGGCGCGCCAGCCGTGTTCGTTGAGCCAGTCCGCGACGTCCGCGCGGTCGTCGCCGCGATACATCAGCTCCCCGACGTCGACGGTCTGCTCAAAACCGATCTCGTCCGCCACCTTCTTGAACCGCTCGCGCATCTGCTGTCGCCGCTCGTCGGCGTGGTTGGGTGCGGTCTCGGCCGAGACCCGGCTTCCGGGCTGGCTCAGCTCGCCGATCAGGGTGAACAACCGGTCCTGGGCCTCGGCGGGCAGGTACATCAACAGGCCCTCGGCCAGCCACGCGGTGCGCGCCGACGGGTCAAAGCCGGCAGCACGCAGCGCGGCCGGCCAGTCCTGACGCAGGTCGATGGCCACCTCACGGCGATCGGCCGAGGGCGTCACGCCGTTTTCGGCCAACGTCGTGGACTTGTACGCCAAGACCTGGGGCTGGTCGATCTCGAACACCGTCGTTCCGGCCGGCCAGTCCAGGCGGTAGGCGCGGGAGTCCAGCCCCGACGCCAGAATCACCACCTGCCGGATCCCGTCGGCGACGGCATCGGTGAAGAAGGTGTCGAAGAAGTTCGTCCGCACCGCTTGGTAGCCGCGCATGTGGTGGAGATGGGCCGCGGATTCCTCGTCGAGGTCCTCTATCTTGGCCGCGATCTCCGGATCGAGCATGGCCTCCCACAGAACACCGGCCCCGGAGCTGGTGACCAGAAGCTTGGCGTAGGGGTCGCGAATGAGCGCGTCGGGCCGCTCGGTTTCGACGGCGCGGGCCGCGGCCACCATCACCGCGGTGGTGCCGACGCTGGTCTTGATGTCCCAGGTGTCGTCGTGGGTGCGCAGTGAGCTCATCGCGTTGCTCCTTGAATCAATACTTCGTTTGACGGTCCGCCGAGACGCGCCCGCAGCAACGTGCTGCGCACGGCCTCGTCGGCCAGATCTTCGGGCACCGGGCGGCCCAGCCGGGCCATCTCGTCGCGGTTGTTCACGCCGTGTACCTGCCAGCCGTGCTCGGCCAGCCACCCGGCGGCGTCCGAGCGGTCGGGCTCGTGGTAGGTCAACGCTTCGACGTTGACGTCCAGACCGAGTCGCTCCCGCATCCGCCGCCAGCGCTGCGTGTTGCCCCTCGAGTTCATGCCGAAGACCTCGATGGCAACCTGACTGCCCGGCGCGCTGAGGGCGGAGAACATCTCGAAGAGCCGGTCTTGAGCGTCGCTCGGCAGGTAGGGCAGCAGGCCCTCGGCCAGCCACGCGGTCGGCTTGGTGCGATCGAAGCCCGCGGCCGCCAGTGCCGCCGGCCAATCGTCGCGCAGGTCCACCGGGACCGGGCGCCGCCGGGCGGCGGGGACCGCGCCGTGGGATTCCAGAATGGCGGTCTTGTATTCCAGCACCTTGGGCTGGTCGATCTCGTAGACCGCGGTATCAGCCGGCCAATTCAGGCGGTAGGCGCGGGAGTCCAGGCCCGCGGCCAGGATCACCACTTGCCGGATCCCGGCGCCGACGGCGTTGCCGAAGTACTCGTCGAAGAAGTGAGTGCGCACCGCCTGGTAGTCCACGCCGAGCCGATGCACCCGTTGCCCGTGCTCATCGCCGTCGAGCCAGGCCAGCTCGGGATCGGTCAGCCGAGCCCACGCCGGACCTGCCGAGGACACCAGTAATCGGGCGAAATCGTCACGAATCAGCGGTTTGGATCCGGCCGTTTCCACCGCGCGCGACGCCGCGACCCCCAGCGCGGTGGCGCCGACGAGTTCGGTGATCGTCCAGCTGTCGCCGGCGGTCCGAACTGAGGGCGGTAACGAGGCGTCCAGATCAGTCATAGCGGGACCATGCTACCTGAGTAAGTTAGGCAAACTATGCGCTTTGTGCGCCACGTCACTGGCCGCAGACCGACCCCGGACGGGTTAGGCCCGGGGCCGCCAGAGCGCGCCTTCGAGTAACTGCCGCAGCATCTCGGTGACGGCCTCCATCTCTTGGTAGCTCCGCAGATACCCGGCATAGAAACCGACGCCGCAGAGCACGACCAGCAGCGTCTCGACCAACGCGCAGGCATCGACGTCGGGGGCGATCTCGCCCCGCTCGATCGCGTCATCGACGACCCGCGTCAGGAATTCTCTGCTGGTTCGCACCGCATCGTTTTCGGTTCGCTTCAATTCCGGATGCCGCTGCGATTCCAGCACGGCCGTAATCAAAAATGCCGATGCGGAAGGATTTTCGGCGTTCGCACGCATCGCGGCAGAGATGAACGCCGTCAGCCGCCCCATCAGGGTGCTCTCGCACCGGGCCTGTGCGACGCCGGCCGCCATGACCAGCTCGTTGGTTTGGTCCTCCACTTCCCGATACAGCACCCGTTTGCTGGAGAAGTAGTGGTTGATCGCCGGCCTGGTCAGGTCGGCGCGGAC
Source organism: Mycobacterium sp. (assembly GCF_052145595.1). Classification (GTDB taxonomy): domain Bacteria; phylum Actinomycetota; class Actinomycetes; order Mycobacteriales; family Mycobacteriaceae; genus Mycobacterium. Next base: position 40,881 of record NZ_JBKQOI010000315.1, on the reverse strand, counting down.
CGCGATCGCCTGGAAAGTCGCTCCGTCATAACCACGCTCGCCGAAAACCTGACGTGCCGCGTGCAAGATGCGCTTACGCGTGTGGTCTGCCTTCGCCGCGGGCGGACGGCCCGGCCGGCGACTCGCCGTTGGCGGCATTATTCAAGTGTGCCACCGCCGTGATGCGGCATTAACGCGTTCGGCGGAATACTGCCAAACTTTCCGGCCTGGTAGTCCTGCAGCGCCTCGATCAATTCCGCGCGGGTGTTCATCACGAAAGGTCCGTAATGGAACACGGGCTCGCGAATCGGCTGCCCGCCCAGAATCAGCACATCCATCGCCCCAAGCGACGAATCCCGGGTCCGACGGGCACCCACGGTGATCCGATCGCCGGGCCCGAGCACGGCCAACTGACGTGAGCGAATCGGGTGAGCGACCGGACCGACATATCCGCTTCCGGACAGCACATACACCAGCGCGTTGAAATCGCGCCGCCACGGAATGTCAAGCCGAGCACCATTTTCGATTGTGGCATGCGCCAGCGTGATCGGCGTGTGGGTGACCCCGGGTCCACGGTGACCGTCGATCTCACCGGCGATGATGCGGACCAGCGCCCCGCCGTCGTCGGACGCGAGCAACTTGGCGTCGCCGCCTTCGATGGCCTGGTATCGAGGCGGTGCGAACTTGTCTTTCTTCGGCAGGTTCACCCACAACTGGATGCCGTGGAAAATTCCGCCGCTTTCGACCAGTTCGGCGGGCGGGGTCTCGATGTGCAAGATGCCCGAACCGGCCGTCATCCATTGCGTCGCGCCGTCGGTGATCAGGCCGCCGCCGCCGTGGGAATCCTGATGCGCGAACTTGCCGTCGATCATGTAGGTGACCGTTTCGAAGCCGCGGTGCGGATGCCAATCGGTGCCCCTGGGCTCGCCCGGCTGGTACTCCACCTCACCCATCTGGTCCATGTGCACAAAGGGATCCAGGGCGGCGGTGCTGACCCCCGCGAACGCGCGAACCACCGGAAAGCCCTCGCCCTCGTAGCCTCGCGGGCCCGTGGTGATCGATCGGACCGGCCGCTCGGTGTCGTTGGGACCGGCGGGGCTCACCCGCGGCAACGTAAGCGTGTCTGCGGTAACAGCAGGCATGTTTACCTCCTTAATTGGCAACTACTCCTATAACCGGACCACGGTCCGGTTATTCCCCGGTGTCATAGGATGGCCTGGTGCTTGGGGGACCGCCGCCGCCGTCGCGACTCAGGCCCGCGTCGTGAGCAGGTCGACGGATGGCGAACCCCAGCCCCCGGTGGCCCCGGCTTCAGCGGCCGGCGGCCGGTTCGGGGCGACGATCAGGAAATCGGGCTACCTGCAAAAGTGGTTGCTGCTGGGCGTAACGATCGGTGTCGTCGCCGGCCTCGGAGCCGTCGTCTTCTATCTCGCGCTGAAATACACCGGCGAGTTTCTGCTCGGCTACCTGGCGGGCTACCACATCCCCGAACCCGTCGGGGAGGGCGGCGGCCACGGGTCCACCGGCTTTCACCGTGCGTGGGCGATTCCGTTGGTGACGACGGGCGGAGCGCTGCTGTCGGCATTGATCGTGGCCAAGCTCGCCCCGGAAGCCACCGGCCACGGCACCGACGAAGCCATCGAGGCGGTGCACAGCGATCCCCGCGCCATCCGCTTCCGGGTGGTGCTGGTGAAGATCGTGGCCAGCGCGCTGACGATAGGCTCGGGCGGTTCGGCCGGGCGCGAAGGCCCCACGGCGCAAATCTCGGCCGGCTTCTCGTCTTTGCTCACCCGACGGTTGAACCTGTCCGACGAGGACGGGCGGATCGCGGTGGCGCTGGGCATCGGCGCGGGCATCGGCGCGATCTTCGCCGCGCCGCTGGGTGGGGCGGTGCTGGCCGCTTCGATCCCCTATCGGGACGATTTTGACTATCGCTGCCTGCTGCCCGGTTTCATCACCTCGGGGACCGCGTACGCGGTGCTCGGGGCTTTCCTGGGCTTTGATCCCCTGTTCGGCTACATCGACGCCGAGTATCGCTTCGAAAAGGCCTGGCCGCTGCTGTGGTTCGTGGTGATCGGTGTGGTCGCGGCCGCGATCGGTTACCTGTACGCCCGGACCTTCCACGCCACGGTGCGGCTCACCCACCGGCTGCCGGGCGGGCCGGTGCTCAAGCCGGCGCTGGGCGGACTGCTGGTCGGCCTCCTCGGACTGCTGATCCCGCAGATCCTGAGCAGCGGCTACGGCTGGGCGCAGCTGGCGGCAGACCGCGGATCGCTGATGGCGATCCCGCTGTGGATCATCATCGTCCTGCCGATCGCCAAGATCGTCGCCACCTCATTGTCGATCGGCACCGGCGGGTCGGGCGGACTGTTCGGGCCCGGCATCGTCATCGGCGCGTTCGTGGGAGCCGCCATCTGGCGGCTGGGCGAGCTTTCCGGCCTGCCCGGAGTACCCCACGAGCCCGGCGTTTTTGTCGTCGTGGGAATGATGACGTGCTTCGGCAGCGTCGCGCGTGCGCCACTGGCGGTCATGATCATGGTCGCGGAGATGACCGGATCGTTCTCGGTGGTGCCGGGTGCGATTCTCTCCGTAGGGATTGCAGCGCTGCTGATCGCCCGCACCAACGTCACCATCTACGAGGCGCAGCGGCTCGATCGCGAAACCGCCGCGGCCGAGCGCGAACGTGAGGCGTCCGAAGCCCCTCCGGGCCCGTTCGAAGGGTGAGACAGGCGGGCTAAAGCCGGCTGATCCGCTGCACCGGCAGCCGGGCCCCCCGTCGCGGTTCGTAAGCCAGTCCGCTGGCTTCGAGCAGCCGAACCACCCGGTGGCGGTGCGGTCGCATCGGTTCGAGCAGCTCGAGCATCACCGCGTCATCGACCGGGTGGCCCAGCAGCGTCCAACCGATCATCTTTGGGATGTGGTAGTCGCCCACCGATACGGCATCGGCGTCGCCGAACGCCCGTTGCGCGGTCTCGGCGGCGGTCCACTCCCCCACGCCCGGCAGCGACGTCAACGCTTCGCGCGCCTGCGCCGCCGCCCGCGATACCAGCCGTTCCAGCGAGGTCGCCCGCCGCGCACAACTCACCACGGTCTGAGCCCGCCTCGGGTCGACGTTGGCGCGATGAAACTCCCACGACGGGATGTTCCGCCACGCCTCGGCCGACGGCGGCACCCGCATCCCGGCCGGCGCCGGTCTGGGCGCCGGCGTCCCGTACTTGGACACCAGCACACGCCACGACCAAAAAGCGTCGGCGCCGGGCACGCGCTGCTCGATGACCGCCGGGATCAGGGCTTCCAGCACCAGTCCGGTGCGGCCCAGCCGCAGGTGCGGAACCCGTCGGTGCGCGGCGGCGACCGTCGGGTCCCGCGGCACGAAGTCCGAGGCGTCGTCGTCGACGCCCAGCAACGCGGGCAGCATCTCGACGAACTCCGGCGCACCGCTGCCCCACGCCACGCAATGGGCGGCGTCGGGAGCCGCGCGGCTGATGAGGGCCGCGACGGGTCCGGAAGGCAGCAGGCTGGTGCGCCAGATGGTGCCGTCCCCGGGAACCTGAAAGCACGGGTCCCGGGGCCCTCGGCGCAGTGGCGCCAAGGTGTTCCCGAAGGCTCCCGCCCCGGGGAACGTGACCGTGCGCGCGCTCTTCACCCGATAACTTTCCATTTCCAGGGCCACCGAACCGGTTCAACGGACCGCGCCGATTGACCGCGAACTACCTGCCAAGACAATATTGCGGTGTGATGACGCCGTTCGATGCCCCGCAGGCCGAACTGGCCTGGATGTTCCTGCAGAGCATGACCGCAGACGGTGACCTGGACGAGGGCTTCACGCTGCTCAGCGACGACTTCACCTACTGGAGCCTGTTCACCGGTGTTTCCTTCGACAAAGCGACGCTGCGTCAAGCGCTCGAGCGACGCAGACCGGTCCTGTACCTCACCATCGATCTGCGGCGCTCCATCATCGAAGGGGACACGGTGGTCGTGGAGGCGAACGCCACCGGTGCCACCATCGAGGGTGTCCCGTATGACAGCCCGTTCGTCTGCATCTTCGAGACGCGCGACGGGCTCATCGTCTCGATGCGCGAATACAGTGACACCCGGGCGCAGGCGGCCGTGCTTCCCGCGGACGCCCTATTGGGGTGAGACGCTGATCTCGGCTTTGTTCGGGTAGAAGGCGACGTGCCCGGCGATCGCAGCCACGGCCGGATAGGGCTGCTCATAGGTCCAGATCACGTCGTCGACGATATCGCCGGCCGAGGTCGTCACGCTGTAGTAGCTGGCGTCACCCTTGAAGGGGCAGTGCGTACCGGTGTCCGTGCGGGTCAGCCGGTCCTGAACCACATCGCCCAGCGGAATGTATTGCACCGCAGGCAAAGTGGCCTCGCGCAATTCCAACGCCGCGGTTGTGTCCGCGACGAGCTCGCCGTTGACGCGAACCTGTACCCGTCCCCTCGTCGGCTCGATGGTGATCGGGTGCCCGGCGCTGGGTTCTTTGATTTCCGGGTGGCTCATGGTCGGTACCTCCTAGAGACGCAGATGCCGAGTGCAACGCAAGCCGGCGCTCAACGCTTCCCGATCAGGCCGGACCGAATGCGTAGCGGTGGTACTGGGACATCCCGGCCAGGGCCGGAACCACCGACATGACCCGGCCCGTCACTTGGTAGACGGGTGACAGCCGCTGGAGGGTGTCCGATTCGAGCCACCGCAGCCAGGACAGCAGCCGGGTACCGGGCACGGCCTCGAGGATCTCACCGGGCCCGTCGATGCCCCAGCGCAACGTCGATCCGGTTCGGCGCACCACCGTGTTGATCCACTGCGACCTGATGGCGAACCGGTTGAACGCGTCGAACTGCAACTCGCCGGACCGGAAGCGATCGACGATCCGTCGCAGTAGCGCAATGCCGTCCTTTTCGCTCAGGTACATGGTCAGGCCCTCGGCGATCATCAGCGTGGGCCGGTCGTCGGGTGTCTCCGCCAGCCAGGCCGGATCGGTCACCGACGCGGCCACCACATGGTAGTGGTCCGCGGCGGGGTACAGGCGGGTGCGCAGCTCGGCGACCTCGGGGTAGTCGACGTCATACCACTCGACCTGCGGACTCGGTTGGAGCCTCAAATACCGGCTGTCCAGGCCGCAACCTACGTCCAGGACGACGGCGCTGGAATGCGCGGCAAGAAATTGGCGAACCCAGATGTCGAAGTGCGCCGTTCGGATCGTCACCGACTGCGAATTGCGCGCCGCGATCGCCGTCTTCGTCCAGTCGTAGTCGATCCGCTCGTCGATCTCCTTGGCGTAGCGATCGCCCAGAATCGGATCCGGGAAGTCGGCGTCCAGGGCCTTGGCGTACAACGTCGCCAGCATGGTTTGCGGCGGTCCGTGGAGGTCGACCCGGATGCGTTCCACGTAGCCGAGCCTATTCGGCCTGGGCGGGGGTGCTGTTCTTCCTGACGGTGCGCATCGCGGCCCAGAACCGAGCGGCCTCGCGGATGGATTCCTCGACCGGGCGTGGCTGCCAACCCAATTCGCGGACGGCCTTGCTGTGGTCAACGCGGGCTTCGGCGCGCATCATGCGCACCGATGCCAGGCTGAGTTCGGCGTCCTTGCCGGTGAGCCGGGCCCTCAGGCTGCCCAGCGCGCCGAGCGCGAACAGCATCGGTACCGAAATCGAGCGTCGCGGCGCCGGTACGCCTGCCTCGTCGGCCGCGATCCGCACGACCTCCTTCAGCGCGATCATCCGTTCGGAGATGAGGTACCGCTCGCCGACGCGGCCCCGCTCGGCGGCGAGGATCATGGCCCGGGCGGCATCGTCGACGCCGACGACCTCCAGCTGGATGCCGTCCATGATGAAGGGCAGCTTGCCGAAGACCGCGCCGGCGATGAAGGCACCGTGCGGGGTGCGGCCCCAGTCGCCGCTGCCGTAAGTCGTTGAGACGCACATCGCGATGGCGGGCAATCCGGCCTCGGCCACGTAGCGCATCACCAAATCCTCGGCCTGAACCCGGGATTGGACATAGGTGCTCAGCCCGCGGGAGCCGACGATGACGTCGTCTTCGGTCGCCACGTGCCCGTGTCGCCGGCCCACCGTCGCGTAGGTGCTGGTGAAGATGAACCTGTGCAGGTCGGGCTCTTTGACGGCGACGTCGAGAACGTTGCGCAGGCCCTCGACGTTGGTGCGGAACAGCGGCGACGGGTCGCGCAGCCATGCGCGGGTGTCGACGACGCAGTAGTAGACGTCATCGACACCGTCCATCGCCTCACGCAAGGTGGCGGTATCGAAGACGTCGCCGTGGAACCGGGTGAGCTCGAGGTCATCGATGGCGCGGGTATTGGCGGTCGGCCGCACCATCGCCCGCACTTCTTCGCCGTCGGCGACCAGCTGACGGGTCACATGCGAACCCAAAAAGCCGTTGGCGCCGATAACCAGTTTCGGTTTGGTGCTCACTTACGATCCTCCGTATTGCTGCATCCATCGCGCGGCGTCTTCGTCGAGCGTGCCCAGGGCCTGGGCCTTTCGGCACCATTTCATCCCGGCCCGCAGGAAGCGCAGGGGGTTGTAAATGTCTTCCTGACGGCACCATTGACCGTTGCCGGCGTAGGTGACGATGGAGATGTTCGTCGCGCTGATGACGGTCCCGTCACCGGGGTCGGTCATCGGGTTGTCCAGTTCGCAGATGATCCGCCCGGTGGACTCGTCGATGACCGACCACAACGACGGGAACGCGACCATGTGGCTGCCCGGGAAGGTTGACATCGTTCGCTGAATCCACTCGCGCACCTGATCGCGGCCCCGCATGGTTCCCGCCGCGTGCTCGATGTACTCGACGTCCGGCGTGTACTGGGCGACCCACGCCTCCCAATCTCGTGTTTCGGCCGCCCGGGCGACCGTCTCCTCGAACTTCGCGAAGGCGGTTGACAGTTCGTCACGGGAGAACGTGGGGCGGGAAAGGGGGCCGGAAAAGGGGGTATTCACACGGGCTTCTTCGCGCCGTTACACGTCATCGGCGGAGTGTAGCCTGGGCATCGTTGTGTCCGTTAGGAGGACAAGCTATGACCACCACGCAGAAAGCGATACTCGCCGGCGGCTGTTTCTGGGGCATGCAGGACCTGATCCGCAAACTGCCCGGCGTGGTGTCGACCCGCGTCGGTTACACCGGCGGCGACGTGCCGCACGCGACCTACCGCAATCACGGCACGCATGCCGAGGCCATCGAAATCGTCTATGACCCGTCGCTCACCGAATACCGCACGCTGCTCGAGTTCTTCTTCCAGATCCACGACCCCACAACGAAGAACCGGCAGGGCAACGACCTCGGGGCCAGCTATCGGTCGGCCATCTTCTACCTCGACGACGAGCAGAAGCGAATCGCGCTGGACACGATTGCGGACGTCGACGCGTCCGGCCTGTGGCCGGGCAAGGTGGTGACGGAGGTCAGCCCCGCCGGTGAGTTCTGGGAGGCCGAGCCCGAGCATCAGGACTACCTGGAGCATTACCCCAACGGCTACACCTGTCACTACGTGCGCCCCGGCTGGAAGTTGCCCCGCCGGGCCACCGCCAACCAATAACGGGCCGCGCCCGTCAGCGCCGGCGCACCACCACGCGACCGCCGTCCTTCGGGGTGAACGCGACACCCCGGCAGTGCGCTCGCTCTCCCGGCGCCGTCGTGGTCTCGATGGTGAAGTGGCGCAACACCGTTCGAAGCACCACGTCCATCTCCATGTTGGCGAACGCAGCCCCCACACACCGGCGGGTGCCGCCGCCGAACGGGATCCACGCGAAAGCCGGCGGTTTGGCTCCTACGTACCGTTGCGGATCGAAGCGCTCCGGGTCGGGGAAAACGTCGGCATTGCGGTGTATCTGCGAGATGCAAACGAGGATCGAATCCCCTTGCGGAATCACCCATTCGCCGAGTTGGAAGACCGGTGGATAGACGTGGCGAGCGGCGAAATCGATGACCGTCCTGGCGCGCTGCACCTCCAGGATCGTCGCCTGGCGCAGCTCGTTGCCGCCATCCTCACCGGCGCTGTCGGCCTCCTCGACCAACGCCGCAAGCACATCGGGGTGCCGGCTCAGCCGCTCGAACGCCCACCCCAGCGTGGCGGCGGTCGTTTCGTGCCCGGCGGCCAGCAGCGTGAGTAGCTCATCACCAATGTCCTTGCGCGACATGGCCGAACCATCGTCGTAAGTGCTGCGCAGCATCAGCGCGAGCACGTCGGTGCGATCGGCGAAGTTCGGATCCGCCAGCTCCGCGTCGATCAGCGTGTCGACGACGACGTCGTACTGGCGCCGCCACTCGTCGAGCCGTCCGAACGGGCTGAAGCGGCCATAGTCCCGTTTGGGTTTCGGCAACGCCGCCAAACGCGAGCCCAGGGTGACCCACGGCGGGATGATCCGGCGCAGCTCGTCGAGTTCGGCGCCTTGGGCCCCGAAGACGGCACGGAGGATGGCGTTGAGGGTGATCCGCATCATCGACGACAAGGTCGCGAAAGGCTTGCCCTCAGGCCAGCCGGCGATCTCGCGGAGGGTCTCTTCTTCGATGATGCCCTCGTAGTTCTTCATGCTCTTGCCGTGGAACGGCGGCGCCAACAGCCGTCGCCGCCGGCGGTGATCTTCGCCCTCGAGCGCGAACACCGAGCCGGAGCCCAGCAGCCGGCTCAGGTTGGGCTGGATGTTGCCGAGCTCCTCGGGGCTGGTGGTGAACACCTGCCTGGCCAGTTGCGGATCGGTGACCACGGCGACGCGGCCAAAGACCGGGAGGTTCAGCGTGAAGGCGTTCCCGTGCCGGCGCACCATGCGTTGCATCAGCGAGCGTCGAGCCGTCGCGAAGGCGAGACCCTGGACCAGCTTGGGGACGCGCGCCTCCGGAGGCATCCGCACCGCAGGGGGCGCCGGTGGGGCGGTGACTACTTCGCTCATGGCGGTAATGCTCCCATTATCTGCCCCGGGTCGGGGGTGGTACGACCGTGTACCGCAGACCTTTGGGGGTACGGTACTCTGTAGTACCAAACCTGACAAGGGTGTCGTATTAACCAAAGGGGGTGCCGGCCTTGACATCAGCGCTGACGCCAACCGCTGGCGACGCGGTGCTCGGCGACCCACTGGCCGAACCGGAGCCGTTTCGGCTCAGGCTGCTCGGCGGCCTCGCCACCTCGATCGGCGAGCGCGGCTACCGCGCCAGCACGGTCGCCGACATCGTGCGGCACGCGCGCACGTCCAAGCGCACGTTCTACGACCAGTTCGCCAGCAAGGAAGAGTGCTTCCTGGAGCTGCTACGCACCGACATCGAGAAGCTCGGCGAGAGCATCGCCGCAGCGGTCGATCCCGAAGCCGATTGGCAGCGGCAGATTCGTCAGGCGGTCGAGGCCTACGTCGGATACATCGAGTCGCGGCGGGCCATCACGCTGAGCTGGATTCGTGAACTCCCGTCGCACGGCGCCGTCGCTCTTCCCGTCCAGCGCCGCGGGTTGCAGTTGTTGTCCAACTTGCTGATCGACCTCAGCGCCAGCCCGGGGTTTCGGCGTGCCGGGCTGCCGCCGCTCACCGCACCGCTGGCCGTGATCTTGGTGGGTGGTCTGCGTGAACTGACCGCGTTGGCCGTCGAAGACGGCAGGGCCGTCCGAGACGTCGTCGAGCCGGCGGTGGACGCATCCGTAGCCCTGCTGGGCCCTCGACACTAGGCTCATCGCAGACCCTAGACACGGAGGAGTGCGATGCGGCTATCGACTCGGAACCAGCTCAAAGGAACGATCACCGAGGTCGATCTCGGCGCCGTGATGGCAATCGTGAAAGTGAAGCTCGACGGCGGCGATCAGATCGTCACGTCGTCGGTCACCAAGGACGCCGCGTCGGACCTCGGCCTCAAAGTCGGACAGCCCGCGACGGTGTTCATCAAGTCCACGGAAGTCACCATCGGCGTCGAGTGAGCGCGCCTGCCGCGACACTTGCACTACGCACACGACACGCCGAAAATCACCGTGCACCAGCATCACCGCCGGGCCGTCGGCGGGTCCCGCGTCGGCGACGTGGATGGTGACGCCGACGCCGAGATCCACATACCTGTGTTCCACACCGTCCAGGGCGGGCATAGTGACCATGTTTGAAAAGGTAGTGGAGCCTGCCTAATTCAGGAACCTCTCGACATAGGGCGCGAAGCGCGCCCGCAGATCGTCCGCCTTCAGCCCGAACATCTCGTACGACGTTTCGACATTCCCCAGTCGGCCGCGCTGATGGCCCGCCAGGTAGCCGGTGATCGCCGCGCGCACTTGGTCGGTGAACGGTTCACCGGCCAGCGCGTATACCTTCTCGGCAACCCCGGGTTCGTCGGCCATGAAGCCGTCGAAGCGGATGTCGATCGAACGGTCCGGACCGACGGTGTCACGGTCGCGGACGAGTGCGTTGAGCATCCGCTCGAGCCGGTCGATCCAGTAATCCGCGATCCGTTTCACCGGCACCGGCGAGCGGTGCATCCGGGCGGAGTAGGTGATCATCGCGATCATCGACAGCGCCACCGGCACCGGGTCGCGATGTGTGAACACGACGATACTGCCCGGGAAAACCCGATCCAAAACCGGCACCTGCTCGAGATGCTGGGGTGACTTGAGCAGCCAGCGCCGCGCGCCGCGCAGAAACTGCATCGCCTTGAGCTGCCCGGCGAGATATTCGTAGTGGGGCGTCTGGTCGTGGGCCTGGTAGTAGTCGCGCCAGCGGGGCACGTCGGCGAGGGTCTCGAACAGCATCGTCGAAAAGTCGTTGGCGAGCAGCTGGATTTCCTCGTGGACGTGATCGGTGGTCATCTCGTGCATCAGTGGGAAATAGGGCATCACGGTGTTGATCAACCCGACCGCGACCTCCATCCGCATCCGACGTGGATCCGGTTCGACCCCGGCCTCCTGCGGCAACGGAAACGGCTCGACGCTTTCCCAGTACGGCATGCTGCGGAAGGTCGGCGGCGCCGCCAGCAGGTTGTGCAGGTGGGTGGTGCCGGTGCGGGGCAGGCCGGCGATCACCACCGGTGGTGGCAGTTCGATGTCGTCGATCTCGGGATGCCGGCTTAGCAGGTCGGTGAACAGGAGCCGGTTCTTGAGCAATTGCAGTAGTTGCCCATAGAAGTTGACCACTCCGGCCGGGTGCAGCCCGTCGATTTCACGCAGCGCGGCGAGGTAGACGTCGAGTCGCTCGCGGTAGTCCTGCGCGCCGAAATCATGCAGGCCCGTGTCGGCACTGGCGTGCGCGTGCAGCGCGTCGGCATCCAACGGACAGCTGGGCGCCATCGTGGCCATCATGTCGAGGAGCTGCTGCGCCTCCGCGCTGAACCGCGGCTCGGCCAGGTCGTCAAGGCGAACGAGAGTCACGGCGACTTATGTTACTCTGAGTTACGTAATGGTAGTTGATTTTGGCCGGCCCCGTGACCCACGTATCGACGCCGCGGTGCTTAGCGCGACGGTGGAACTCCTCGCCGAAACCGGTTATCCCGGGCTCCTGGTCTCCGCCATCGCCGAGCGGGCCGGCACCAGCAAGCCCGCGATCTACCGGCGCTGGCCGAGCAAAGCGCACCTCGTGCACGAGGCGGTGTTCCCGATCGGTGCCGCGACGGCCATTCCCGATACCGGGTCGCTGCCCGAGGACCTCCGCGAAATGGTGCGCCGCACAATGGCTTTCCTGACGACACCGGCCGCCCGCGCGGCGCTGCCAGGGCTGGTCGGCGAGATGGCGGCTGATCCGACCCTGCATTCGGCGCTCTTGGAGCGGTTCGCCGACATCATCGGCGGTGGGCTCGCTGAGTTGCTGCAAAGAGCCGCGGCGCGGGGCGACGTCCGGGCCGACGTGACCGCCGCCGAACTAACGGAAGCCCTGGCCGGCATCACGCTGCTCGGCCTACTCACCCGCGTCGCCGAACTCGACGATGCGTGGGTCGACCGCACCACCACGTTGCTCCTGAAAGGAATCAGCGCATGACCGAGCACGAGTCGACGGCCGCCTGGCGAGAGCTGCTCGCGACCATCGGGGAACTCGACCGCTGTTTCCTCGAGGGCGACCGTGCGGTCACCGACGACCGGCACATCGCCGACGGCTACCGCATGCTCGCCGCCACGCTGGGCGTGGCGTTCGACGCCTATCTGTTCCCCGAGCCCGGCCGGCCGCAGTTCGTCGCGGTGAACGCGCCGTTCCGGCGCGACCGCCGGTGGGGCGGCGACAACACCGACGCCTATTACTTCATGTGCCCGGTCGATCCGAAGCGGCGCTACCGCATCAGCGGCAACAGGGGCGACAGCGTGTACTTCTCGGTGACCGCCTACAACGAACCATCGCCCGGCGCGTGGTCGGACCGCGTCGTCGCGATCGTCCGGGACACCGACCTCGACGTCGATGCCGACGGCAACTTCTGCTTCGAATTCCCTGCGACGCCCGACGCCGCCGTGCTGATGACCCGTGACTACCAGGCCGACCCGCTGACCGGCCGCCCGATCGTCTGGCGCATCGAGGCGCTCGACGAGCCGGACCCGATACGACACGGCGACACCGAGACCGCCGCAAGTCTGCGGGCGACCGCCACCTGGTTGCGCACCATGTTCGCCATCGTGCCGCTGGCCGTCGGGAAACGGATCGACGATAAGCACGCGCTCGGGCACGAGACCGCACACGCCGCAAATCAATTCGCGGATCCCTACCAGGTCCCCGACGCCAACTTCGGCTGGTCGGCGCGCGATGCGTGCTATTCCTACGGCAGTTTCGTGCTCGACGACGACGAGGCGCTGGTGATCACGCATACGCCTCCGTCGTGCAGGTTCTGGAACCTGGTGGTGTGGAACCAATTCATGGCCACCTACGGTGCCTCTGAGGGTCCCGATGCCCGTTGCTCCATCAACGGCCACAGCGCCGTGCCCAACGGCGACGGCTCCGTGACGATCGTCTTGTCCCGCGGGATGACGGCCCACCCGAATTCGCTGACGACGCTGGACTATCCGCGCGGCAACCTCGCCTTCCGGTGGTTCCTCCCCGACGGCGTGCCGCCGCGGCCCGAGGTGAAACTGGTGAAGATCTCGGACGCGCCGACGGACGTGTACTAGCACCGCGAGTCGGGCCGCCGAGTGTGGGCCCTATGCACGGAAACCGTCGTGAATTCGTGCATAAGCCCCACACTCGGGCCGCTCAGACCGGTCAGCCAACCTCGCGCACCAGCTCGATGGCCCGGCCCAGGGTGGCGAGCTTGGCGTCCAGCGTGTCGCCGGCGGGATACAGCCGCACGGTGTTCACCCCAGCGTCGCGCCAGACCGCAAGCCGTGAGCGGACCATCTCCTCGGTCCCGACGAGCGTGGTGGCCAGCACCATGTCGTCGGTCACCAGCCCGGCCGCGCCCTCGCGGTCACCCCGCTGCCAGCGCCCCCGCACCTCGGCGGCAACATTGGCCCAACCCTGCCGGCTGTAGGCCCGGTTGTAGAAGTTGGTGCTCGACGATCCCATGCCACCGAGGCTGAAGGCGAGCTCCTTTTTGCGTCCGGCAACCATGCTGCGCAACTCGTCTTCGTCGGAGGCGAACGCGACTTCGGCGCCCTGACAGACGTCGATATCGGCGCGGGTGCGACCAGCCTCCGCCAGCCCGTCGTCGAGGTGGGCGAAGTAGGCGCCGCCGGCACCTTCCGGAACAAAGCTGGTACCCAGCCAGCCGTCGGCGACCCGTCCGGTCAACCGCAGCATCGCCGGGGACAGCGTGGCCAGGTAGATCGGGATGGTGTGCTCGGGCCGGGTCGACAACCGCATCGGTACCGCCTCACCGCCGGGGCGAGGGATCTGAAATTCTTTGCCGGAGTAGGAGATTTTTCCTCCCGCGAACACCTGCCGCACGATGTCGACGGTTTCGGAGATGCGTGCCAGCGGTCGGCTGAACGAGACACCGTGCAGGCCCTCGATCACCTGTGGACCCGACGCGCCCAGCCCGAGCAGGAACCGCCCGTTCGACAGATTGGATAGCGTGATCGCCGTCTGGGCGACCAGGACGGGCGAGCGGGTTCCGACCTGCAGCACGCCGGAGCCGAGCAGCATCCGCTCGGTCCGCGCCGCTAGGTAACCCAGCGCCGACGGCGCGTCCGAACCCCATGCCTCGGCGACCCAACAGACGTCGAGACCCAGCTTTTCCGCCTCGACGACGAGGGTGACGACGTCATCGGCGGCGCCGGACAACTCGACCGTCGTCGCGGTCCGCATCAACGCACCCCATGTTCAGCCAGCCTCTTGATGGCCGCCAGGGTCTTGCCGATCGCGGCCTCGAACTCCCGCAGCCGCACGAACACGATCTTTTGTTCCTTGTCGGGCATCGCCTCGATCGCCACCGACAACCCCGACCGTCCCGGTCCCATCTGCATCCAGTAGTTCAGGGAGGTTCCGCCGTCTCGTGGCGTCAGCCGGAATCGCCAGGTCGCCGCGGGGTTATCGGGTTCGCCTACCGCCCAGGCGAATTCGCGCGGCTCGTCGTAGGCGACTATCTGCGAGCTGGTGCTCCATTGGCCGAACGCCTGGTGTTCGTTGTGACCGACGAAGCGAGCGCCGATCCGGGGCCCATCGGCGCCCTCGGCCCACTCCACCGATTGCAGCTCGTTGCTGAGGGTCGGCATCAGCTTGATGTCCGAGACCAGACTCCAGACCCGCTCGGGATCGGCGTCGATCCACGTCGAGGCCTCCACCGTTGGGGTATCCGCATAGCGTGCGCCGGTCCATTCCACGCACCCCATTGTCCCCCGCCGGTCCCGTCGCGTCTGCCCCGGCTTAGTAGGGATTCGAGGTCATACATCGAGACTGCGTCCAGTGCTATCCGACCTCGAGGAGACGCACGCCGCGCGCAGGCTCGGCGCCGTCAGCGCAGGCTCATGCGGCGGCCGGCACTCGATCGGCCGACTTATCGGCCCATGGTTTCCGCAGCAGCGAGTCCGGGAAGGTCAGCCTGGCGATCTTGCGGACGACGGTGCCGAACTGTCGCAGCAGCGGGCCGCGGTTGTAGGGGATGCCGTAGCGCTCGCAGATCTCTTGCACTTCGGGCGCGATCTCGGCATACCGGCGGGCCGGCATGTCCGGAAACAGGTGGTGTTCGATCTGGTGCGACAGGTTGCCGGACAACAGGTGAAAGACCTTGCCACCGGTGAGATTCGCCGACCCGAGGACTTGGCGGAAGTACCACTGCCCGCGGGACTCGTCCTTGGTTTCCTCGACGGTGAATTCCAGGGTGCCGTCGGGGAAGTGACCGCAGAAGATGATCATGTACGACCACACGTTGCGCATCAGGTTGGCCGAGAGGTTGCCCGCGACGACGAATGGGGCGAGCGGCCCGGCCAGCAACGGGAAGGCGACGTAGTCCTTGAGGGTCTGCCGGCGCGTCTTCTTCCAGATCGCCCGGAGTACCTCAAGCTTGTCGGCCACCCTGATCTCCCCAGAGCGAATGCGCTCGGTTTCCAGCTCGTGCAGCGCGACGCCGTACTGAAACAACACCATCAGCAAAAACGCGTAGAGCGGGTTGCCGATGAAGTACGGCTCCCAGGGCTGGTCTTCGCTCATCCGCAGGATCCCGTAGCCGATGTCGCGGTCCATGCCCACGATGTTGGTGTGGGTGTGGTGCAGGTAGTTGTGTGAATGCCGCCATTGATCGGCCGGGCAAGCCGTGTCCCACTCGAACGTGCGACCGGAGATTGCCGGATCGCGCATCCAGTCGTACTGGCCGTGCATGACGTTGTGGCCGATCTCCATATTGTCCAGGATTTTCGACAGGCCCAGCATCGCGGTGCCCAACAGCCAGGCCGGCGGCAGGTAGAGCAGTCCGCGGCCGCCGACTTCCAGCGCGCGCTGGGCTTTGATGACGCGGCGGATGTAGTCGGCGTCTTCCTCGCCGAGGTCCGCCATTACCCGTTCTTTGATGGCGTCGAGTTCGCGGCCGAATGCGTCGGCCTGCTCGGGTGTGAGGGTGATCTTGTTCTGTGACATAGCTTTTCCTCCAAAGTTTGGTGGCTAGAGGGACAGATCAACGTCACCGACCGGGACGGACACACAGATCTGCACGTCCTCGTCGGGCGTTGTCGAGACGGCGCCGGTGACCAGGTTGCGCACCGTGCCGGCGGTCTTGCGGCGGGTGCAGGTGTGGCAGATGCCCATCCGGCATCCGTTTGCCGGCGTCAGGCCAGCCGATTCGGCCTGTTCCAACAGCGGGCGTCCGTCGTCAACGACGTCGACACCGCTGTCGGCGAACGTTATTCGCCCGCCCAATGGGTTGGCCGACGGCTCGAACACCGGCGGCACGAAGCTTTCGGTGTACACGTTGTCGCAGTGCGACCGGACCGCCTCGACCAAAGCGGTTGGCCCGCAGACGAAGACCACATCGGGTGCGGGCATGGCGGCCGCCAGGTGCTCGGGCCCGAACCGGCCGACGAGGTCGCCGGCGTCGGATCGGGTGTAGCCGTGCAGCACGCGGACGCCGCGCTGATCCTTGTGGGCGGCAAGTTCCACGCGATAGCACGCCTCGGCGGCGGTTCGCGCGTAATGCACAAAAGCGATTTCGCCCTGATGGCCCTCGGCGAGCAGCGTGCGCAGCATCGCCATGACAGGCGTGATGCCGCTTCCGCCGGAGACAAACAAGATCCGCCGCGGCCGCGCAACCGGCAGCACGAAGTCGCCGCCGACACCGGCCAGCCCGACCACCATGCCGCGACGGGCACGCTCGTACAAGTAGTTCGACACGAGCCCGCCGTCGTGGTGACCGATCGTCAGCTCGAGGTCGGCGCTGCCTTCGGCGTTGGCCGGCGAGTAGCAGCGGGTGTGCCGACGACCGTCGATGTCGATCGTGAGGTTGACGTACTGGCCGGCCCGGAGGACGTGGGCGGACGTGAAGGTCTCGTTGGGAGCCAGCGTCAGGGTCACGCTGCGCGGTGTGGTCCTGCGCACGTCGACGACCTTGGCGCGGGCCTCGCCCAGCGTCCAGGTCGGCGCCACCAGTTCGGTGTAACGGTCCACGCCGTGGGGACCTGTGAGCAGGTCTAGCAGGTCCGACCCCAGGACTCGCTTGCGCAGGGTTTGCGCAAGATTCTGGGTAGCATTCTGAGTGAACATATGTACACTGTGCTACCGCGATCCGCAGGTAGTCAAGGGTTTAACGCAGGTTTGTGGTACGGTTCACATAGTGAACAGCCGTGCTCCTAGCTCACGGCCGCACCGGTCTGGCCGCGAGCGCTCACACGAAAGTCCGTCGCGTGAGCAGCGCAAGGAGGCAACCCGCCGCGCCATCATCGCCGCGGCGCTCAAGCTCGCGCACGACCGCAGCTTCAGCAGCCTGAGCCTGCGCGAGGTGACCCGGGAGGTCGGGATCGTACCCGCGGCGTTCTACCGCCACTTCGAGTCGATGGAGGCCCTCGGGCTGGTGCTCATCGACGAATCGTTCCGCAGCTTGCGCGACACGCTGCGCGAGGCACGCGCCGGCAAGCTAGACCCGAACCGGGTGATTGAGTCGTCCGTCGAGATCCTGATCGGCAGTGTCGCCGAACGACGGGAGCACTGGCGTTTCATCGGCCGGGAGCGCAACAGCGGGCTGAGTGTGCTGCGCTACGCGATCCGCACCGAGATCCGGTTGATCACTTCCGAGCTGGCCACCGACCTGGCGCGCTTCCCGGGGCTCAACGCGTGGACCACCGAGGACCTCAATGTCCTCGCGACGCTGTTCGTGAACGCGATGATCGTCATCGCGGAAGCGATCGAGGACGCGCAGAGTGCCGAGGCACTGGAAGATATCCGGCGGATCGCCGTCAAGCAATTGCGGATGATCGCCGTCGGCATAGCCGGCTGGCGAAGCAGTCCGTGACGCTCGCCGAGGGGTTCGCCTTCTCGCTCTTGGCGCGCCTCAGATGGCGAGCGGGTAACCGCCGCTGACCTTGAGGGTTTCCCCGGTGATGAACGACGCGTCTGCTGAACAGAGATAGAGCATGGCCGCCGCCACGTCGTCGGTGGTGCAGATCCGGCGCACCAACTGCAATTCCTGAACGAAGTCGTCGACCATCGAAGGCGGCAGGTCGGCCAACGCGCTCTCGGTGTTGGTCAGGCCCGGGGCAATTCCGTTGACCCGAATCAGGTCAGCGGACAACTCGGCCGCGAAGGCGATGGTCAACCCGCGCACCGCGAGTTTGGACACCCCGTACGGAGTGCCGCTCAGAAAGCCTGCCGCCGAGGAGATGTTCAGCACCACGCCGCCACCGCGTGTGCGCATCGAATCACGGCACGCCAGAGTGCAATTGACGACGCCCATGACGTTCACGTCGAACAAACCGCGCACGTCGGCACGGGCAAGCGCGCCGAAGGGCTGGTTGTACTTCATCAGATGGCGGCCGGCGTTGTTGATGAGGATATCGATCCCGCCGAACTTCTCTATCGTTGCGGCGACGGCGGCGTCTACCTGATGCTCGTCGGCGACATCGCAACCCACCGCGATCGCCTGAGCACCGTGTGACGTCAGCTCGGCGGCGGTCCGGTCGGCACCCCCGGTATCGATGTCAGCGATCGCGACGGCGGCCCCCTCGCGGATCAGTGCTCGGGCGAATGCCCGCCCAAGCCCGACCGCACCGCCGGTGATGAAGACCGTCTTACCGTCAAATCGCATACTCCTACGGTATCGCTCGCCGCAGCCGTTACCGCGGCTTCCGCCACATTGTCCACATCGTTGGGCCATCGTCGGGCAGCACGACCTCACGAATTACCGTGAAACCGAAACGCTCGTAATACGGCACATTTTCGAGCTTCGAGGATTCGAGATAGGCCGGACAGTATTCGGCGTCGCAGCGGTCCAGCCGTGACCGCATCAATGCTTGTCCGAAGCCTTTGCCACGTACAGACGGATCACTTCCAATGACGGCCAGATACCAGTGCGGTTCTTCGGGGTGCGCGCGCTTCATGTGTTCCTGTACCGCACGTCCTTTCATCGAACGGTGGCCGAACACCCGGATGAACGTCGGCGTCATCGCGAGCTGTCCTCGGCGCGTTTCCTGCCACTGATTCGGCGGATCCCACAGTGCCGCCGCGCCGATACCCGGTCCATCGCAGGCCACCTCGACGCCGCCGCGGGCAAGATGGTGGTGACGGGTCATGGTCGCAAACAACCGGTATAGATGCGCGGGCCGCGCCTTCTCATCGGGCAGCAGCCAGATCATCACCGGGTCGTCAAAAAACGCCCGGGCCAGCATGCGCGAGAGTTCGCGGACATCGTCTTTGCGCGCCGGGCGCGCCTGCGGGGTCACCTACGTCAGGCTAGTGCGTGATGCCGCGGCAACCGTCGGTCCCGCCACGAGGGAACCCCAGGAGGCGGACTGGTACGAATAGTCCCGGACAGTCATGATGAAGCCCAGGACAACGGCGATGGTAGCCAGGACATCGATGACGATCAAAAGCGTCTCGCGGCGAGCGTTTGGGCGGATGGCCCTCGGCGCGGGCATGCTCGGCGCCGCCGGACAATCCGCAGGTTGCGGAAAACCCGGAGCCGACCAGGGCAGGCCCGCCAGTCCCCCGCCACCCGCGGGTAAAGGTGTGGGGGTCGTGCTCTCGCACGAGCAGTTCCGCACCGATCAGCTGGTGGCGCAAGCCCAGGCGGCCGAGCAAGGTGGCTTTCAGTACGTGTGGGCCAGCGACCACATTCAGCCGTGGCAGGACAACGAGGGCCATTCGATGTTTCCTTGGCTAACCCTGGCGCTGGTGGGCAACAGCACCAACCGCATCTCGTTTGGCACCGGAGTGACATGTCCTACATACCGGTATCACCCCGCCACCGTGGCACAGGCATTCGCCTCTCTGGCGATCCTGAGCCCGGGACGGGTGTTTTTGGGACTGGGCACTGGCGAGCGACTCAACGAACAGGCCACCACCAACGCGTTCGGCAACTACACCGAGCGCCACGACCGTCTGGTCGAGGCGATCGAACTGATCCGCCAGCTGTGGAGCGGTTCACGAATCTCTTTTTCCGGCCGCTATTTTCAGACGAACTCCTTGAAGCTCTACGACACCCCGACCACGCCGCCGCCGATCTTCGTGGCCGCCAGCGGCCCCAAGAGCGCGAAACTGACCGGTCAATACGGCGACGGCTGGATCACCCAGGCCCGCGATGTCACGAACCCGAAATTGTTGGCAGCGCTCAGTGCGGGCGCACAAGCCGCCGGGCGCGATCCCGCCACCCTGGCCAAGCGCGCGGAAATGTTCGCGGTCGTCGGCGACATCAACGAGGCGGCCCGCGCCGCCACCTTGTGGCGCTTTACTGCCGGGGCCGTAGACCAGCCGAATCCCGTCGAGATCCAGCGCGCCGCCGAGTCGAATCCCAACGACAAGGTGCTCGCCAATTGGACGGTCGGCGCCGACCCCACCCCCCACATCAATGCCGTGCAAAAGGTTCTCGATGCCGGCGCAATTCCGTTTCTGCACTTCCCCCAGGACAACCCCGTCACCGCCATCGACTTCTACCGCACCAACGTCTTACCCAAGCTGCACTGAAGTTGCCGCACATTGCCGTTTGTCAGGCCGTTTGTCAGGCCTTTTGTCAGGCCGATTCAGAAGACCAACGGTCCGCCGCCATACTTGAACCCATGCCGCAGGCTCCTCCGGGCCCGTTATCTGCTGCGCGCCAAAGACCTCGCCGACGCCCGTTACGCCGAGCCGATCACGGTCGATGATTTGGCCGCTGCCGCCGGGCTCTCGCGCGGCCACTTCAGCCGCATGTTCACTCGGACATTCGGTGAATCACCGCGCTCCTATCTGCAGACGCGCCGGTTGGAACGAGCTGCCGCGCTGCTGCGTTTCACCGACCGTTCTGTCGCCGACATCGCCGTCATGGTGGGTCTCCGGAGCGTCGGTTCGTTCACCACCACCTTCGGCCGCATGTATGGGTTGCCGCCCGCCGCCTACAGGGCCAGCCTCCCATCGGCGTCGGTGCACGCTCGGGTGCCGAGCTGCATCCTGCGGCGGGATACCCGGCGGCCCTCCGACAGCCGCGTCAAGACAGCACACAGGAAGAAGACGGACGACGTAGACAGCCCGTAGCGTCGTGCCCATGTTGAAGATCGCCAGCGCCCATTTGTGGGTGCATGACCAGGACGTGGCACTGAAATACTGGACCGAAAAGGTGGGCATGGAGGTGCGACAAGATGTTTCGTTGCCGGAGCTCCAATTCCGGTGGCTCACGGTCGGCCCACCGGGACAGGATGACGTGTCTATCGTCTTAATGGCGATACCAGGTCCGCCGGTGATGGACGACGCGACCCGTAATCAGGTGAGCGAAGTAATGGCGAAGGGTTTCGCCGGCACGGTGTTCCTCACCACCGATGACTGCCAGGCCACCTACGACAAGATGAAGTCCCGAGGCGTCGAGTTCACCGAGGAGCCGCACGAGATGCCATACGGCATCGACTGCGGTTTCCGCGACCCATCCGGTAACAGTGTTCGGCTGACCCAGTTGGCCGACATCGGCGGCTGACCGCGACAACCCACGGCGCGCGGCCGCATCTAGGATGGCTCCAGCTCGCTATATCTAAGATGCCGGTGCGACGGCGCGCCGGGGAACGGTGGCCGACGGTGTGGGACTTCGAAACGGACCCGGAATACCAGGCGAAACTGGACTGGGTCGAAAAATTCATGGTCGACGAACTCGAACCGCTCGATCTGGTCGCTCTTGACCCGTACGACAAAAAAAACGCCGAGATGATGGCCATCCTGCGGCCGTTGCAGCAGCAGGTGAAGGACCAAGGACTGTGGGCCGCGCATCTGCGGCCCGAACTCGGCGGCCAGGGCTTCGGTCAGGTCAAGCTCGCGCTACTCAACGAGATCCTCGGTCGCTCCCGCTGGGCACCCTCGGTGTTCGGCTGCCAGGCGCCGGACTCGGGCAACGCCGAGATTCTTGCGCTGTTCGGCACCGACGAGCAGAAGGCCCGCTATCTGCAGCCGCTGCTCGACGGCGAGATCACCTCCTGCTATTCGATGACCGAACCGCAGGGTGGTTCGGACCCCGGGATGTTCGTCACCGCCGCGACCCGTGACGGTGACGACTGGGTCATCAACGGGGAGAAGTGGTTTTCCAGCAACGCCAAGCACGCCTCGTTCTTCATCGTGATGACCGTGACCAAGCCCGACGCCCGCACGTACGACAAGATGTCGCTGTTCATCGTTCCCGCCGAGACACCGGGCATCGAGATCGTCCGCAACGTTGGGGTGGGAGGCGAGTCGAGCAAGCACGGCTCGCACGGCTACGTCCGCTACAACGATGTCCGGGTGCCGGCCGACCATGTGCTGGGCGGCGAGGGCCAAGCGTTCATGATCGCGCAGACCCGTCTCGGCGGTGGCCGGATCCATCACGCTATGCGCACGATCGCGTTGGCACGCAGTGCCTTTGACATGATGTGTGAGCGCGCGGTGTCGCGGAAGACCAGACATGGGCGACTGGCCGATTTCCAGATGACCCAGGAGAAGATCGCCGACAGCTGGATTCAGATCGAGCAGTTCCGGTTGCTGGTGCTACGCACCGCGTGGTTGATCGACAAGCACCACGATTACCAGAAGGTGCGCCGCGACATCGCGGCGGTGAAGGTCGCCATGCCGCAGGTGCTGCACGATGTCGCGCAGCGGGCCATGCACCTGCACGGCGCGCTCGGCGTCTCCGACGAGATGCCGTTCGTCAGGATGATGGTGGCCGCCGAGTCACTGGGCATCGCCGACGGTGCCACCGAGCTGCACAAGATGACGGTAGCCCGCCGCACCCTGCGTGAATACCAGCCTGTGACAACACCTTTCCCGTCTGCACACATACCGACCCGGCGCGCCGAGGCCCAGGCCCGACTCGCCGAACGACTGGAACACTCGATCGCCGAATTCTAACTGGCCGAACGTCGACTTGTTGGGCTCAAATCCTAGGTTTTGGCCCCAACTAGTCGACGCTCGGCGCGCTGTATCAGCAGACGTAGCGAACGATGCTTTCGGCCACACATGCGGGTTTGGGCGAGCCGTCGATCTCAACAGTGGTCGACACCGTCGCCTGCGTGGCGCCGCCGCCGACGTCCTCGACCCCGAGCAGCGAACTAGTCGCCCGCACCTTGGAGCCAACCGGAACCGGCGCGGGGAAGCGAACCTTGTTCAGGCCGTAATTGATTGCCAGCTTGACGCCGTTGACGGTGTACATCTGATGCTGCAGCCGCGGCAGCAGCGCCAGGGTCATGTACCCGTGGGCGATGGTCGTGCCGAACGGACCCGCCGCGGCCCGCTCCGGGTCGACGTGGATCCATTGGTGGTCGCCGGTCGCGTCGGCAAACAGGTTGACATCTTCCTGGGTGATGATCACCCAGTCGCTTTGCCCGATGGTCTCGCCCGTGGCTGCGGCGAGGTCGGCGACTGACTCGAAGGTGCGCATGGGTCTCTCCTCTGGTCGTGGGTAAGCATAGAACCCGTGAGGCTGCTACTAATTGCCGATACCCATGTCCCGAAACGCGCGCGCGACCTGCCCACGCGGGTATGGGACGAGGTCGGGAAGGCAGATGTCGTCATCCACGCCGGCGACTGGGTGGCGCCCGAGTTGCTCGACACGCTGGAATCCCGGTCCGCTCGGCTGGTCGCATGCTGGGGAAACAACGACGGACCCATCCTGCGGGCGCGGCTGCCGGAGCGAGCGGACGTGACGCTGGCGGGCGTGCGTTTCACCGTTGTGCACGAGACCGGTGCCGCGAGCGGCCGCGAGGCCCGGATGTCGCGACTCTACCCGGACAGCCAGGTGCTGGTGTTCGGACATAGCCACATCCCATGGGATACGACGACGAAGACCGGGTTGCGCCTGCTCAATCCGGGCTCGCCGACCGACCGCCGCCGGCAGCCGTTCTGCAGCTACATCACCGCGGTCGTCGACGACGGGTCGTTGACGGATGTGACCCTCCACCGGCTCGACAAGTAGCTGAGGGACAGGTCAGACATAGCTTGCACACATATATAGCTCGTAAACAGAGGTATATATGCAAGCACTGAAGTCACGTACCGATGTGGTCGCCGATCTGTTCGGCGTAGTAGGCCGATTCCGCCGCCAACTCCGCCGGTCCGTCGGTCGCGGTTTCGACTCCGCCCGACTCACCGAGTCACAGTCGGAGCTGCTATGGCTGGTGGGTCGGCAACCGGGGATTTCGGTCCGCGCCGCGGCCGCCGAGCTCGGGCTGGTGCCCAACACCGCCTCGACCCTGGTCTCCAAGCTGGTAGCCAACGGCCTGCTCACGCGGACCGTCGGCGCTACGGACCGTCGCGTCTGCCAGCTCCGGCTCGCCGCGCCCACGCAGCAGATCGTCGACGCGTCGAGGACCGCACGGCGAGCGCTGCTGTCCGACGTGCTCGGCGAACTTGACAACGATGAACTTGATTCTCTGACAAAGGGGTTGGAGATCCTCAACAAGGTGACCCGACTATTGCAGGAGAGATGATGATGACCGAATTACTACCCATGGCGATCGACTGCCGGCACCTGACCTATCGCTACGGCCAGTTCACCGCCGTCGATGATGTGACGTTGCAGGTGCGGCGCGGCGAGACGATGGGCCTGCTGGGACCCAACGGCGCGGGAAAGACGACCCTGGTGCGGATGCTCACCACGCTGTCGGGAATCCAGCGCGGGGAGTTACGCATTTTCGGATTGGACGCCCGCCGTCAGACGGTGGACATCCGCAGCAACATCGGCTACGTACCACAACAACTTTCGATCGAGCCCGCACTGACCGGCCGGCAGAACGTGGAGTGGTTCGCACGGCTGTACGGTGTGCCTCGCACCGAACGTGCCGAGCGCGTCGAGCAGGCGCTGGTCGCCATGGACCTGATCGACGTGGCCGATCGGCTGGCGGGGTCCTACTCCGGTGGCATGGTGCGCCGGCTGGAGGTGGCCCAGGCGCTCGTCAACCGTCCGTCACTGTTGGTGCTCGACGAACCGACCGTCGGGCTCGACCCGATCGCCCGCGACGGCGTCTGGACGCAGGTGCAGAGCATGCAGGCACAGTTCGGCATGACCGTGTTGCTGACGACCCACTATATGGAAGAGGCGGACGCACTCTGCGATCGCGTCGCGCTGATGCATCGCGGCGTGTTACGCGCGGTCGGCACGACCGCAAAGCTGAAGGCCGAGGTATCCAAGGTGTCGCCCGGCGCGACGCTGGAGGATGTGTTCCGTCACTATGCCGCATCGGACTTGTCGGATCAGACGGAATCGTCCGGTTCGTTCCGCGAAATCCGTTCCAGCAGAAAGGTTGCCAGCCGTGCTAGTTGATCACGCCCCGAATGCTCCGGCGGGCACGCTGGTTCGCGCACCTCGCGGGTGGAGACGAATCAGCGCGACGTTGAGCCGCGTCGGGGCGTTCGCAATCGTGGAATTGCAGAAGCTGCAACACGATCGGACCGAACTCCTCACGCGGATGGTGCAGCCGGCACTGTGGCTGCTGATCTTCGGCACCACGTTCAGCCGCTTACACGTCATCAAGACCGGCTCGGTGTCATACCTGGCGTTCCTGGCCCCGGGAATCATCGCGCAGTCGGCGCTGTTCATCTCGATCTTCTACGGGATCCAGATCATCTGGGATCGAGACGCCGGCATTCTCGCCAAGCTCATGGTGACACCGGCGCCCGCGTCGGCGCTGATCACCGGCAAGGCATTCGCTGCCGGCGTGCGATCGGTCGCCCAGGTCGTGGGTGTGATGGCGCTGGCCTACGTGATGGGCGTCGGCCTGACCGTCAATCCGTTACGGATCCTGGCGGCGATGGGCATCGTCATGCTCGGTGCCGCGTTCTTCGCGTGTCTGTCGATGACGCTGGCCGGACTGGTTCGCAGCCGCGACCGTTTGATGGGGATCGGGCAAGCCATCACGATGCCGCTGTTCTTCGCCTCCAACGCGCTCTACCCGGTCGACTTGATGCCGTCGTGGCTGCACGTGCTGAGCACGGTCAATCCGCTGAGTTACGAGGTCAATGCCCTGCGTGCGTTGTTGATCGGCACCCCGCTGGACCCCCTGGACCTCTTCGTGCTGGTGCTGGCGGCAGTGATCGGAATCGCCACGGCGTCAAAGCTTTTGCGCCGCCTGGTCTCCTGAGGGGACGCCTTTGCAGATATCGTTCCCACAGCGAATCGTGACCTGATCGCTACGAGTCCTGGCCGACTCCCAATCGTTAGCCAACCGCGATCTCGCACTGCGGCCGCGACAGACGAATTACGCCCTGCCCCTGTGTTTCACTCGCCCAGAACAGATTCGACCGCACCCATGCGGCACCTAAGAGTCGATGAAAGTTGGGATGGGTAGAGAGCTATGTCGTTCTTCGAAGGGGTTCGGAAGTTGCGTGGCGCAACGGCAAGTATGCCGCGCCGGCTGGCTATCGCGGCCGTAGGGGCTGCCCTGTTGTCCGGTCTGGTCGGTGCCGTCGGCGGCACGGCTACCGCGGGGGCGTTCTCAAAGCCGGGTCTTCCAGTCGAATACCTGCAGGTGCCATCACCGTCGATGGGCCGCAACATCAAAGTCCAATTCCAGGGGGGCGGACCGCACGCGGTCTATCTGCTCGACGGTCTGCGGGCACAGGACGACTACAACGGTTGGGACATCAACACCCCGGCCTTCGAGGAGTACTACCAGTCCGGGCTTTCGGTGATCATGCCCGTCGGCGGCCAGTCCAGCTTCTACAGCAACTGGTACCAGCCGTCGCAGGGCAACGGCCAGAACTACACCTACAAGTGGGAGACGTTCCTGACCCAGGAGATGCCCGCGTGGCTGCAGGCCAACAAACAGGTTTCGCCGATCGGCAACGCCGCGGTGGGGCTGTCGATGTCGGGCGGCTCCGCACTGATCCTGGCCGCGTACTACCCCCAGCAGTTCCCCTACGCCGGTTCGCTGTCGGGCTTCCTCAACCCGTCCGAGGGCTGGTGGCCGACGCTGATCGGTTTGGCGATGAGCGACTCGGGCGGTTACAACGCCAACAGCATGTGGGGCCCGTCCACCGACCCGGCCTGGAAGCGCAACGACCCGTTGGTCCAGATTCCGCGGCTGGTCGCCAACAACACCCGGATCTGGGTCTACTGCGGTAACGGCACGCCCAGCGATGTCGGGGGCGACAACGTGCCGGCGAAGTTCCTGGAAGGCCTCACACTGCGCACCAACCAAACCTTCCAGAACGATTACGTCGCCGCGGGTGGACGCAACGGGGTGTTCAACTTCCCGACCAATGGGACACACTCGTGGCCCTACTGGAATCAGCAGCTGGTTGCCATGAAACCCGACATCCAGCAGGTGCTCAACGGCGGCAACAACAACAACGCCTAGGGCACCTGAGAACACCAAAAGCCGGCATCGGCAGCAGCGCACCGGTCAGCGCTGCTGCCGATGCTTTTTGGCTGACCCGCTAATCCAGCAGCGCCCGGCGGTCCTGGCGGAAGTACGTGTAACCGGTTGTCAGCGCGCACATGACCGAGGCCACCACCAGCATCCATGTGCCATTGACGACCAGGCTGATGCAGCCACCAATCGCGGCGCCCAAAAGGAAGCTGGTGAACAGCAGAAAGTAACCCAGCCAGTCCGCGGCTTTTCCACCGGCGATGTGGCGTTCGATACCCTGGCCCAGCTTGACCAGCGTGCCGGTCACATAGCTGAGGGGCACCGACACCTCGCCGTCCTTGACGAACGACGTGTTCAAGGCGCCAATGCCGAAGACCACCAACATGATTGGCGGGAAATCGAGATAGTTTTCTTCCCAGCCCTCGTCGAGAACGTCCAGGGCGGTGGCGGCCAGCAGGCTGAGGGTCGTCAGCACGATCGGGCCGTGCGGATGCTCCGCCCAGAAACGTCGCCGACACATCGACGCGACCACCACGCCGGCGACGAAGCACAGGAGGAGTACCCCCGCGGTGACCGACACCAACGCCTCATGCCGGAAGTACCCCAACGCGGCGCGTTGGGCGTTCCCGGTCATGAACGTCACGAAGTATCCCGCGGAGTGGGTAAAGGCGGTCGCGCCCAGCACTCCGGCCAGCACCGCCAGCACCCACGACAATCGAGCTTCCCGATCGAAAATCCCACTTGCCACGCGGACATGCTTTCAGACACCAGCGGTGCCCGCAGCACGTGATCTAGGCGGCGGTCAGGCGGGCGATGGAACGCAGCGGGATCGGCAGCCATCCAGGCCGGTGCCGCGCCTCGTAGCCGGCCTCGTACACGGCCTTGTCCAGTTCGTAGGCGGACAGCAGCTGAGCCGAATCCCGTGGGTCGATCCCGGACACGGCCGTGTAGCCGTCACAGAACGCCGTGCAATTGCGCTCGACCCATTCCCGGGCGCGGGCGGCCAGCTGCTTGTCGGCCGCCTGGTCCACCAGTTGCCCGTAGGCGGCGTACTCGAAGGAGCGCAGGACACCGGCCACGTCGCGCAGCGGTGAATCTGGCGCCCGGCGCTCGTCGAGCGGCTGGCCCGGCTCGCCTTCGAAGTCGATCAGCAGCCAGCTTTCCGGGGTACGCAGCACTTGTCCCAGGTGCAGATCACCGTGCACCCGCTGAACGGTGATCGTCTCGCCCGCGAGCTTTTGGTATCGCTCTTCGATCGTTGGCGCGTACTCCGCCAGTTGAGGAACCTTTGCCACGGTCGACGAGAGGCGGGCCAGCACGGTTTCGACCGGGAACGCTTCCCGCGCCGTACCCAGGCACTCCGCCAGGGTGGCGTGCACGGAGGCGACGGCTTCGCCGAGCCGGTTGGCCTCGCCGGCGAAGTCCCCGCCGACTTCATAGGCATACAGGTCACCCTCCGCGAACAGGTCACGAACGCTGGCGGTGGCCATGGCCCAGCCTTCGGCGGCATTGGACGCGAACTCGGTCACCATGCCCAGGGGAGAAGCCTCGCCGCGGTCCGGTGCGGACATCTCGTAGGTGCCCAGCAGTCGGGCCACGTGCGGGTTACCGGCGCGGCCGAGCACCCGATTCAATTCGATATCGGGGTTGATGCCGCCGCTGACCCGACGAAAAACCTTGAAGGTGGCGCGCCGATCGAAGATCACACTGGTGTTGCTCTGCTCGGCATCGGAGACGTGCGGCGCGGCCTCCAGCGGCAACTCGGCGTCTGGTTCTCTGGCGAATCTCACTTCGGTGCCGGACGAACCGCGGACGGCCGACGAGTCGATCAACGACAGCAGGAATCGCGGCGCACCGGTGTCGTACAGGGCGTCAAAGCCGGTCCGATCGTCTGCGGCGCCGATCGTGGCGACGGTGCTGTACTCGGAGAGCGGCGCGGAATCCCATCCGACGATCACCTGGTAGCGCTCCGAGGAACCATCGGCGTAGTCGGCGTCGACCAGTACCAGGTCGAGGTCGTCGCGGAGCGGGACGACGACGCTTGCCGCGGCGTTGGACAGCTCGCGGTTGCGTCCGGCGTACCAACGTTGCTGTGGCAGCCAGTCAGACCACGGCAGCTTGGCCGGCAGCTCGGTTGGGGAAGTCATGCATTCTCCTCAGATGCGGACAACTGGAACCAGTAGAACCCGTGTCCTGGCAGTGTCAGCAGGTAGGGCAGGTGGCCGATGCGCGGGAATTCCACGTGCCCGGTCAGCTCCACCGGGGTGCAGCCACTCCAATGCTGCAGGTTCAGCTCGATGGGCTGCGGGAACCGGGACAGGTTGTTGACGCACAGCACGGTGTCGCCGTCATCTGCCGCGTGGCGGATGAAAGCGAGCACCGACGGATTCGAGCCCCCTAATTCCTCGAAGGTACCGATGGCGAAGGCGTGATGTCGGCGGCGCACGGACAGCATCGTCCGGGTGAAGTGGAGCAACGACGTCGAGGTGTCGCGTTGCGCCTCCACGTTGACGGCCTGATGGCCGTAGACCGGGTCCTGGCTGGGCGGCAGGTAGAGCCGTCCCGGGTTGGCTTTGGAGAAGCCGGCGTTGCGGTCGGGTGTCCACTGCATCGGGGTGCGCACCCCGTCGCGGTCCCCCAACCAGATCACGTCGCCCATGCCGATCTCGTCACCGTAATAGAGGACCGGCGAGCCGGGCAGGGACAGCAGCAGCGCGGTGAACAGCTCGATCTGGCTGCGGCCGTTGTCTAGCAGCGGCGCCAGCCGGCGGCGGATTCCGACGTTCGCCTTCATCCGCGGATCCTTGGCGTACTCGGAATACATGTAGTCGCGCTCTTCGTCGGTGACCATTTCCAGCGTCAGCTCGTCATGGTTGCGCAGGAAGATCCCCCATTGCGCCATGTCCGGGATCTCGGGCGTCTGGGCGAGGATCTCCGAGATCGGAAATCGCGACTCGCGCCGCACCGCCATGAAGATGCGCGGCATCAGCGGGAAGTGAAACGCCATGTGGCACTCGTCACCGCCGGTGCTGGCGTCGCCGAAGTATTCGACAACATCGCTCGGCCACTGGTTGGCCTCGGCGAGCAACAGCCGCCCCGGGAACTCGTCGTCGACGACCTTGCGAACGCGCTTGAGGAAAGCGTGCGTCTCGGGCAGGTTCTCACAGTTGGTGCCCTCCCGCTCGAACAGGTACGGCACCGCGTCCAGTCGAAACCCGTCGATCCCGAGGTCGAGCCAGAAGCGAATGACGTCGATCATTGCCTCTTGAACGGCCGGGTTGTCGTAGTTCAGATCTGGCTGATGAGAGAAGAACCGGTGCCAGTAGAACTGGCGGCGCACCGGGTCGAAGGTCCAGTTCGACTCTTCGGAGTCGATGAAAATGATCCGGGCGTCGGTGTACTTCTCGCTGGTGTCGCTCCACACGTAGTAGTCGCCGTACGGTCCATCCGGGTCGTGGCGTGACTCTTGGAACCACGGGTGGGACTCGGAGGTGTGGTTCATCACCAGGTCGGTGATCACCCGGATGCCCCGCTGGTGAGCGGCGTCGAGCAGGGCGACGAAATCGTCGACTGTGCCGAACTCGGGCAGCACCTTGTAGAAGTCTCTGATGTCGTACCCACCATCACGCAGCGGTGAGTCATAGAACGGAGGCAACCAAATGCAGTCGATGCCCAACCACTGCAGATAGTCCAGGCGTCCCATCAGCCCACGCAGGTCACCCGAACCGTCCGCGTTAGCGTCCAAGAAGGCTCGGACCAGCACCTCGTAGAACACTGCGTGCTTGAACCAGGTCGGGTCGGCGGGCAGCGCGGCGGCTTGGCCGAAGTCCTCGGCGTCCGGGTGCTCGACCACACCATCCTCGACGCGGCTGCCCTCGGCGGGATCGTGTTCGACAGGGTCGCTTGCGTGGTTCATCGATTCCACGATGCCACGGGTACCCGAGGCGGGACACCGGGAATCTCGCCCGCCAGCAAAGGAATTGGCTGGGAGGCGAACATTATCCCGGGCGATGTCAGGCCGGAGGTCCGTCCGCCAACGTCACGTTCGCCGTGCGGTCGCCGCCGTCTCTGGAGCGCCAGTGCAGCGCGATGGTGTCACCCGGGTGGTGCGGGACGAGTACTTCCGTCATCGAGGTGGCCCCGTTGATCGGCACGTTGTCGACCCCGGTGATGACGTCACCGGGGGATATCCCGGCCGCCGCGGCGGGACCGCTCCCGACCACACGTTCGACCCGCGCGCCGTTGCCGCCGTTGTCGGTAACGCCCAAGCCAAGGAAGGCGGTCGGGCCGACATGCACCGTGTTCGAACTGGCACCGGAGCGAATCTGGCCGGCAACGCCCATCGCAGTACCGATCGGAATGGCGAAGCCCTGCCCGCCGGACATCTTGTAGCTGTCGGTGGCCGCGGTGTTCATGCCGATCACCTGCCCGCCGCTGTTGACCATGGGACCGCCCGAGTCGCCCGGCTTGATCGCGGCGTCGGCCTGGATCAACCCGCCCAGGTTCTCTTCGGCGCCGGTCAAGGTATCGGTAGCAGAGACGGTCTGGTTGAGCGCGACGACTCTGCCCGCCACGGCACTGGGCGTTCCGCCCTGGCCACCGGCGTTGCCCAGCGCGACGACCGGGTCGCCGACCGCGACGCCGCCACCGATGTTGGCGCTGGGCAAGCCTCCTCCGCCGCGAAGCTGCAGGACGGCGACATCCGCGGCTCGGTCGTAGCCGATCACGTCAACGGCGTACGTCTGGCCGTTGCCGACTGCGAACACGCTGATATCGGTGGCGCCCGAGATCACGTGGTTGTTGGTTAGCACCACGCCGCCCGGATCGATGACAATGCCGGTTCCGGCTCCTACCGCGTTGTTGTAGCCGAATTTGGTGCTGATGTCGACCACCTGCGGCCCGACCTGGCCGACCATCGCCGAGGGGTCGAGCGGTGCCGCGGGCCGGTCGCTGAGCCGGTCGAGCGCCAGGGTGGACGGCCCAGAAGTAGTGGCGGACACCGGCACCGTGGTCAGGCCCAGGCCCAGGCCGACCACAGCCAGCACGCTGACTAACCATGACCACCAGACTGAGCGTTGGTGCCATTTGCCCATCCCGTAACCTCCTGCATCGCGTTGACAACCAGAATTGGCCCAGTCTCCGGGTCTGGGCGGCACGACATGATCTGTATAACCGTAATCCAGGTAGCTATTCACCACTGTGGTCAGGGCTTGATTGGCCTCAGGCTCCTCCGGTCGGCGTAATCGGATAAGCCAGGTGGTGGCTGACGTCACCGACCATGTCGATGAGGGTGAGGTCGCGGTAGGAGAACCGCCACTGACCGTCGACGCGTTCGAATCGGTCGTGGTAGCGGCCGGTGACAATGGTCTGTAGGGGGAAGTCGTCGGTCTGCTGCAACACCGTGTAGTAACTGCGGCAACTCGCACTGCCCGCGGCCTCATCGATCTCGATGATCGGATTGGTGGTCACGTGCTTGGTTCGCGGTGTCCCGTCGGGATGGAGCATGATCAGCGACTTCCATATCCCCAGCCACCGGGCCGCATCGATACTGTCCTCCGGACCGATCCGGATGCGCGCGTGGTCGAAGAGCGCGGCCGCCGCCACCAGGTCGCCGGTGTCGATGCACTCGGCATAGCGATAGAGAAGGGTCGTGATCTGCGTCTCCGCCAGCATGCGGTCAACCTAGCGCGGCGACCCCGATCTTCCGAGCGTGCCGCGTAGCGGCGGGAGGAGGAGCCGGGCAATGCGGCCCGCCCCCTAAGCTGGCGGTGTGGGCGAATTCGACCCCAGGGTCAGGTTCACACGGTCCCCGATAGCCCGACTGGCTACGACGACACGCGACGGGATACCGCACCTGGTGCCGGTGGTGTTCGCGTTCGACGGCGGCTCGCAGGATGGCCACGGCGTTGTCTACACGGCCATCGACGCGAAGCCGAAAACGACGCGATGGCCGCGTCGCCTGGCCAACATCGAAAGCAACCCTGAAGTCTGTCTGCTCGTCGACCACTACGCCGACGATTGGACGCGGTTGTGGTGGGTCCGCGTCGACGGTGTCGCCGCGATTCATCAGGACGACGAGATAATGGACACCGGCTATCGGCTGTTGCGCGCGAAATATCCTCAGTATCAATCGGTTCCGTTGGTCGGCCCGGTGATCGCGGTTAGTGTGCGCCGCTGGTCCAGCTGGCACGCCTGAGCCGGCGGCTCATCCGGGCGCGCACGTCGGAAAGCACGCGAATCGTCAGGCGGCAACGGTCACCGCCGTCGTGTGGTGCTTCCGGATCCATCGATCCGGGCCGCCGGTCTTGTGGTGAACCGTTGTTGGGTGAATGGTAGCTAGGTAGGTGTACAGCGCGGTGCGCCCGGGGAAAGTTGGAGGAAAGTCATGGCGGACAGGACGAATACTTCCCAGGGCGCGGGAGTGGCGCCCACCGCGGACGGTCCGGGCGACATTCGAAACGTGGTCTTGATAGGACCGTCGGGGGGCGGCAAGACCACACTTGTGGAGGCCCTGCTGGTACCGGCGGGGGTGTTGTCGCGGCCGGGTTCGGTTACCGACGGCAGCACGGTCTGCGACTACGACGATGCGGAGATTCGGCAACAGCGGTCGGTGGGCGTTGCCGTGGCCTCCCTGTCACACGACGGCATCAAGATCAACCTGGTTGACACACCCGGGTACGCCGACTTCGTGGGCGAGCTGCGGGCCGGGCTGCGAGCCGCGGATTGCGGGCTTTTCGTGATCGCGGCAAACGAAGGCGTCGACGAGCCGACCAAGTCGCTCTGGCAGGAATGCAGCCAGGTCGGCATGCCCCGCGCCGTGGTGATCACCAAGCTCGACCACGCCCGGGCGAACTACGCCGAAGCGCTGGCCGCCGCACAAAACGCGTTCGGCGACAAGGTTTTACCGCTTTACCTGCCGACGAGTGACGGCCTGATCGGATTGCTGTCGCAGAAGCGCTACCAGTACTCCGACGGCAAGCGGACCATGCATGCGCTGGATCCATCGGACGCCGACCCGATCGAGGAGGCGCGGGGCACCCTGATCGAGGGGATCATCGAGGAATCCGAGGACGAGTCCCTGATGGAGCGTTACCTCGGCGGTGAGTCGATCGATGAGTCCGTGCTCATCGAAGACCTGGAGCGGGCCGTTGCCAGGGCTTCGTTTTTCCCGGTGATCCCGGTGTGCAGCAGCACCGGGGTGGGCACCCTGGAATTGCTGGAGGTCGCCACGCGCGGATTCCCGTCTCCGATGGAACACCCGCTGCCGGAGGTCTTTACACCGGTGGGCGCTCCGCACGCCGAGCTCGCCTGCGACGTTCAGGCACCGTTGCTGGCAGAGGTGGTCAAGACGACGTCAGACCCTTACGTCGGCAGGGTCAGCCTGGTCCGGGTGTTTTCCGGGACCATCAGGCCCGACACGACGGTTCATGTGTCGGGCCATTTTGCGTCGTTCTTCGGGGCGGCCGGCGGGAATGGAAATACCCACCCCGACCACGACGAAGACGAACGCATCGGAGTCCTCTCCTTCCCGCTCGGTAAGCAGCAGCGTCCCGCGCCGGCCGTCGTGGCGGGCGACATCTGCGCGATCGGCAAGCTGAGCCGGGCCGAAACGGGCGACACTCTCTCGGACAAATCCGAGCCGCTCGTACTTAAACCGTGGACAATGCCCGAGCCGCTGCTGCCGGTCGCCATTCAGGCGCATGCCAAGACCGACGAAGACAAGCTGTCGGTCGGGCTGGGACGGCTGGCCGCCGAAGACCCGACGCTGCGGATCGAGCAGAATCAGGAAACCCACCAGATCGTGCTCTGGTGCATGGGCGAGGCCCATGCCGGCGTCGTGCTGGACGCGCTGGCCAACCGGTACGGTGTGACCGTCGACACGGTTGAACTGCGCGTGCCGCTGCGAGAAACCATCAGCGGCAAGGCCAAAGGCCACGGCCGCCACATCAAGCAGTCCGGCGGGCACGGCCAGTACGCGGTGTGCGATATCGAGGTGGAACCGCTACCGGAGGGCTCCGGATTCGAGTTCGTCGACAAGGTGGTCGGCGGAGCGGTGCCACGGCAATTCATCCCGAGCGTGGAGAAGGGCGTGCGCGCGCAGATGGAGAAGGGGGTGCACGCCGGTTACCCCGTGGTCGACATCCGGGTCACGTTGCTCGACGGCAAGGCCCACAGCGTCGACTCGTCGGATTTCGCGTTTCAGATGGCGGGGTCGCTGGCGTTGCGCGAGGCGGCGGCGGCGACGAAGGTGGCATTGCTCGAGCCCATCGACGAGATATCGGTGTTGGTGCCCGACGATTTCGTCGGTGCCGTGATGGGCGACCTCTCGGGTCGTCGCGGCCGGGTGCTCGGTACCGACACCGCCGGCCACGAACGCACCGTGGTCAAAGCCGAGGTGCCTCAGGTCGAGCTGACACGCTATGCAATCGACTTGCGCTCACTGTCGCATGGGGCCGCGTCGTTCACCCGTTCGTTTGTCCGCTACGAACCCATGCCCGAATCCGCAGCCGCCCGGGTGAAAACCACCGTCTGAAAACGCCTGAGATGACTGGAGATTGGCACCGATGTCCACCTTCAACGGTCTTCCCGCGCACATCCTGCTCAACCATTTCGTTGTCGTCCTGGCTCCCCTGACAGCGGTCTTGGCGATCCTGTGTGCGTTGTGGCCCGCGGCGCGCCGGCGGCTGATCTGGCTGGTTCTGTTGCTCGCCGTGGGCACGCTCGTCTTGACTCCCTTGACGACCAGCGCGGGGGCGTGGTTGGAGACTCGGGTCGATAAGTCGCCGGCGCTCACCATGCATGCACAACTCGGCGAAACCTTGATCTACATCGTGGCGGCGCTGGTGGCCACCGTCACGATCCTGGCCGCCGTCCACATCCGGCAGGCGCGCGGACGCACGGTCACATTCGCGCTGCGCTCCGTGGTCGGGGTGCTGGTGATCGTCGCCGCCGTGACCACCCTGGTGCAGACCTACCGCATCGGCGATTCGGGTGCGCGAGCCGCGTGGGGAAACCTGACGTCATCCGCTCAGTGAGCGGCTGTCGACAAACCCGCTGCCGCGCAGACCTTCTCGCGTCGATGATCCCCTCACGCCCCGCGGCCGAACTGGTCGGCCACGGCGCGGCGGTCCAGCGAGCCTTTTGCGGTATGCGGCAGCGCGCTGGCCTCCTGGAAGGTGGCCGGCACATCGAAGGCCGCCAGCCGGTCGCGGCAGAACGCCGCAAGCTCGGCCGGGGTCGGCGAGGGGGATTCCCGGGGAACGACCACCGCGCCCACCGCCTCGCCGTACAACTTGTCCGGCACGCCGAACACGGCCACCTCCAGAACGTTGGGATGGGTGGCCAGCACGCCCTCGACGTGCTCCGGCGAAATCTTCTCGCCGCCCCGGTTGATGAGTTCCTTGATCCGGCCGCGGATGCTCAGGTCGCCGGCCGCCGACAGTGACCCCAGATCGCCGGTGCGCAGCCATCCGTCGGTGAAGTTGGCGGCGGTTATCGCCGGGTCGCCGAGGTAGCCGCGCACCACGGTGGGACCGTGTAGCCGGACCTCCCCGACGGCTTCCGCGGGCAGGGGCTGACCGTCGGACCCGACGATCCGGATTTCCGGTCCAGTGGAGCGGCCCACCAGGCCGGCTGTCTCAGCGGGGTTTTCGTTTCGATCGATGCCTGTTGTAGCCACCTGATGAGTGGCCTCCGTCATGCCGAAGGCACACACCACCGGTGCTGAGAACGTCTCTTGCAGCGCCTGCGCTGTTTCCGGGGTGAGCGGGGCGCTGCAGCTGCGGATAAAGCGCAACGCGGCACGATTGCTCCCGGGCTGGCCGGTCTTGGCGCGCTCCAGCAGGATCTGGTGAATCGTCGGGACCGCCGTGTACCAGGTCGCCCCGACGGCATCGATGTCGTCCCAGAACGTGTGCGCCGAGAATCGCCCGCGCGCGGGCACCAACACCGTGCCGCCGGATGCCAGGGTCGCCAGCAGCGCGGCGAGCAGGCCGTGACCGTGGTAGAGCGGCATCACCGCGACCGTCGCGTCCTGCGGGCCGAGCCCGTACCCGGCGACGATCGCCCGCACCGAACTCGCGATGTTTCCGTGAGTCCACGGGACCATCTTCGGTACCCCCGTGGTGCCGCCGGTGAACATGATCATGGCGTCGTCGTGCCGCAGCCCCTCGGGCGTCGAGACGTCTCGCTGGGGCGCCGTGACGGCGTTCAGATTGACCGCCGGGGCACCGTCCTGGGGGCCGATGGTCACCGCGATCGGCCACCACGGCAGGTCCGGCTCCCGCCGGGCCTCGCTGCCCTCAGGGCCAATGCCGTCGACGAGCACCGCCCGCGCTCCCGCCGCCCCACTTCGGGCGCGCTGCTCGCTGACGGGCAAGGCCGGGTCCAGCGGGACCACGATCAGCTCCGCTCGCGACGCCGCCAACAGGCCGACCACGAATTCGGCGTTGCTACCGGCACGCAGCGCGACCCGGTCACCCGGCTGCAGGCCACCCTGCTTCAGCTGTCCGGCCAGGCCGTCGGCCAGTCGCATCAGGTCGCGGTAGCTGATCGGTGTGCGATCGGCAGTGACGACGAGCGCCGGCGCCTCCGGCACCCGCGTTGCCAACGCCGCGATTAGATCGGCGATGCGCGGGGATTCGCCGATTCGCTCCGCCGACGGGACAACCTGCTGGGTGACCGACTCAGACATCGCCGTGGTCCTTCCGCTTTTCCTAATGTGTAACAGCACCTGGTTGCACCATGCCGAGAAACCTGCCGGTTAGTCCAATACTCTTCTGCTCACGATCGATAATCGGTAGCTATTGAGCTTGCGTCACGCCGCTGACCAGCGGTTGATAACCGGCGTGAATCGCTGTATAGCGGCTTGGTCTTGGACACCGGCGGACAACCCGGACGACAGTGATGGACAAGAGGCACCGACACGCACGCGAGGAGTCGAGACATGACGACAAGCACCTCCCTGACCGACGGCTTTCACCTGGTCGTCGACGCCCTGAAGGCCAACGGCGTCGACACCATCTACGGGATAGTCGGCATCCCGATCACCGACCTCGCCCGCGTCGCGCAGGCGTCAGGAATGCGTTACATCGGGTTCCGGCAAGAGACTTCTGCCGGCAACGCGGCCGCGGCCGCCGGGTTCCTCACCCGGCGCCCCGGCGTCTGCTTGACGACATCGGGGCCCGGATTTCTCAATGGCCTGCCCGCGCTGGCCAACGCCACCACGAACTGCTTCCCGATGATCCAGATTTCCGGCTCGAGCAATCGAGCGCTGGTCGATTTGCAGCGCGGCGATTATCAGGACCTCGACCAGCTCAGTGTCGCAAAGCCTTTGGTGAAAGCGGCGTACCGCATCACCCGGGTCGAGGACATCGGACTCGGCGTCGCACGTGCCATTCGCACCGCGGTCTCCGGGCGGCCGGGCGGCGTCTACCTTGACATTCCGGGTGACGTGCTGGGCCAGGCGCTGGAGGCCTCAGCCGCCGCCACCACTATTTGGCGGGTCGTCGACCCCGCTCCCCGACAGCTGCCCGCGCCGGAGGCGGTCGATCGCGCACTGGACGTGCTCACCCGGGCGCAGCGCCCGTTGATCGTGCTCGGCAAGGGCGCAGCGTATGCACAGGCCGACACCGTGATCCGAGAGTTTGTGGAGACCACCGGCATTCCGTTCCTGCCGATGTCGATGGCCAAAGGGCTGCTGCCGGATTCGCACCCGCAGTCCGCTGCGGCCGCGCGCTCGCTGGCGATCGCCCGTGCCGACGCGGTGCTGCTGGTTGGTGCCCGACTGAACTGGCTGCTCGGCCACGGCGAGTCACCACAATGGTCCGCCGAGGCCAAATTCGTGCAAATCGACATTGTGGCAACGGAGTTCGACAGCAACCAGCCGATCGTTGCGCCGCTGGTGGGCGATATCGGGTCGGTGATGTCGGCGCTGTCCGACGGCCTGGCGACTCATCCCATCGTGGTACCCGCGGAGTGGACCAACGAGCTGGCCGACCGCAGGGCACGCAACGACGCAAAGATGGGTGAGCGCTTGGCCGAAGACCCACAGCCCATGCGGTTTTACAACGCGCTCGGTGCCATTCGCACAGTGCTGCAGGAAAACCCGGACGTCTACGTCGTCAACGAGGGGGCCAACGCACTGGACCTGGCCCGCAACGTCATCGACATGCAGCTGCCGCGCCACCGGCTCGACACCGGAACCTGGGGCGTGATGGGCATCGGGATGGGCTACGCCATCGCCGCCGCGGTCGAGACAGGCAAGCCCGTCGTCGCGATCGAGGGTGACAGCGCATTCGGCTTCTCCGGCATGGAAATCGAAACCACCTGCCGCTACCGGCTGCCGGTGACGGTCGTCATCCTCAACAATGGCGGCGTCTACCGCGGCGACGAAGCGCCAACCGGTAACGATCCGGCGCCCACCGTGCTCAACGCTCGTGCGCATCATGAGTTGATCGCGGAGGCGTTCGGCGGCACGGGATATCACGTCACCACGCCGTCGGAGTTGCAGTCGGCACTGGCCGAAGCAATCGCCTCCAACGGGCCGTCGATCATCGACTGCGAGCTCGACCCGGCGGCGGGCGTGGAAAGCGGACATCTGGCCAGCCTCAATCCGACCAGCGCAGCCAAAGCGCCTGCTGCGGTCAGCGTCGGCGCGTGATTCCGAGCAGCTGCGCGTCGAAGAACTCGTTCAGCGCGAGCTCTTGCGCAGATGTGCTCAGCGCCCGGGCAATTGGCGATCCCGGCCCGGCAGAGTTGGTAGCGAGGGCGATCTCTGCTTTGAGCACCGGATCGACCATCTCGACGGCGCGGATTTCTCCTTTCAGCGGCGATGTCCACAGCCAGGTGTGTGGAGTGATGCACGCCCAGTTTCCCGTAGCCACCTGTGCCAATAGCGAAGCGACGGAGTCTGTCTCAACCTGCGGGGTGACCGTGATGCCGTGGCCTGCGAAGGCTTGGTCGATGATCTGGCGGTCGCGCATCTCTGCCGTGGGCAGTGCCAGTGGCAGCTGCGCGGCCTCGGACCACGTCAGCGTCGACGCACCGGAGGCCAACATGTCCGCCGACGACAGCAGCACGTAGCGCTCCTCATAAAGCGGCACCAGGTCCACATCGTGGGCGTCTTCGGGCGCGGCGTGCACAATGGCGGCGTCCAATTCGAATTCACGCACCCTGCGGTACAGCTCCGTGGCGGCCAGCCGGGAAAGGATGTGCACCTTCGCCAGCGGATGCGCCTAACAGAACGCCGACAGAACCAGGGACGCTGTCGTTGAGGCGGTTGGAACGGTGCCCAGCCGAAGCGTTCCCGTGATGCCGGATTTCACGGCATGTACCTCGGCCTTGAACGCATCGTGTTCGGCAAGAATCCGCTTCGCCCACACGACCAATCGATCCCCTTCGGGCGTGAGGCCCTCAAAGCTGTGCCCGCGATTGATCAGCGTGACGTTCAGCTCTCGTTCCAGCTTGGCGATCGCGGCGGACAGTGCGGGTTGCGAGACGTAGCACTTCTCGGCCGCCCTGGCGAAGTGGCGCTCCTGGGCGACCGCGACAAAGTACTCCAGCTGCCGGAAAAGCACCCGCAC
>NZ_JBKQOI010000314.1:0-10699 GCF_052145595.1 Mycobacterium sp. | reverse complement strand
GCCGTCGGCGCGACCCAACTGCAGCACCCCGACCAGGCCGACTACCACGTCCAGATCGGGACCGGCCGCATCCTGGCCATCATCAACGCACAAAGCACCGCCCGCGACACCGCGCCACTGGAGGCGTTCCTCACCGAGCTGCGGCTCGCCAGGGGACGTGCCCTGCTGCAGACTCTCCCTCCCGCATAAGGTGACCGCATGCGGACAGCTCGACTCATCCACATCATCCGGCAAATAGGGTCGCTGGGGGTGACGGCGGTTACCGCCACGTCCACCCTCAACGCCTACCGACCGCTGGCGCGCAGCGGATTCCCGTCGCTGTACTCGTGGACGTTCGGCCTGGTCGTCACCGAGCTGCCGCTGCAGACGCTGGTGAGCCAGCTCGGCGGGCTGGCATTGACGGCCCGCCGCCTCACCCGGCCGGTGCGAACCATCGCGTGGCTGGTCGCGGGCGTCTCGGCACTGGGTTTGTTGAACTTCAGCCGCGCCGGCCACAAGGCCAATGTCCCGCTGGGCGAGGCGTTGGACGACGGCCTGGGACCGGATCGCCGCACCGAGTCAGCGGGTCTGTGGCGCCGGCCGGCCGGTGTCGGCACCGCCAAGACGCCGGGACTGCTGCGGATGTGGCGGATTTACCGCGACTACGCCCACGACGCCGACATCAGCTACGGCGAATTCGGCAGCGCCAACCACCTGGACATCTGGCAGCGTCCCGATCTCGATCCGAACGGAAAGGCGCCGGTGCTCTTCCAGATCCCCGGCGGCGCCTGGACGACGGGAAACAAACGCGGACAAGCACATCCGTTGATGAGCCACCTCGCCGAGCTGGGCTGGATCTGCGTGGCGATCAACTACCGGCACAGCCCGCGCAACACCTGGCCCGACCACATCGTCGACGTCAAGCGCGCCCTCGCGTGGGTCAAGGCACACATCGCCGAATACGGCGGCGACCCCGACTTCATCGCCATCACCGGTGGTTCCGCCGGCGGCCACCTGTCGTCGCTGGCGGCGCTGACGCCCAACGACCCGCAGTTCCAGCCCGGATTCGAAGACGCCGACACCCGGGTGCAGGCGGCCGTGCCGTTCTACGGCATCTACGACTTCACCCGCCTCGACGACTCGATGCATGCGATGATGCCGGGGCTGCTCGTCAAATCGATTATCAAACAACGGCCCTCGACGCACCTGCAGACGTTTGTCGCCGCGTCGCCGATACACCACGTAAATGCCGACGCTCCCCCGTTTTTCGTGCTGCACGGCAGAAACGACTCGCTGGCCTACGTCGAGCAGGCGCGTGACTTCGTCGCCAAGCTGCGGCAGGTCAGCACGCAGCCCGTCGTGTACGCCGAATTGCCTTACACCCAGCACGCTTTCGACATCTTCGGCTCGGCCCGCGCGGCGCACGCGGCGGTCGCCGTCGAGCAGTTCCTGGCCGAGGTCTACGCGACACAACGCCAGGCCAACGTGGCCTAACCGAGCACCCGGGCCACCACGGCGGAAATCATGGCCTCCGGGTCCTGCCGAATGCCGACGGCGCGCAGTTCGCCACCGATGGCAAGCGAGGCGACGCCGTGCACCAGGGACCACAGCGGCGCGGCCATCTCGCGCGGGTCTTGGCCTTCGACGATCCCCGCGATCCCCGCCTCCCGGCACCTCGTGATCGCGTCGAGCAGGTCGCCGAACGCCTGCTCTGCGGCAGCCTCCAGGCTCGGGTGGTCCGCCTTTACGTTCTCGGCCCCGAACATGACCTGGTAGTGGTCCGGATGGGCGATGGCCCAGCGCACGTAAACCCGGCCGAGTTCGACCACCCGGTCCTTCGGCTCCGGTGTGGCATCGGCGGCCGCGGCCAGCTCGGCGTGCAGGTCACGGAATCCCTGTTCGGCGACGGTGGCCAGCAGCTCGGCCTTGTCGGCGAAGTGCCGGTACGGCGCCGCGGCGCTGACGCCGGCGCGCCGTGCCGCCTCGGTCAGGGTGAAGCCCTTCGGCCCCTTCTCGGCCACCAGCGACAGGGCGGCGCTGGTCAGCGCTCGTTTGAGATCGCCGTGGTGGTAGCTGCCCCGACGCGCCGCAGTGGTCTTTGGTGCCATGTTGACGACATTAACATTCCGGTCTATGTTAATGCTATTCACATCTGCGGAAGGAGCGGAAATGGACCAGCAACTCATCACCGACCGCGCCGGCGACCGCGACCGGGAGAAGACGGCCGCGCGCCTGGGCCAAGCGCTCGCGCAGCGCTACCTGGAGCTCGACGAATACGAGCAGCGGGTGCAGGCGGTATTCCAGACGCACACGACCGGGGAACTGAGGGAACTCGTCGCCGATCTGCCGCTGGATCGCATCCGGCGTGCCGATCCTCGCCGCCGCGCCGCGCGCATCGCAGCAGCCCGCCTCGGGGTGCGCATTCACCTCGCCGCCTACCTGGCGATGACCGTCGTCGTGCTCACCGTCTGGGCGGCGGTCGCCGTCACGACGGGCGCGTCGTACTTCTGGCCGATATGGCCCATCCTCGGTGCCGCGATCGGCCTCGTCAGCCATGCCCTGGCCGTCCGGCCGGTTACGAAAACTATTGGAAAATAAGGAGTCACGATGTCAAAACAGGCCGTTATCACCGGTGCCAGTTCGGGATTGGGCGCGATCTTCGCCGACCAGCTCGCGAAGCGTGGCCATTCTTTGGTGCTCGCCGGGCGCAACGAGACTCGTCTGAAAGCGGTGGCCCAACAGGTCGACCGGACCGCCCCGAATGTCGAGCTGGTCGTCGGTGACCTGGGCACCGGCGACGGCGTCGATGCCCTGGTGGCCCACCTCGGCGGGCGGGAGATCGACGTGCTGGTCAACAACGCCGGGTTCGGCACCTACGGCCCGTTCGCGGAGCTCGACGCCGGTCGCGAACACGAGCTGGTGGCGGTCAACGTCGACGCGCTAGTGCGGCTGACCCACGCGGTGCTTCCGGGCATGCTGGCCCGCGGCCGCGGCGGCATCCTGAACGTGGCCTCCACCATCGCGTTTCAGCCCGGCCCCTATCAGGCCACCTACGGCGCCTCGAAGGCGTTCGTGCTGTCGCTCAGCCAGGCCCTGTGGGCGGAGACCCGCGGCTCAGGTGTCACCGTGACCGCGTTGTGCCCCGGGCCCACCCGCACCGGATTCGTCGACGCGCTCGAATCGGATGTCTCGCACACCGCGATCTATCGAC
The DNA here is from genome assembly GCF_052145595.1 of Mycobacterium sp. GTDB lineage: Bacteria > Actinomycetota > Actinomycetes > Mycobacteriales > Mycobacteriaceae > Mycobacterium. The sequence continues at coordinate 7,509 of NZ_JBKQOI010000314.1, read as the reverse complement.
ACCTCGCCGACCCCGAACCCGTGGTGGCCGCCGGGCTGCGCGCCCTGGACCGCGGCCACGCCGTGGCCGTTCCGGGATGGCGCAACCGGTTGACGTCCAGCTTCGGCCGGCTGGCACCCGGTTCGCTCTCGGCGCTTGTCACCGGCCGCATGCTGCGGCCCGCCGACGCGGCCTGAGCGGGTAGACATGACAGGGAAAGGCTGTCGGACGCGACCGATCATCAACTAACGTCTCCCGTGGCCGCTGTGGTGATGGCACGGGAAGCGAGAAGAATATGACCGAGGGCGACCCAACGGTGGTTCAACACCAAAGCGGAGTGACGGTGTCCACGCTGCCGCAGGCATTTCAGCAGACCGCGGCTTTGAAGCCGGACTCGGTGGCCATCCGCACGGTCGGTGACGAGACCGTCCTCACCTGGCGGGAGTACGCCGATCGGGTACGCAAGATCGCCGCCGGGCTGGCGGCACTGGGTGTCGAACGCGGCCACACGGTCGGTCTGATGTTGCGCAACCGTCCGGAGTTCCATTTGGCGGACACCGCCATCATGCATCTCGGCGCGGCCCCATTCTCGATCTACAACACCTCGGCGCCGGACCAGATCCGGTACTTGTTCACCAATGCCGAGAACAAGATCGTGTTCACCGAAAAAGACTTTCTGCCCGCTATCAGGGCGGCCGGGGTTGACCTCGCCCACGTGATCGTCGTCGACGCCGGTGTCGATGGCTGCGACACCCTCGAAAACCTCGAATCCGCTGGAGCCAGAGCCGATTTCGATTTCGATTCGACGTGGCGGGCGGTACGGCCGGACGACCTCGCGACGCTCATCTACACCTCGGGAACCACCGGCCCGCCCAAGGGCGTCGAGCTCACCCACGCCAACGTGATGGCCGAGTTCTCGGCGATAGTCGACCTTCTCGAGCTGCAGGCAACCGACCGGATCGTCTCCTACCTGCCGCATGCGCACATCGCCGACCGCGTGACCGGGCACTACGCCAACATGGTCCTGGGGGTGCCGGTGACTGACGTCGACGACCCCAGGGCGATCGCGGAGGCGCTGCCGGATGCTCGTCCCACCGTGTTTCTCGGGGTGCCGCGGGTGTGGCACAAGGTTAAAGCCGGGATCGAAACGAAGCTTGACGCCGAGGCGACCGGGCTCAAGCGCCGGTTGGCGCTGTGGGCCGTCGACACCGGTGTACAGGCCGCCCGGCATACCTTGGCGGGCAAGTCGCTCTCCCCGTCGCTTGCCCTTCGCCGCGCGGTCGCCGACCGCCTCGTGCTGGCCAAGGTGCGTGCCGCTCTAGGCCTGGACCAGTTGCGCTGGGGAGTAACCGGTGCCGCCCCCATACCGGTCGAAACAATCGAATTCTTTTGGGGTCTGGGCATTCCCGTCTACGAAGTGTGGGGCGAGTCGGAGTGTGTGGGAGGTGCGACCTCCAACCGGCCGGGCTCCAACAAGGTCGGTTCGGTCGGGCCGGCGCTGCGCAATGTCGAGATCTCGGTGGCAGACGACGGCGAACTGCTGATACGCGGGCCGGTCGTGATGCGAGCCTATCGGCAGCAGCCGGAGAAGACCGCCGAAGCGATCGACGCCGACGGCTGGCTGCATACCGGCGACATCGGCACCATCGACGCACAAGGCTTCGTCACCATCGTCGACCGCAAGAAGGATTTGTTCGTCAACGAATCCGGAAAGAATCTCTCCCCCACCAACATCGAGATGGCCGTCCAGGCCACGTCCCCGTTGATCGACCAGGTGGTGGCCGTCGGCGATGCCAGGCCCTACGTGACGGCGCTCATCGCCCTCGACAGCGAGGCCGCCGCCGCAGAGGCGGCGGCGCTCGGCATTTCCGACCCGTCGGCCGCCGCTTTCGCGCAACGTCCCGAGGCAAGGGAATTGCTCACCGCCGCTGTCCGCGAAGGGAACTCCAAACTTTCCCGCGTCGAGCAGATCAAGCGGTTCCTCATCGTCGGCACCCCGTGGGAAGCCGGCGGAGACGAGCTCACCCCGACGATGAAACTCAAACGGAGACCGATCGCGGAGAAGTATGCCGCGGCGATCGACAACCTCTACGCCGCGACGCCGGGGCCGGACGTCATCAACTTGCCTGGCTGACCTTCGAATCCGAGCACCCGAGCTATGACCGCTTCGTACCTGCGATGGATAGCAGGGGGCGCCGCCAGGCCACTGATCAATGCGTATCGGCGCACGGGCGCCGATGTGCCTTTCGGCGATCCAGTGCCTTCGCATGGGTGCGAAATGGAGGGCTGGTTCTGGCGCCTCACCGATTCCGCCTCGGGTCGCGTCGTCGTCGCCCTGTGCAGCGTAAACCGGAACCGGGACGGGGACTGGGCCACGGTCGCGGTCGCATTGCACCCCGGCGGCGTCGTGCGCTCCGCGGCCTTGGACGCTGCCGAAGCCGAATCGTCCCTCTTCTCAGTGCATGCCGGGACCGGCCCGATGGAGCGTTTGGAGGCGGGCATCGGTCAGCTCCGGATCGACCTCGACGATATCCACCTTGATTTGCGTTTTGCCGATTCATTCGAATGGCCCAAGGCCTTCGGCGGCGGCGGCATCTTTTCGTCGATTCCCCTTCTCAACCAATACTGGCACCCCTACCGCCTTGGCGGAAAGGCAAGCGGCACAGTCAGATTAGATGGAGACACTTGGTCGTTCGATGGCGCCCTGCTGTACGCCGAACGGAACTGGGGCACGGGCTTTCCCGAGCGCTGGTGGTGGGGTCAGGCCCACGATTTCGGCGGCGCTGACGTCTCGGTCGCGTTCTCGGGTGGCCTTCTTGAGCTCGGCCCGATCCGCCGGGATGTCACCGGAGTGGTAGTGCGACTCGGTGACCGGGTGATCCGGATGACGCCGCCGGCGCTGGTGCGATCGCACGTCACCGACGGACGCTGGACCGTGTCGGCCCGCACACCGCGCTACCAGATCGAGCTGGACGCAGACGGCACTCACCTGGACCCACACGTCCTGCCGGTCCCACTACCCGCGGAACGGCGCAACGTCCACACCGACTTCGAGCATCTTGCCGGTCGACTTCATTGCACGGTGCGTAAGTTCGGCCGGGTCGTGTTCGACGGCACCTGCGAGCTCGCCGGTCTGGAAATTGGCACCCGGCCGGCTGTCAGCCAAGTATCGGGAAACGGCGCTGGCTGGCCAGACGGGTGAGCCCCCGGACCGTAGCCCGAGCGCTGGCCGTGCGCGGTGGGTCGCCGGAGAGGTTTACTGCACCGTCACGCTCACCGTATACGTGCAAGCCGGTTTGGCGTCCTTGCCCACGATGCTGGCGTAAGAGGTGGTGATCGTCGTCGTCCCCGGCTGCAAAGCCTCGAACGTCCACACCTCGGTGCCGGGCGCTCCCAGCGCGTCGGAGGTCGGTTGCACAAACCGGTGACCCGTTTGCTTCACGATCGTCGAATCGCCGATCTTCGTATCAGGCGCCCACCGGTACGGGGTGGAGTAATTCGAGCCCAACTTCACCGTCAGCGTGTTGCCGACCGGCAGCGTGACGTCCTGCGTGATGACGCTCTGCCTGAGCACGTCGTCCATCGAGACCTGGAGGGTCTTGTTCGTCGGTGGGTTCCTAGAGGCGAAATGGCAGCCCGACACCGCTGATGCAATGAGCACGACGACTGCCAACAGCAGCCTGATGTTCACGTGATTCCCCCTTCAATCCGCTCCGGAGCCTAATATTCCAGGTCGGCCTGAGGACCGGCGGTGAGCTGGGGTTTTGGTGTACCCAAAGCGGCCGCGGCCATCCCGACTGCGCGTTGCGATATCGCATGCGCTATCACTTTTGAGATCCACGTGGTGCCCCTCTGACGGTGCTCACGTGACAGATGTGGCCACCGCGCGAATCGGGCACAGGTCCGGCAGGATGGGCTGGGTGTTTGGGCTTGTCCTCATCGTTGCGCTCGTTTCCACCGTCATCGTGGGGACGGTCATCGGCCGGCGCTACAGCGTGGGTCCCCCGGTGCTGCTCATTTTGCTGGGAGCCCTGCTGGGTCTGATCCCCAGTTTCGCTCATGTCCACATCAATGGCGAGCTCGTGCTGCTGCTGTTCCTGCCGGCAATCCTCTACTGGGAGGGCCTGAACACGAGCTTTCGCGAGATCCGCCAGAACGCGCGCATCATCGTTCTCCTCAGTGTCGCCCTGGTGATCGCCACCGCGGTGGCAGTGTCGTGGACGGCGCGGGCGATGGGCATGGAATCCCACGCGGCGGCGGTCCTGGGTGCCGTGCTGTCGCCGACCGACGCCGCCGCCGTGGCCGGCCTGGCGAAACGCTTGCCGCGCCGATCGCTCACCGTGCTGAAAGCCGAGAGCATCATCAACGACGGCACCGCGCTGGTGCTGTTCGCCGTGACCGTCCACGTCGCGATCGGCGGTGCCGCGATCGGCCCCTCCGATTTGGTCGTCCGGTTTATCGGGTCCTACCTCGGCGGCATCGCCGCCGGGCTACTGGTCGGCGGGTTGGTGACCCTATTCCGCAAGCGAATCGACGCACCGCAAGAGGAAGGAGCATTGAGCCTGCTGACGCCGTTCGCGGCGTTCCTGCTAGCCCAGGCGATGGACTGCAGCGGAGTGGTCGCGGTCTTGGTGTCGGCTCTGGTGCTCGCGTACGCCGGGCCGGTGGTGATCCGGGCTCGTTCCCGTCTGCAGGCCTTTGGATTCTGGGACATCGCGACATTCCTGCTCAACGGCTCGCTGTGGGTGTTCGTAGGAGTCCAGATCCCGGGCGCGCTGCGCGGCATCTACAACGTCGACGGCGGACTGGGCCACGCCGCCTACATCGCGCTCGCGGTCACCGGCGTCGTGATCGCGTCTCGGATCGTGTGGGGGGAAATCACCACCTGGCTGCTCCGTCTCTTGGATCGCCGCGACGTGCAGCGCACCCGTCGCGGCACCTGGCGTCAGCGCTTCGTCACCGCCTGGGCGGGATTCCGCGGAGCCGTTTCGCTCGCCGCGGCGCTCGCCGTCCCGACGGCCACGCTGAGCGGCGCGCCATTCCCGGACCGCAGCCTGCTCATCTTCATCGTGACCGTCGTCATTCTGGTGACGGTCCTGGTCCAGGGGACCACGCTGCCGGCGGTGGTCCGCTGGGCCCGGATGCCCGACGACGTGTCCCACGCCGAGGAGCTGCAACTGGCCCGCATTCGGGGTGTTCAAGCCGCTCTCGATGCCTTGCCGGTGGTCGCCGGCGAGGTCGGTATCAGCGAGGACCTGCTGCGGCGGCTGCAAAAGGAATATGAAGAAACCGCGGCGCTGGTCAGGGCCACCGAAGACGGTTCCGCGGACAACCGCCTGGTCAAGGGCAAGGAGAAGGTCCGGCGGGTTCGTCTGGGCGTGCTCGAACATAAACGCCGGGAAATCACCGCGCTGCGAAACCAGAATCTCATCGACGACATCGTGCTGCGCGAGTTGCAAGCCCAGATGGACCTCGAGGAAGTGCAACTCCTCGACTCCGCCGACAGCGATTGAGTGGAGCGGATTGCGGCGCCAGCGACCAGACTGACTGCATGGTCTCGACAACCCCCGATCAACCCGTGCGCAGCGCGCAAAAGATCGTCGACGTGCTCTCGGCGCAGGGCGTCGAGTACATCTTCGGCGTACCCGGCGCCAAGATTGACGCCGTCTACGACGCCCTGGTCGACGGCGGCCCGCAGCTGATCGTCTGCCGCCACGAACAAAACGCGGCGTTCATGGCCGGGGCGATCGGTCGCCTCACCGGTAACCCGGGTGTGGTGCTGGTGACTTCCGGACCCGGCACCACCAATCTCGCCACCGGTCTGCTCACCGCCAACACCGAACAGGATCCGGTGGTCGCGCTGTGTGGTGCTGTGAGCCGCGAGGACCGGCTTAAACGCGCCCATCAGTCGATGGACGCCGCTGCACTGCTCAGGACGGTCACCAAGTTCACCGGCGAGATCAGCGACCCCGACAACGCCGCCGAGGCCACCATCGGCGCGTTTCGCGCCGCGGTCAGCGACCCGCGCGGGGCGGCCGCCGTCGTGCTGCCCGCCGACGTTCTGGCGGCTCCGACGGCGGCGGGGATCACGGCGCGGCTGCCGGTCCCACCGCTGGCGGCCGCCCCCGGGGCCGCAATCAGTAGCGCAAGCGAGCTGATCCGCGCCGCGCACCGACCGGCGCTGTTGGTCGGTAACCGCGGCGCCGACCCGGACAGCTGCCAGGCGCTGCGTACCCTGGTCGCCGCAACGGGGCTGCCCGTCGTGGAAACCTTTCAGGCCGCCGGGGTGATTTCCCGCGCGTTGGAGGACCACTTCCTCGGCCGGGTGGGACTATTCCGCAACCAGCCCGGCGACGTCATCCTCGCCCAGGCCGACGTCTTGATCGCCATCGGATACGACGCCGTCGAATACGACCCGGTGATGTGGAACAGCGAAGTCACGCGCACCGTCGTGCATATCGACTCCGTTCCCGCCGACATCGACAACCATTATCAGCCGACGCTGGAACTGCGGGGCAACATCGCGGCCACCCTCACGGCCTTGACCGACAGCCTGGCCGGTCTCGCCCTCACCGACGACTATCGGGCCGAGATCGCCACGCAGCGAAACGCGTTGGCCGACATCGACGTCGCCGCGCGCAACCACATTCCCGACGGCCCCGGGCTCAACCCGGTCGCCGTCGTGCTGCGGCTACGTGAAGAACTCGACGACACCGCCACCATCACCTGCGACATCGGCTCGGTCTACATCTACATGGCCCGCCATTTCCGCGTCTACGAGCCCAGACGGCTGCTCTTTTCCAACGGGCAACAGACCCTGGGCGTCGCCCTGCCGTGGGCGATGGCCGCCTGCCTGGTGCGGCCCGGCACTCCCGTCGTGTCCGTCTCCGGAGACGGCGGATTCCTGTTCTCCGCCCAGGAACTCGAGACCGCGACCCGTCTGGGTTTGACGTTCACCCACATCATCTTGCGCGACGACAGCTACGACATGGTGGGCTTTCAGGAAGTCCTCAAGTACAAACGCAAATCCGGCGTGCAACTCGGAGACTACGACATCGTCTCCTACGCAGCGGCTTTCGGCGCCCGCGGTTACCGGGTGGAGACCCTGGACGATTTCAGGGCCACGGTGCGCCAAGCGCTGGCCGAGGAGGGGCCGTCCCTGATCGATGTTCCTGTGGATTACAGCCGCAATACCGACCTCGCCGCACACCTGCACGACGACACCTTCGAATAGACCCGGAAGGCGGCACCATCATGAACGACGCAACCGGCGCGTATGAGCGTTTCCGCGATTGGGCGGCAACGCTTCTCAGGCAGCGACAGCCTGCGGCCGGCCACGACGATGAGGTGTTTCAATTCTCGACGATCAGTGCCCTGCTCGACGGCGTCTACGACGGCGACGCCACCGTCGCCGACATCCTGCGGCACGGCGACTTCGGCCTGGGCACCTTCAATCACCTTGATGGCGAGATGGTCATCCTCGACGGCGTCTGCTATCGGTTGCGCGCGGACGGAACCGCCACCCGGGCG
>NZ_JBKQOI010000313.1:0-24696 GCF_052145595.1 Mycobacterium sp. | reverse complement strand
CACGCGTCGACACGACACGCTCGACGCCACCAAGGACTCATCCGGTCAACGAAGCGGCGGCCACGACGACGGTTGCGGCCGCCGCTTCACCCTGCCCCTTGACAAAGTCCCCTCCATATCAGTCGCTGGCGCCCGGCGCCGGCGCGCGGGGGCTGCGGCGGTAGGCCGAAACCTCCGGTCGCCCCGCAAGCCAGAGCCGCCACGGCCTGTCGGCGGCTTGGCTTATCCCGACGCGAGGACCGTAGACGGCGGTCAGTGGGTCGTTGAGTTCCAGGGTCACCGGACTATTCGGGTCGAATAGGTCAATCTCGTTGTCGTCCATGGTAATTCCCAGAGCCGAACACAGGTTGCCCGGACCGCGCGCCCGCGCCGCGGAACGGACCAACACACCGCGGCGGGCGCGCGCGACATCGATGCCGTCCTCTAGTGCGGCGGCCCTCAGCAAGACAGCCGCGGCGGTTCCGTCCGGTCCGCACGACACATTGGCACACACGTGAATCCCGTGGCTGCGGTAGGTGTAGAGCCGGCCCGGCGGCCCGAACATCACGGCGTTCCGGCCGTTGAGGCCGCGGTACGAGTGGGCCGAGGCATCCGGCCATGGGCCGTCGGGAACCCCGCCGTAGGCCTCGACCTCGACGACGATCCCGCGCACCCCGCGTCCGGTGAGGGTGGCGCCGAGCAATCGATGCGCGGCCGCGACCGGGTCGATTGCCAGTTGATCAGCGCTCACCGCAGAGATTGTGCCTTGTGGTGATCGCAAGCCCAGCGGCGCTGGGCGCAGCGGGTCACCACCATCCAACCTTGTGGTGATCGCAAGCCCAGCGGCGCTGGGCGCAGCGGGTCACCACCATCCAACCTTGTGGTGATCGCAAGCCCAGCGGCGCTGGGCGCAGCGGGTCACCACCATCAAGCCCCGGGCTCTTGACAATCCCGAACCAGAGGCGAATATTCATCATATGATGAGTTCATCGAGTGATGAATTACTACGCGATGGCGCCGCCCCGGCCATCACCATCGAGAATCTCCAGGTACTCCGCGGCAAAGTGCCTGCGGTGCAAGACATCTCCGTCCAGATCGCCCGCGGCACGATCACCGGCCTGCTCGGGCCGTCCGGATCCGGCAAGACCACGCTGATGCGCTGCATCGTCGGGACCCAGATCCTCACCGGAGGCTCGCTGACGGTGCTCGGCCACTCGGCTGGGTCGGCCCCGCTACGACGACGGGTCGGCTACATGCCCCAGGACGCGACCATCTACAACGACCTGCGGGTCATCGACAACATCCGCTACTTCGCCGCGCTGTACGGCGTCGACGGACAAGCCGCCGAGGAGGCCGTCCAGGCGGTGGACCTGCAGGACCAGCGCAGCGCCTACTGCACCAACTTGTCGGGCGGGCAGCGTGCCCGCGTGTCCCTGGCCTGCGCGCTGGTCGGCCGCCCCGACCTGCTGGTCCTCGACGAGCCCACTATCGGGCTCGACCCCGTGCTGCGTGCCGACCTATGGGAAACCTTCACGGGGCTCGCCGCAACCGGTGTCACGTTGTTGGTGTCCAGCCACGTCATGGACGAGGCCGATCGCTGCGGCGACCTCCTGCTGATGCGCGAGGGGCGGCTCCTGGCCCACACCACACCCGATCGACTACGGAAGGAAACCGGATGCAAGTCACTGGAGGAAGCGTTCCTGTCCATCATCCGGCACACCACCGTGCCCGCGGCCGGCTGACGCTACAGGGCTACTCGGCCACCACGGCGCGCATCCTGCGCCAGCTGGCCGCCGATCACCGCAGCGTCGCGCTGATCCTGGTGGTGCCGGTGTTGGTCATCACGCTGATGTACTTCATGTTCGAAAACGCTCCGCACCGCCCGGGCACGCCGTCGCCGTTCAACAACGCCTGCCTGATCCTGCTGGGCCTTTTCCCGCTTTTCGTTATGTTCATCATCACGTCGATAACGATGCAGCGCGAACGGGCCTCGGGGACATTGGAGCGCATTCTGACCACGCCGCTGCGCAGACTCGACCTGCTGATCGCCTATGGCACCGCGTTCTCGATTGCCGCTGCGGTGCAAGCGATTGTGGCGTGCGCCGTGTCGTTTTGGCTGCTCGGCTTCGACACTGCCGGCAGCCCAGTCTGGGTGTTCGTGATCGCGATCGTCAATGCCGTGCTGGGTGTCGGTCTGGGCCTACTTTGTAGCGCGTTCGCCCGCACCGAGTTTCAGGCCGTGCAATTCATACCGCTGGTGATGGTCCCCCAGCTGCTGCTGGCCGGCATCATCGTGCCCCGGGCGTTAATGGCGCACTGGCTGCAGTGGCTCAGCAACGTGCTGCCGGCCAGCTACGCACTGGAGGCCCTGCAGCAGGTGGGAGCGCACACCGACCTGACCTACGTCACGGTGCGCGACATCGTTGTCGTGCTGGGTTTCGCGATCGCGGCGCTGTGCCTGGCCGCGGCGACGCTACGACGACGGACGGCCTAGCGTGACGGCCACCAACACCGGGCGCAGGCGGCCCGGGCGACCGGCCGGGAGCTCCGGCGCCCGGGATCGCATCCTGGCCAGTGCCCGAGAACTGTTCGCCCGCAATGGGATTGGCAACACCTCGATACGTGCGGTGGCCGCGGCGGCGGGCGTCGATTCGGCGCTGGTGCATCACTACTTCGGCACCAAGGAAAAGCTGTTCGCCGCGGCCGTTCACCTCCCGATCGACCCGATGGACGTGATCGGCCCGTTGCGCGAAGTGCCTGTCGAGGAACTCGGCTACAAGCTGCCGTCAATGTTGTTGCCGCTGTGGGACTCCGAGATGGGCGCTGGGCTGATCGCCACGCTGCGGTCGATCCTGGCCGGGTCGGAGGTCAACCTGTTCCGTTCGTTCATCCAGGAATTGATCGCGGTCGAAGTGGGTAGCCGCGTCGACGATCCTCCGGGCAGCGGCAGCATCCGCATCCAGTTCGTCGCGTCGCAGCTGGTGGGCGTGGTGCTGGCGCGCTACATCCTGCAACTGGAGCCGTTCGCGTCGCTGCCGGCCGAGCAGATCGCGCAAACCATCGCGCCGAACCTGCAGCGCTACCTCACCGGGGATCTGCCGGACGTGCTCGCGCCATGAGCCGGGCGTGCTCGTCGTCGTCGACGTCGCGGGCCTCGTCGATCAGCAGCACCGGGATGCCGTCCTCGATGCGGTAGGCGCGCCGCAGCCGTGGGTTGTACAGCAACTCGGCCCCGCTTTCCTCGGAGACCAGCAGCAACGGACCCCGGTCGGCCGGGCACACCAGAATGCTCAGCAGGGAATCGTCGAGCATCAGCGCGCGCCGCTCAGCTCGGACCGTATCCCGGGGGTCAGCCGGCGGAACTGGGTGCTGTCCGCGTCGAAATACCAGGCCTGGCGTCCCGGCTTGGGGATCCCGGCGGCCCGCAGGGCGCTGACGGTGGGACGGTAGGTCGCGCTCAGCGTCATTTCCGGACACACGTGCACGATGTCGGGGCCCAGCCCGATGGGCATCTTGGCGACGGATTCGGTCAGGTCGGCCGCGGTGATGGTGGCTCCGGGCAGGAGCGTCACCGCTGATACCGCCACCTGCCGGTCACCCACCGGCACGTTGTAGGTCACCGCGAGGTCGACGCCGTTGATGAGGCCGAGCGCGTCGGTGACCGGTTCCGCGTACACCAACCCGCGCGCGGTGCGGATCACCGAGCCTCGCCTGCCCGCCAGCCAGTAGTCGCCGTCGTCGTCGCGGTAGAAGAGGTACTCCGTGGAGATCCAGGTGTCGGCGGGCGCGAAGACCCCCCGCTTGACGGACGCGGTCGGATCGATCGGCCCGTTGGACTGGGCGAGCAACACCCCGATCTGGTTGGCGTCAGCGATCTGTACGAAACCGCGGTCGTTCTCCAGGATCAGGTCGTGTTCGGCGTCGTAGGCGGCCAGCTCGACTAGACCGGCGCCGGGCAGCGGGCGGCCCTTGCTGCCGATCTTGACGCCCGACACGTTGGCCAGCACCGCTTGTCCGTCGGTGGTGGCGAAGAACTCGACGACGTGCGCGGGAGCGAACGCATCGACGACCCGGTCCCACAACCCGGTCGGCATACCCGAGCCGATGAACAGGCGCACCGGATGATTGCCCTGCAGCACGAACGCGGGATCGTCGACGACGTCGCGCAGCATGGCCCAGGTGTAGGACACCACGGTGACGCCGTACTGCCGCACCTCGTGGACGAACCGGTCCGGGCGCAGGCCGCGTGACAGCGCGATGCGGGTGCCGCCGACGACCGCGCCGCCCAGGCTGACCAGCAGCGCGGACTCGTGGTGCAGCGGCGTCAAGCAGTACACGGTGTCGCGGCGGTCAAGGGCGGCCGTCGAGGCGGTCCCGAAGGCCGACACCGCCCACCGGTAGTTGGTGATCTGCTTGGCCACAAACTCGCCGCCGGCCGTGCTGAACGCGATGAACGCCAGATCCCGGGCCAACCCCGGGTTGGGCCGGTACCAAGCGGGCAGCTCGACGGCGTCCGGGTCGATCTGTTCCATGTCGATGACGTTCGCGTCCTCGGTCAGATGCAGATCTCTCGACTCACCGCCGCCCAGCACCAAAATCTGCCCCGGCAGCTGTCGCGCCGCCTCGAGGTTGGTGGGATCGGTCAGGATCTCGGTCACTCCCCCGAGCCGGACCGAGGCCACCAGGTCGGCGTCTGGCCGCATCACCACGGCGACCGCTCCCAGCCGGGACAGTGCGGCGATGGCGACCAGCGCGCTGGGCCGGGTTTCCATCAGGACGCCCACGCGGTCACCCTGCCGCACCCCGACTTCGATCAGGCCACGAACGACGTTGTTGATGCGCCGGTTCACGGCCTCGTATGTGTGCACGCGCCCGTCGAACAAGAGGAATTCGCCCTGCGGGGCGTCGTGTGCCTGTTCCTCGATGATGCGGCCCAGCGAGATGCGGGTGTGATCGTTGATCTGTCCCAGCCGGACCAGCCGCGGCAGGGTCCGGACCGTCTCGACGGCCAGGGTCCGCATGGATTTGTTGGCCGCGACGACGGCGTCGGCCGTGCCGCGCACCAGCCCCAACGCCGCCTCGGAGACTTCCCCGATGCCGTGCGCCAGCCGGGAGCTCAACGCGACGCCGCTGTCGGTGTGCTCTTCCGGTTGATCACCCATCAGGTCGATGCCCGCGGGCTTGTCGCCGCCGGTGGACAGCCATTGCACCCAGGCCGCGACGGTGGGCCAGCTCTCCTTTGCCGCCCTGGATCCGACGACGAGGCCGAAATGGCCCGTGCGGATGATGCATTCGTAGACCTCGGCGTGCGGTGCCGCCCGCCGGATGCCACGCACCGACGCTGGCTGGCCGATGTCGTCAACCTCGCCGACGAAGGCCAGCACCGGGCAGGTGATGTCGGTGAGCGTCACCATCTGCCCCTTGACTGCGAAACCTCCCGTCATCATGCGGTTGTGCGCGATGAACTGCTTGAGCAACTCGGAGATCGCCGGGCCCGACCACGCGATCCACCCTTCGCGTTCAAGGAATCTGCGCTGCTGCTCGCGCGGCAGCAGCGCCTCCCGATCGTGCAGCTGACGCACGAAATCGACCCTGGCCTTGGCGGTTTTGAGCGGGTCCATCATCTGAAAACCCGTGCGCGCCATCCAGCTTGGGATCGCCAGGCGGCTGAAGACGTGATCGGCCATGAAATTCGCGGCGGCCGCACCGAAGTTCGGCGGAATGCCCATGGGCAACGCGGCCAGGGTGTCCACCGGAGCACCGAACGCCACGATGCTGGCGAGGTTCTTCGAACGGCGGTATGCCGCGGCCTGATAGCAGAACATCCCGCCCTGCGAATAGCCGACCAGGTGCACATCGTTGCCGGTTTCGTTCTTGACCGTGTCGATCGCCTCACTGAGCGCGACGATGTGGTCGGCGAGGTTGCGGCGCATGCCGCCTTCGACCTGGTCGGGCGAGCCGAAATCGATGACCCACGGATCCAGCCCGTTGGCGTGCAGAATCCCCACCGCGCCGTCTTCCCGGGTGACGTCCCACATGTCGGCCGACATCATCATCGGGTGCACCATCAGCACGGGCGGCCCCACCGCCGGCTGCCCGGGCCGGCTGTCCGGCGGGAAATACCGTCGCAGCTTGTACATTGGTACGCTCTCGACGATCCGGGACGGCGACGGGAGGCTGCCAGTTTCCAAACCCCCCAGGCGCAAGACCTCCAGCCCGTTCTGTGCTGTTGCGATCAGACGCTCGACCGGTCGTGTGACCATCGAAAAATTGAGATCCACCGCTGCTCCCTGAATCTGTACAGCTTGGACATCATGGCACATCGGCCCGCCGGGTGGTTTTGATCAGGCAGTTTGCCCATGCGGCGGCGGAGCAGCGGCCGGCATACCCACCGTCAGCCGCTGCAGCCGTTGAGGTCGATCTTCGAACCGGGTCCCGCACCGTCCAAGGCTGCCGCGTCAGCCGCGTCTTGGAAGAACGCTTGCCGCCCCGCGAACGTTTTCCCGTCGCTGCTCTCCGCGATCGACAGACAGCCCAGTCCCGATATCACTGCCTGGCAATCGTTCGTCTTGCCAGTGACGTCGCACCACAGGACGGCGGCGTCTTCCGCCCTTTGGTGAGTCGAATAGTTGAGTCGGATCGCTTCTTGCCCGGTCGAGGGCGACGCCGCGATCGCTCCCCAGCAGCCCGGGTGACATTCAAGACTGATATCGGCTTTGGCCACCGGCGCAGCCAGCGATCCAGAGGCGACCAGAACGCCGATCATCGCGGCGAGCCCAACGTTCCTCAGGGTCACGACGTCCACAGTCGCAGCCGCGGCTCGGAACCGGATAAGAACTGATTCTGAGCTCCGTTAGAACAGCGGGCGATCCTGGTCGGCGGCGGGTAGACGGCCTTGAGCGCTGAGCAGGATCGCAGCACAGTGGTTTTCGCGACATTGGCTAACGTGGCAGCAGCCGGGGCGACAGTTCGCTTTGTCAGTTGCCGACGCGCGTCGCGGTCACCACGTCCTTGCCACTCGCGTCCTTGACGACGCTGATCTCGAACTTCGCCCCGTCCGGGCCGTTGAGGTATAGGTGCTGTTTGACAAAGAGTATGTCCTCCTCCGTGGAGTTTCCGCCGCACGCGACGAGCAGCGACACGGCGAGCACGAAGCCGGTGGCGACGCCGAGCGCAAAGCGCCGCACGGGTATCACCGCTCGGCGACGGTGATTGCGCCCTGGCGGCATGCGTGTCGAATCGCGCGATGTAACGGTCTCGGCCATGGATCGTCCGATCTGTCGAGAATTGATGATCGACCCGAGGTTAACGCGAGCCGGACAGATTTCGAACGCCCACATACGTCGAGCGCGCCGCCCGTGTTCTCCTTCAGGGGGACCTTGCTTTCCTGTAGGTCATCCACGGACGCATCCAGCTCAGCCCAGAACGTTGTGACCAGGTGGTGGTACCAATTAGCGAAAGTACCGTTTAACGCCGTCGACCGCGCAGCTGGCGCGCCGTCAGCCGCTTATTTCTGGGTGCCGCTACGGGTTTCGGTGATTTTGCGTTGGAGGTACCACGAGAAATATCCGTGGTACCTGTGTTGCAGGTCGCGTCGCCGCCAGTCGTGCCCGTCGATCACGCGCCGGCAAGAAGCGGTGTTGCAGTGGCAGGCCATTTGTCCGTCGTAATCGTCGAACAGCGCGTAGTCGGTGGTGAGTTCCTCGTCGGCAGTGACATCCCGCATGGCGACCAACACGATGTTGCCGGCAAAACCGACGTTGGGTTCGCAGGAGTGGTTGATGAACAGCATTACCGGCTCGTACTCCTCCGGCGACAGCGCCACCAGGTGTAGCCCGTCGGTGATCTGAATCGCCGAGTTCGGTAGCGGATCGTGCAGGTCATTAAGTTGCCTCGTAGTCACGATGTGCCCGCCCTTAACGGCGACGATCTCACCGGCGTCGATTCGCTCGGTGGCGAACAGCCCGCGTCCCGCTATCCCGCTGCGGATGCCCTTGCGCGCTTTTGGGCTGATCCACGATGAAACCACGTTTCCCACGCTAGTGGCGGTAGGACGAAGGTAATTGTTTGGTCGTGGCACCGGCAGAGGCATTTGAAGTCGGCCGCATGCGTCGGGTCGAGCTAATGGGACACCGGTAGCTTTGGCCCGGTGGCGCACCTACTGGGAGCCGAGGCCGTACACCTGGAATATCCGAACCAGGTGGTATTCGAGTCGGTCACGCTCGGAGTCAGCGACGGCGCACGCATCGGCATCGTGGGGCGAAACGGCGACGGCAAGTCCAGCCTGCTGGGTCTGCTGACCGGTCAGCTGCAACCCGACTCCGGCAGGGTCACCCAGCGCAGCGGATTGCGGGTCGGCGCGCTGAGCCAGGCGGACACCCTCGATCCGGACCACACCGTCGGCTGGACACTGGTGGGTGACCAGGCCGAGCACCAGTGGGCGGGTGACCCACGGGTTCGTGACGTGGTCGGCGGTCTGGTCGCCGACATCGCCTGGGACGCAACGGTTGCCACGCTCAGCGGCGGCCAGCGCCGGCGGGTCCAGCTGGCCAGGCTGCTGGTCGGCGAATGGGACGTGATAGCCCTCGACGAGCCCACCAACCATCTGGACATCGAAGGCATCACCTGGCTGGCCGGCCATCTGCGGCAACGCTGGCCGCGCAACACCGGCGGGCTGCTGCTGGTAACACACGACCGCTGGTTTCTCGACGAAGTTGCCACCACGACATGGGAGGTGCACGACGGGATCGTCGAGCCGTTCGAAGGCGGGTACGCCGCTTATGTGCTGCAGCGCGTCGAGCGCGACCGGCTGGCCGCCGCGGCCGAGGCCAAGCGGCAAAACCTGATGCGCAAAGAGCTGGCGTGGCTGCGCCGGGGCCCGCCGGCGCGAACCTCCAAGCCGAAGTTCCGGATCGACGCCGCCAACCAACTGATCGCCGACGTGCCGCCGCTGCGCAACAACGTCGAGCTGGCCAAGCTGGCGACCGCCCGGCTCGGCAAAGATGTCATCGATCTGCTCGATGTGTCGGTCTCCTACCCGTCTTTTGGAGGCCGCCCGGTGCTGCGGGATGTCGAATGGCGGATCGCCCCGGGCGAGCGCACCGGCATCGTCGGAGCCAACGGCGCCGGGAAGTCGACGCTGCTGGGGCTGATCGCCGGCACCATCCAGCCAGACAGCGGGCGCGTCAAACGCGGCAAGACCGTTCGGTTGGCGGTGCTCGACCAGCAGGGCGAGAAGCTGGCGGCGGTCGCCGGCGACCGGATCTCCGACATGCTGGGCAGGCTGCGCGGCGGCTATCAGGTTGACGACCGGGAGGTCACCCCGGCCCAGCTGTTGGAGCGACTCGGGTTCGCGCGCGGCCAGCTCTCCGCGCGAGTGGACGATCTCTCCGGCGGTCAGCGACGGCGGTTGCAGCTGATGCTCACGTTGTTGTCCGAACCCAACGTGTTGCTCCTCGACGAGCCCACCAACGACGTCGACACCGACATGCTCACCGCCACCGAGGATTTGCTCGATTCCTGGGCCGGCACCTTGATCGTCGTCTCGCACGACCGATATCTGCTCGAGCGGGTCACCGATCAGCAGTACGCGATCCTCGACGGTCGGTTGCGGCATCTACCCGGCGGCATCGACGAATATTTGCGGCTGGCCGCGAATCGGACGACCACCGCAGCCACCCAGCCGTCGCCCGAGCAGCCGCAGGCAATGTCCGGCGCGCAACGACGCGCCACAGAAAAGGAGCTGGCGGCGATCGACCGCCAACTCGGACGCCTCGCCGACCGCATCGCGGCCAAACAGCTCGAACTCGCCGAACACGACCAGTCCGACCACGTCGGCGTGACCCGACTGACCCAGGAGTTGCGCGCGCTTGAGGGTGAGATCACCGGAATGGAGAGCCGCTGGTTGGAGCTCTCGGAGATGCTCGAATAATCGGATTGTGAATTCCGGCCCGATTGAGACGGTCGCGTGCGTTGGCTCCAGCACCACCGCGTCGAAGGGAACCTACGGGTGGATCGCCGAGTTGCAGAGCCGACCGCAAAACAACCGGTTTCGGTTCGTCAACCTCGGGGTGGGCGGCGACCTGTCGTTCAACGTCATCAGGCGTATGCGCCGCGTTATCGGCATCCGGCCCGACCGGGTGATCGTCCTGATCGGCACGAACGACATCCTGGCCAGCGTGTTTCCCAACTTTCGCAGGATCGTTCGCGTGTGGAAGGAGCTGCCGGAAGAGCCCACCGCGCAGCGATTTCAGAAGGACCTCGAACTGATCGCACGAAGGTTGCGGCAGGAGACCGACGCGACGGTCGCGCTGAGTTCCCTTGCGCCCGTGGGAGAAGACCCCCATTCCCAACATCCCGTTCAAGCACGGCTGAATGACCTGTGCACCGCCTACAACCGCGTGATTCGGGAGGTCTCGTCGCGCGAGGGAACCGAGTACATCGTGTTCTACGAAGCCTTCCAGGACGAGCTGGAGCGCTCACAGACCGCCAAGGCTTTTACCCGGTTCTCCTTTCCGTCCTTCTACCGCGACTATCTGCTCCGCGAGACGATCCTGCGGCGCAGTTTCGACGAGATCGCGCGAATCAACGGGTGGCAGTTCCACATCGACGGCATCCATCTCAACACCCGGGGCGGCCGAATTCTGACGGAAGCCGTTCAGCGGTTCCTGGATTGCCCGAGCCAGCGAGCAACGCCGTGAGGCAACAGCCGTATCGGCCGGTGCGCTATCCACCCGGCGAAGCGTTGTTGATGCTGTATCGGCGACGGGGCCCGGTGATCAATTCCGGAATCGGCCGGCACGGCTACACCTACTTGCTGGGGCCAGAGGCAAACAAGTTCGTGTTCGCCAACGCCGGTGCGTTCAGCTGGCGCCGGACGTTTGAGAACCTGGCCATCGTCGACGGGCCCACGGCGCTGATCGTGAGCGACGGCGCGGACCACCAGCGTCGTCGCAGCGTCATCGCGCCCGGGCTGCGTCACCGGGAGATAAAGAACTATGTGCGGACCATGGTGTCCAATATCGACACCGTGATCGACGGCTGGCGGCCCGGGCAGCGGCTGGACATCTACCAACAGTTCCGCTCGGCGGTCCGGCGCAGCACCGCCGAGTCGCTTTTCGGCCCGCGCATAGCCGCGCACTCCGACTTCCTTGGTGAACAACTGCAGCCCCTGCTGGATCTCACCCACCAGCTACCGCAAGTCATGCACATGCAGCGGTGGGCAAAGACGCCTGCGTGGCGGCGGGCGATGACCGCCCGCACCCGCATCAACGACCTCATCGACGCCCTGATCGCCGACGCACGCACTGCGCCCAGGCCCGACGACCACATGTTGACCATGTTGATCAGCGGTCGCGGAGACGAAGATTATGCATTGAGTGACAATGAGATTCGCGATTCGATCATTTCGCTGATCACCGCCGGCTACGAGACCACCAGCGGCGCGATGGCCTGGGCCGCCTACACGCTGCTGACCCTCCCGGGCGCCTGGGACACCGCCGCCGACGAAGTTCATCGTGTGCTCGGCGATCGACCGCCGACCGCCGAAGACCTCGCCGCGCTGACTTACCTCGACGGCGTCGTCCACGAGACGCTTCGGCTGTACCCGCCCGGAGTCATCTCGGCCCGCAGGGTGATGCGCGACCTCTGGTTCGACGGCCACCGCATCCGGGCGGGCCGATTGCTGATCTTCAGCCCCTACGTCACCCACCGGATCCCCGAGGTGTGGCCCGAGCCAACCGAATTCCGGCCGCTGCGTTGGGACCCCGGCTCCCGGGACTACCGCAAGCCCGCGCCACACGAATTCATTCCCTTCAGCGGGGGCTTACACCGGTGCATCGGGGCCGTGATGGCCACCACCGAGATGACCGTCATGCTCGCTCGGCTGGTCGCCAGGACCAAGCTGCGGTTGCCGCCGCAGCGGATCCGGGCGCACAACCTCGCCGCACTGAGCCCCCAGCCGGGGCTTACCGTCGAAATCGCCGGCTCAGTGCCAGCGCAGTAGCACAAGTTCAGAGCAGAATCCCGGACCCATCGCGATCATCAGCCCGGGGCTTCCGCTGGGCGGCGGTTTGGCGATGGTGTCGCGCAATATGTGCAGCACCGAGGCCGACGACAGGTTGCCGATCTCGGCCATCGAGCGCCAGGTCAGCTCGAGCGCCTCCGACGGCAGCTGAAGGCTCTTGGCGATCGCGTCCACGACCTTGGGACCACCGGGATGGCCGATCCAAGCGCCGATGTCATCCTTGCTCATCTCGTGCCGGGTCAGGAACCGATTGACGTCGTCGGCCAGGTGCCGCTCGACGACGGAAGCCAGCTCGGGAGACATCACGAGCTGCAGGCCGGAGGGGTTGACGTTCCAGCCCATGACGTGCAGCGATTCCGGATAGAGCCGACTGAACGAAGCGACGATGTCCGGCCCGCCGACCCGAACCCGTTCGGCACGACGCTCGCCGACGGCCACCACCGCGGCCGCTCCGTCACCGAACAGCGCGGTTTCGACCAGACCGGACACGGTCGGCTTGACCGCCGGGAACGTGAGCGAACAAAGCTCGACCGACACCAGCGCCGCGACGCCGTCGGGCGCACCACGCAGATAGTCGTCCAGCCGGCCCACTCCGGCCGCCCCGGCCGCACAGCCCAGTCCGAACAGCGGCACACGGCGCACATCCGGCCGCAGGCCGAGTCGTCCGGCGATGCGGGCTTCCAACGACGGGACCGCTATGCCGGTAACCGTCGTGCTGGCGATCATGTCGACGTCCTGCGGTTGTAAACCCGCCTCTTCAAGCGCGCCTTGCAGCGCCAAGAAGCCAAGGTCCACTGCTTCTTCGATAAAGACCTCGTTCGCATTGCCGAAGTCGGTCAGCGAGGCATATTTCTCCAGCGGCAACACCAGGTGACGACTGTTGACCTTCGCGCCGGCATGCAGGCGCCGGATAATCTCCTCGTGCTCTTTCAACGAGGGGAACTCGACAATTGAGTCGGTGATTTCCCTCTGGCTGTAACGGTACGGTGGCAACGCACCGAACACACCTGCGATGACGCTCATGCCCCGCCTTATTTACCCTGCTCAATGACGACATTCAAAGTCTAGGCCGCTGCGGATGGCTTCGCAAAACCCTTCTTATTCAACATATGTTTGATTGGCCTATTCGACGTGTGTTGTATAAGCGACTCGTAATACGGCCTGGCAGCGGGGGTTTCGTCTTTGAACGTCAGCGAATATCAGTGAATATCGTCGTCATCCGCCGCGTTAAGCGCCATCGCGATTAACGCGTCGGGGCTTAGCGCGTCGATGACGTCGTCGCCGATAGTGTCGTCAAGATCGGACTTTTCGGGCATGCCGGCCAGCAGCATTAGCTTGTCGAGCAATCCGGTCCGCCGAAGCTCTTGTAGTGGGATCTTTCTCAGCGCAGACCAGATCTTCTCGTCGTCGGATTCTTCGCGGTGGCCGCGCAGTAGTTGTTGAGCGAGATGATTGGCCAGCGCAGTTGGAGTGGGATAGTCGAAGATCAGTGTGCGCGGCAGTGCTGGTCCGGCCAACCCGGTATCGGCTTTGAGACGGTCGCGTAGTTCGACGCCGGTCGCCTGGTTGAAGCCGAGCTCGTGAAAAGCACGCTCGCTATCGATGTCATCGCTGCTCGAGTGCCCCAAGACGGTTGCCGCGTGCGAGCAAACCAACTCCACAAGCTGACGGCGCTGCTCGACAGGGGTCAGCCGTTGCAACCTCTCGGCCAAGCCGGCCGACCGACTCGTCACCGAGCGGGGCGCTTCTCCGCCACCAGATTCACCCGCGCCCAGCCAAAATCGCTGTCGCACAAACCCATACGTCGGCAGCTCCACTCGCCGGGCTCCCAAACCCGCTAACACACCATCCCAATCCACCCTCACACCCGCGGTGAACAACTGACTCAGCGCGGTCAGCAGCGAATCGGCCTCGGCGCGGTCTTTGGCCAGCGCTCCCACCGAGGTCGCGTGCCCGGTTGTCAGACTTGCCAGAGACTGCTCCACGGCCGCCGTCAATCCCCCACTGGGACCAACCTCCACGAACGCTCCAGCCCCCAGCGACTCCACTGTCTGCACGCCCTGGGCAAAGCGCACCGGCTGACGCGCATGCTCAACCCAGTAGTGGGGCGACCCATAGCCAGGCCCAGCCAACTGGCCTGTCAGGTTGGACACCAGGCGAATTTGCGGCTCCCGCGCCGACAACTCGGACAGCACCTGCGCGAACTGGTCCAGCATAGGCTCAATCGACGCCGAATGGAACGCATGCGACACCGCCAACCGGTACACGTGGCGCCCCAGCCCCGCCAACCGATCCGCCACGGCGCCCACCGCAGCTTCCTCACCCGAAATCACCGTCGAATTCGGACCATTGACTGCCGCGATATCCACGCCCTCGCGCAGCAACGGCGCCACCTCACCCTCGCTGGCGGTCACCGCGATCATTACCCCGCCGCCCGGCAAATCTGCCATCAAACGGCCCCGAGCAGCCACCAGGTTGGCCGCATCGGCCAACGACAACGCACCGGCCACATGGGCCGCCGTAATCTCGCCCGCTGAATGACCCATCACAAAATCCGGCACCACACCGCAGGACCGCAACAACGCCGCGAACGCCACCTGCACCGCAAACAAGGCGGGCTGGGCGAACTCGGTGCTGCGCAACAGTGGCGCATCGGCGCCCCATATCACCTGCCGCGACGGCAACCGCAAATAGGGATCCAGCGCCGCCGCGGCCTCATCAAAAGCGCGGGCGAAGACCGAAAACCGGCGACAGAGCTGCTGTCCCATGCCCAGCCACTGCGAACCCTCCCCGGGAAACACAAACACCGTCTTGCCCGCCGGGCGCGCACGTCCCGCCACTACACCCGGGCTCGGCGCACCGGCAGCCAGCCCGGCCAACTCCGCCATCAACTGCTCACGATCAGCGCCGACCACAACGGCCCGATGCTCAAACACCGACCGTGTCGTCACCAACGACCAACCCACATCCACCACATCCAGCTCGGGGTGCTCGCCCACATGCCCCAGCAACCGCCCAGCCTGATTCCGCAACGCCTCCGCCGAACGACCGGACACCACCCAAGGAATGACCGGATTGCCATTATCACGTTTGGGTGCAACACTTTCCAGCACAGCCGGTGCCTCTTCGATGATGGCGTGCGCGTTGGTCCCGCCCATCCCGAACGACGACACCCCCGCCCGCCGCGGACCATCTCCCGCCGGCCAGGGCGTCAGGCTGGTGTTGATCCGAAGCCCGAGGCTCTCCAGATCAATCCCGGGATTGGCAAAATTCAGACTCGGTGGTATCAGGGCGTTTTCGACCGCAAGTGCGGTCTTGATCAGGCCGGCGATTCCCGCGGCTCCCCCGGCGTGGCCGATGTTGGTCTTCACCGACCCCACACTCAGGGGGCGCTGTTGCCGGTGGGCGAAAACCTCACCCAGTGCCCTCGCCTCGATTGGATCGCCGATTTTGGTACCGGCTCCGTGCGCCTCGACGTAGTCGACCTGACTGCTATCCACGCCCGCGCTCAACAGCGCGCGCGCCATGACGTCGGCTTCTCCGGGCACGGAGGTCACGGTCAGCCCGGCGGCGCTGTCTCCGGCGTTGCCAACGGCGCTACCGCGAATGATGGCGTGGATTCGGTCTCCGTCGTCGAGTGCTGCACGCAACGGCTTCAGCAGAACAAGAGCGCCGCCTTCGCCCCGCACGTAGCCGTCGGCGCGTTGATCGAACGCGTGAGTGTGGCCCGAAGCCGATATCGCGCCGAATCTCGTTTCGAGCATCGCCGTTTGGCTTGCCAAGTTCAGATGGACGCCGCCTGCGATCGCCAGCGGCGACGCACCCGTCCGCAGGCTTTCACAGGCGAGGTGCACTGCCACCAGAGAAGACGATTGCCCGGAATCGACGGTCATGCTCGGGCCCTGCAATCCGAACGCAAACGAGATGCGGTTGGCGATCATCGCCCGGCTGATGCCGGGAAACGAGTGATGGTCGACGTTGTCTGCAGCGACCGTCAGGAACGCGTAGTCGTCGTTCATCGCGCCGAGGTAAACCGAGACGTGTTCGCCGCGCAACGTGGCCGGCAGCACAAATGCGTCTTCGAACACTTCCCAGGTCAGTTCGAGTGCCAGCCGTTGGCGGGGGTCCATCGCACGGGCCTCGCGCGGCGACAGGTTGAAGAAGCCGGCGTCGAAGTCGGCAACATCGCCCGGCAAGTGGGTGACTTCGAGTCCATCGCACATGAGGCGCCAGAAATCCGCGGCGTTGGCAGCGCCGGGGAACCTGCATGCGAGTCCGATGATTGCTACGTCTGTCGGTGCCACAACGTCCTCAAATTGTTGCCGGTATCAGGCGCCGACATCTTCGTCGAGGATGGCGAAGAGTTGGCTTTCGGTCGCGGTAGCGATGTCGTCGTCGATGACGTGGGATTGGTTGAGGGGTGGGGCGGTGAGGTCGGTCAGCATGGTTTGGAGGCGCGCCGAGAAGTGTGTCTTGTCGTCCGGGGTCCAGTCGGATTGGTCTAGCAGTGTTTGCAATTCGCGGGCAATGTCACTGAAACGCTGGTAACGAGCCAACCGGTCGGCTTCGTTGTTGGGTGTGCCGTTGCTGATCGTCACGGAGCTCAGCTGTCCTTCGACGTGTTCGGCCAGCGCCGCCGGAGTGGGGTAGTCGAAGATCAACGCGGGCGAAAGGGTAAGGCCGGTAGCGTTTTTGAGGCGGTTGCGCAGCTCCACGGCAGTCAGTGAGTCAAACCCCAGATCTTGGAACGCCAGGTCCGCACCGATATCGGCGCTGGAACGACCCAAAACGGTTGCCGCGTTGGTACACACCAATTCCACCAGCAAGCCGTGACGCTGCTCAGGACTCAGTCCCTGCAGCCGTGCGGCCAACCCCGACATCGCCTCCGTGCTGTCGGCATCAACGACTAGCCGTCGCCCTGGACGGGTGACCAAGTCACAAAGCAACGGCGGGACAACGCCGCTGGTGCTCAGCCCCGCCGGGTCGACACGGGCGGCCACCAGCACCGAGCGATCGGCCAGCATCGCGTCGTCGAACAGCTGTAACGCCCTGGGCGTGGATAGCGGTGCCAGCCCGGCCCGGCTCATGCGGGCCTTATCGCGATCGGCCAGGTGCTGGGTCATGGCGCTGGCTTGTTCCCACAGCCCCCAGGCCACCGACAACCCGGCCAAACCATGGGCACGCCGGTGGGCAGCCAGCCCATCGAGAAAACTGTTGGCCGCCGCGTAGTTGCCCTGGCCCGGGGCGCCCACAATGCCGGCCATCGACGAAAACATCACGAAAGCCGACAAATCCAGATCCTGGGTGAGCTCATGCAGATTCCAGGCCCCATTGACTTTGGCCCGCAACACCGCATCCACCCGCTGCGGCGTCAACGACGCGATCAACCCGTCATCGAGCACCCCGGCGGCGTGAAACACCCCCTTGAGCGGATATTGCGCCGGCAGCTGCGCGAGCAACGCCGCCACCGCATCGCGATCGGCGACATCGCAGGCCGCCACCGTTACCTGTGCCCCGGCGCCTTCGAGCCGGGACACCAGCCCCGCCACACCGTCGGCATCGGCGCCGCGGCGGCTGACCAACACCACATGCGCCACCCCATAACGGGCCACCAGATGAGCGGCCAGCGCCGAACCGGCCATCCCGGTACCACCGGTGATCACCACGCTGCCACCGGCGAGCCCACCACCTGACCCCGCCAGCACCGCATCACCCGGCCCGTCGGGCAGGGTCAGCACCACCTTGCCGATCTGGCGGGCCTGACTGACAAACCGATACGCCGCCGAGGCACAACGCACATCAAACGCCTTGACCGGCAACGGAGCCAACACGCCATCGCCGAACAATCCCATCAGCTCGGCCAGCATCGCGGCTATGCGGTCCGGTCCGGCCTCCATCAGGTCGAACGCCCGATAGACCACTCCGTGGTGCTGGGCCGCCACCTGCTGGGGGTCGCGCAGGTCGGTCTTGCCCATCTCGACGAAGCGCCCACCACCGACCAGCAATCGCAGTGAGCCGTCAAGGAACTCGCCGGCCAACGAATTGAGCACCACGTCGACCCCCGCGCCGTCGGTGGCCGCCAGAAACTTCTGTTCGAACTCCAACGACCGGGAATCACCGATGTGGTCGACGTCAAAGCCCATCGCGCGCAACGTGTCCCACTTCCCGCGGCTGGCGGTAGCGAAAACCTCCGCACCCCAATACCGGGCCAACTGCACCGCCGCCATCCCCACCCCACCGGTGGCGGCATGCACCAACACCTTTTCTCCGGCCTTCAGGCCCGCCAACACCGACAACCCATACAACGCCGTCAAGAACACCACCGGCACCCCGGCAGCGCGCACCAGCGACCACCCCGCCGGCACCGCGGTCACCAACCGCGCATCCACCACCACCTCAGAACCCACCACCCCCAACAACCCCACCACCGCATCGCCAACAGCCAGCCCCTGGACCCCGGCACCGACCTCGACGACCACCCCGGCGCCCTCAGCGCCCAGCTCCCCGCCGCCGGGATACATGCCCAACGCCACCAACACATCCCGGAAATTCACCCCCACCGCGGCCACCGCCACCCGCACCTGCCCGGCCGCCAACTCCGCCGACCCGGCTGGGGCCACCACCACGTCCTCCAGCGTGCCCGCGCCGCCAGCAGCCAACCGCCACCCGCCGGGCGGTAATTCCAACACCGCCCCCGCCCCCACCGGGGCCATCCGGGCCGCGTGCACCACACCGGATCGCACGATTAATTGCGGCTCACCACAACCGATTGCCTCTGTGACATCCACTGATCCGTCCGAATCGACCAACACCACCCGCCCCGGATGCTCGGCCTGAGCGGAACGCGCCAATCCCCACACCGCCGCACCCGCCAAGTCCGTAACATCCTCGCCGGCCAGACCCACAGCCCCATGAGTCAGCACGACCAGCACGCCCGACCCATCCCCGGCCAGCCACGACTGCAACGTCCCCAACGCCTCGCGCGTGGCCGCGTGTACTGACCCGACCACACCGGCGGCGCCACGACTTGGCTCCCACACCACAACGCCGTCGCCGTCAATGTGATTGTTTCCCAACGGCGCCGGTGACCATCCGACTTCGAACAACCCCCCGCCGCCACCAGCGGCCGCCGCGACCGCGGCCGACAACGCGCCCGCGGAGACCGGACGAACCACCAACTCCCGCACCGACAGAACCGGCAAGCCCGCGCCATCAGCCAAGTCCACCGACACCGCCCCGGTGCCGGCGGGTGCTATCCGGACCCGAACCCTTGACGCGCCCGCGGCATACAAACACACCCCCTGCCAGGAAAACGGCAACATTGTCGCATCCCCACCTTCGGCGACCCCCCACGCGTGCAACGCTGCATCCAGCACCGCCGGGTGAATCCCAAACCCGCTTACCGCCAAGCCCTCACCGGCGGTCACCTCGGCAAAGACCTCCTGCCCCCGCCGCCACAACGCCCGCAGACCCCGAAACGCCTGCCCATACTCATAGCCCCGACGCGCCAACACCTCATACGCGTCATCCGTATCCATCGCCGAGGCCCCCGCGGGCGGCCACACCGACAAGTCCGTGGACGGGTCGGGCAACCCCGCACTCAACGCGCCCTGGGCGTGCAACATCCACGCCGAATCCGAGCCCGCATGCCGCGAATAGACCCAGACGGCGCGAGAGCCCGACTTGTCCGGGGCATCGGCGACGACCTGGACCCGAGCGCCACCATCCGGCGGCAACACCAAGGGAGCCAACAACGTCAGCTCCTCGACCACCGAGCACCCGACCTCGTCGCCGGCCCGCAACACCAACTCCACGAATCCCGCGCCGGGAAATATCACCACCCCGTCGACTACGTGATCGGCCAGCCACGGCAAATCCCCCACGGACAACGAGCCCGTCAGCACCACCCCGCCGGAATCGGGTCGCTCCACCACCGCGCCCAACAACGGATGGCCGGCCCGCGTCAGGCCGACACCGCGCACGTCCGCCGACCCAGCTGTGGTAGCCAGCCAAAACCGCTGCCGCACAAACCCATACGTCGGCAGGTCGACCCGGCGCCCACCCCCGAGCGCCGCGGGCCAGTCGACGTCCACACCGCTGGTGAACAACTGCCCCAGCGCGGCCAGCAGCGACTCGGCCTCCGGGCGGTTTTTGGCCAGCGCCACCACCGACGCCGCCGGCTCACCGGTCAACGACTGTTCCACCGCGACGTTGAGACCACCGCCGGGACCCACCTCCACAAAAACCCCGGCACCCGACGATTCGGCGGCCCGCACCCCGTCGGCAAAACGCACCGGCTGGCGGACGTGATCGACCCAATACTGCGCCGACCCATATCCCGGACCCGCCAACTGCCCGGTCAGGTTGGACACCAACTCCATCCGCGGTTGCGCGGCCGAAATTCCGGTCAGTACGTGCGAGAACTGCTCGAGCATGGGCTCCATCAATACCGAATGAAACGCGTGTGATACCGCCAGCCGATGCACGCGTCTGCCCTGCTGCGCGAACCGGTCCGCCAACTCAGCCACCGGCGCGTCGGCACCCGAAATCACCAAGGCGTTCGGGCCATTGACCGCCGCAAGGCTTACTCCGTCGGTGAGCTCGGGGGCCACCTCCGCCTCGCCGGCGGCTATGGCCACCATCGCCCCGCCTTCGGGCAGTGCCGCCATCAGCCGCCCGCGCGCGGCCACCACTTTGGCCGCATCCTCTAGCGACAACACGCCCGCTACGTGAGCCGCGGTGATCTCGCCCACCGAATGACCGGTCACCACGTCCGGCACCACACCCCAGTGCTGTAATAACGCCGCCAACGCCACCTCGACGGCAAACAACGCCGGCTGCACGAACTCCGTGCTTTGCAGCAGCTGGGCATCGCTGCCCCAAATCACCTGCCGCAGCGGCAACCTCAGGTGCGGATCCAGCGCCGCCGCCGCCTCGTCAAACGCCTTGGCGAACATCGGAAACCGGCCGTAGAGCTGCTGACCCATTCCCAGCCGCTGGGAGCCCTGTCCGGGGAATACAAATACCGTCTTGCCGGCCGGGCGGGCACGCCTCACCGCCACACCCGCGCCCGGTTCACCAGCGGCCAGCCAGGCCAATTCCGTCATCAGGTGCTCACGGTCGGCGCCCACCAAGACGGCTCGATGCTCGAACACCGACCGCGTCGTCACCAACGACCAACCCACATCCACCGGACTCAGATCCGCCCCCGAGCCATCGCTGCCGGCCAGATGCGCAAGCAACCGCCTGGCCTGATTGGTCAGCGCCTGCTCCGAGCGGGCGGACAACACCCACGCCGTCGTTGTGTGGTCCACTGAGTCCTCTGAGTCATCGCGCTCAGCCACAACGCTTTCTGGCGTCGGTTCCGCGGGAGCTTGTTCCAGGATCACGTGCGCATTGGTCCCGCTGATTCCGAATGCCGATACTCCCGCTCGGCGTGGCCCATCCCCCACCGGCCACGGTCGCGCCTCCGTCAACAACGAAACCGCGCCCGCCGACCAATCCACGTGCGGCGTGGGCACATCCACGTGCAATGTCTGCGGCAGCACGCCGTGCCGGATCGCCTGCACCATCTTGATCACCCCGGCCAGCCCCGCGGCGGCCGATGTGTGACCGATGTTGGACTTGATGGACCCCAACCACAGCGGCCGATCGGCCGGCCGATCCTGCCCATAGGTCGCCAGAAGTGCCTGCGCCTCAATCGGATCCCCGAGTCTGGTACCGGTCCCATGCCCTTCGACAACGTCGACGTCCGCCGCGGTCAGCCCGGCGCCTGCCAGCGCGGTCCGGATGACCCGTTGCTGGGACGGTCCATTCGGCGCGGTTAGTCCGTTGGAGGCACCGTCCTGATTTACCGCCGAGCCGCGCAGCAGGGCCAGCACCGGATGCCCTGAGCGCCGCGCGTCCGCCAGGCGCTCCACCACAACGACGCCCGCGCCTTCAGACCATGCGGTGCCGTCGGCGGCACCCGCATAGACCTTGCACCGGCCATCCGCCGCAAGCGCCCGCTGGCGGCTGAATTCCACAAATGGCCCTGGGGTGGGCATCACCGTCAAACCGCCGACCAGCGCGAGGTCACACTCCCCCGACCGCAACGAGCGCGCCGCCAAATGCAATGCGACCAACGAAGACGAACACGCCGTATCGACCGACACCGCCGGGCCTTCCAGGCCAAGCACGTACGACACCCGTCCCGAAACCACGCTCAGCGTCGAGCCGGTGAGCCCGTAGCTCTCCAGCTCCCCCTCCATCAGGCCCCCGTAGCTATCATGGATTACGCCGGCGTAGACGCCCGTCGCCGAACCGCGTAACGCTGTCGGGTCAATCCCAGCCCGCTCCAACGCTTCCCACGACAGCTCCAGCATCAACCGCTGCTGCGGATCCATCGCCAGCGCCTCGCTGGGCCCGACACCAAAGAATGCGGCATCGAAGTCGCTCACGTCGGCGAGGAATGAGCCCTGGCGCACGTACATTTTGCCTGGGGTGTCGGGGTCCGGGTCGTACAAGCCCGCTATGTCCCAGCCCCGGTCCGTGGGAAAGTCCGACACCGCGTCGCGGCCCTCGATCACCATGTCCCACAAGCCCTCGGGCGAATCCACACCGCCCGGATAACGGCACGCCATCCCCACCACCGCTATCGGCTCGGACAGCTTGCCTTCCAGCTCCGACAGCCGCCGCCGAGTGCGCCGCAGATCCGCGGTGAGGCGCTTCAGGTAGTCAACGTGCTTGTCGGTGCCCGACACTGATGCTCCTTGTCTCTTATCGGCCGAGTTCTTCGTCGAGGATGGCGAAGAGCTGGCTTTCGGTGGCGGTGTCGAGGTCCTCGTCGCCGGCATCCTGGGGGCCCTCGGGGCCGAGGTGCGCGCCTAGCGTCGCCAGCAGGGCTTGGATGCGGGCGGTCAGGTGCGGTTTGTCTTCGGCTTTCCAGTCGGGTTGGCTGAGCAGCGTTTGCAGTTCGCGGGCGATGTCGTTGAAGCGGGCCATCAGGTTGGGTTGGCCGCCGCCCGTGGTGGTGACCCCCAGCCGGCCGTCGAGATGTTCTGCCAGCACCACGGGGGTCGGGTAGTCGAAGATCAGCGTGGGCGAAAGACTGAGTCCAGTAGCGGTTTTGAGCCGGTTGCGTAATTCGACGGCGGTCAGCGAGTCAAAACCGAGGCCTTGAAAAACGCTGCCGGCGTTGATGTCTGCTGCGCTCGCGTGGCCCAACACAGTGGCAGCGTTGGCGCAGACCAGGTTCACCAGTTCGTAGTGCCGCTGCTCAGCGGACAGACCTTGTAGGCGTGCCACGAGGCTCGTCATCGAGGCCGCCGTCGCGTCGGTTTCATCGATGACACGTCGGGTGGGGCGATTGACCAATTGACTCAGCAGCGGTGGCAGCGCCGCGCTGTGGCCGGCCAGCGCGGCAGGGTCGAGGCGGGTGGCCGCCAGCACGGGACGATCGGTGAGCATCGCGGTATCCAACAGCCCCAGTGCCTGCTCGGTTGGCATGGGCGCCAGCCCGACCCGGCTCATGCGGGCCTTGTCGCGATCCGCCAGGTGTTGGGTCATTGCGCTGGTCTGTTCCCACAGCCCCCAGGCCACCGACAACCCGGCCAGGCCATGGGAGCGCCGGTAGGCGGCCAACCCGTCCAGAAAACTGTTGGCCGCCGCGTAGTTGGCCTGGCCCGGGGTCCCCACGATGCCGGCCATCGACGAAAACATCACGAACGCCGACAAATCCAGATACCGGGTGAGCTCATGCAAGTTCCAGGCCCCATCGACTTTGGCCCGCAACACCGCATCCACCCGCTCCGGCGTCAACGACGCGATCAACCCGTCATCGAGGGCCCCCGCGGCATGGAACACACCCTTGAGCGGACAGTCGGCCGGCAGTTCTGCAATCAGGGCCGCGACCGCGTCGCGATCGGCGACATCGCAGGCCGCCACTGTTACCTGTGCCCCACCGTCTTCGAGCCGGGCCACCAACTCCGCGACGCCCTCGGCGTCGGCGCCGCTGCGGCTGACCAACACGACATGGGCCACCCCGTAGCGAGCCACCAGATGAGCGGCCAGCGCCGAACCGGCCATCCCGGTACCCCCGGTGATCACCACGCTGCCCCCGGCCAGGCCACCGCCCTGGGTCAGCACCACCTTGCCGATCTGGCGGGCCTGACTGACATAGCGATACGCCGCCGAAGCGCACCGCACATCAAAAGTCGTGACCGGCAACGGCGCCAACGCATCAGCGCCGAACAATTCCATCAACTCGGCCAGCATCGCTGCTATGCCGTCGGGTCCGGCCTCGATCAGGTCGAATGCCCGGTATCGCACTCCCTGGTGTTCGGTTGCGATCAGCTGGGGATCGCGCGGGTCGGTCTTGCCCATCTCGATGAAGCGCCCGCCACGGACCAGCAATCGCAGTGAGGCGTCGAGGAACTCGCCCGCCAGCGAGTTGAGCACCACATCGACACCGGCACCGTCGGTGGTCGCGAGAAACTTCTGTTCGAATTCCAACGACCGAGAATCGCCGATATGGTCGTCGTCAAAGCCCATCGCGCGCAACGTGTCCCACTTGCCGCGGCTGGCGGTCGCGAAAACCTCTGCACCCCAATGCCGAGCCAACTGCACCGCCGCCATGCCAACCCCGCCGGTGGCGGCATGCACCAAGACCTTTTCGCCAGCCTTGACGCCGGCCAATACGGACAACCCGTACA
>NZ_JBKQOI010000312.1:0-18607 GCF_052145595.1 Mycobacterium sp. | reverse complement strand
TAAACGCCACATCGAAGCCACTCCACGCCGCGGGTGGCGCTGCGGCGGCCTCGAACCGCAGCGGGCGCGTCCCCGCCAAGCGACGTGCGTCCTCGATCGCGCCCGCCGCTGGATCGTAGCCGAAGCCTTCTTTGATACGGCAGTCGTCGGCGAGCAGCCGCAGAAAGCCTCCCCGGTTGCAGCCGACGTCGAGCACCCGCATCCCGGCGAGGTCGACATCGATAGTGTCCAGCATCGCCGTCCAGACGAAGCGGTGCTCGTCCTGCATCGCCTCGTCCTCGGCCGCGCCACGCCAATAGGTCGTACTCATGATGATTGCCGATGGTAGACCCCCTCATTGCCCGCACGAGGAAATCCGGGGTGGACTCTCCCGGGGCCTGTCGCGCACCCGGATGGCACGGCGTTCGTTCGTCCAACGCGGCCGAATTGAAGAGGTAACCGGAGGGCCCGGGCACAGCCAGCACGTGGAATCGCGGCTTCCATACTGCACGGCCACGGCCCGCGTAGTCCGCCACATCACGCAGCCGGTCAGGATCGTGATTCCACATCGTCAGTGTCAGTTGGCATCCGCGGCCGCGCCGGCTGGTCCGGCAGACGCACTGGCCGGAAGACTGGCATCCGATGCGGACCGACGCGTACGCCGGCGACGACCTGTGACCACCGACACCATTTCCATCCACCAACAGTCCACAGTGATTTGCTAAGGTTCGCAACTAGCTACAACAGTGGCGATTGCGAATGGGAGGGCATTGTGGCGGACTCGCGTCAGCCGCTGTATCGGATGAAGGCGGAGTTCTTCAAGACGCTGGGTCATCCGGCCCGCATCCGGGTTCTGGAGCTGCTCAGCACACGTGAATACGCGGTCTCCGAGATGCTGCCCGAGGTCGGCATCGAGCCGGCCAATCTGTCTCAACAGCTATCCATCCTGCGTCGCACCGGTCTGGTCACCGCTCGCCGGGAGGGGTTGTCGGTGTCCTATGCCCTGACCTCGCCGCAGGTAGCCGAGCTGTTGAGGGTCGCCCGGGCAATCCTGACCGGAGTCGTTGCGGGTCAGGCCGAACTTCTCGAAGATCTCCCCGAGTCGGTCCTGGTGGCCGAGTCGCCGGGCTGAACGCGTGGCAGAGGCCAGCGGTCCACCCCGCCCACTACTTGCAGATTTTCTAACATGCGTACTTTGCGGGATCGGGTTTTGCGAAAAGGAACGTCAACGGTGACAAGCAACCCCAACGAGAACGGCGCCGCGGCAGTGCAGACCGGTTCGGATGTCACCGGTATCGACGTCGGTGTCATCGGGGTGGCCGCGCCCCGGCCACAAACCTGCGCAGAGGGTTTGGACCGCTCGGCGTGGACGGCGATGGAGGGCTACGTAGCCCTGGTTTGCGATCGAACCCCCATCCGCGCGTCGTGCCTGCCCCTGGCCCGCGCCGACGCCGTGGCCGCGCGGATCGTGGGATTGCCGTCGCGGGTGTCGGTGGTGTTCGTTGTCGGGACGGGGTCCTCGGAATCGGCGAGGGTGCAGCGCACGGTAGCCAGCCTGAAGGGTCCGGTGGTCATCAGCGAGCTCGATGTGGTCGCCGCGGCGCTGGGGGCCGCGGCGATCAGCGCACTGCGCTGTCGCGGTGTCGCGCCGCGACGCGGCCGAATCGTGGTGACCGGCGCCGAGGTCCTTCCGTGGCTCGGGCCGCTGCTGCTCGCCGCGGGAGGCGGGATGCTCACCAGCTGGAACAAGCGCGACGCGCAGGCATATCCACTGCGCGGCATCATGGCGCACAACGACATCCTGATCGACCTGGCCGGCACTGCGCCCAACACCTGCGCGCCCGGGCGCACGCTGACACTGCCGCGCGAACCGTTCGACTACGGCGCACTGGTGCTGCCCGGCTTGCTCAGCGCCTTGTGTGGGCGCAACTGTGCGAGCTTGACGATTGACGTACTCGCCGCGTGTGCTCGGGGGCTGGCGCTGGTCACCTCGCCCGACCGGATCATGCCTGCGCTGGACGATCCGTTGCTGGTGCCCGCCGTGGCCAGGGAGGTGGCGCGGGCCCTAGGCGACCATCCCCCGCATCGCCCGTACCGGCGCCGATAGCACAAACCTGTAACCAGGCCCCAATACCGACATCTCGGAGGACAACCATCATGACCACTGCCAGCGTCACCGGCCTCGACACCGCGCCGACCACCGCTACCGCGATCGTCGACTGGGTCCACACCGTGGCCGACCTGACCACCCCCGACACGGTCGTCTGGTGCGACGGCTCCGACGGCGAATGGCGCAGGCTGACCACACTTCTCGTGGACAAGGGAACCTTCGTCCCGCTGTCGAAAAAGCCCAACTCCTTCTGGTGCACGTCGGACCCCGAGGATGTCGCGCGGGTGGAGGACCGCACCTTCATCTGCTCGGAGCTTTCCTCCGATGCGGGGCCCACCAATAACTGGATGGATCCCGTCGACATGAAAACCGTGTTGACCGAGGAGTTTCGCGGTGCGATGGCCGGCCGCACCATGTACGTGATCGCGTTCTGCATGGGGCCGCTGGATGCCGCCGAACCCAAGTTCGGTGTCCAGATCACCGACTCCGAATACGTCGCGGTCTGCATGCAAATCATGACCCGCTCCGGAACACCGGTGTGGAACAAGCTCGACACCGGCGCCGACTTCGTCCGATGCCTGCACTCGGTCGGCGCACCCCTGCACCCCGGGCAGCACGACGTGGCGTGGCCGTGTGACCACACCAAATACATCACCCATTTCCCCGAGGAACGCACGATCTGGAGCTACGGATCCGGCTATGGCGGCAACGCCCTGCTGGGCAAGAAGTGCTACGCGCTGCGCATCGCCTCCAAGATGGCCCACGAAGAAGGCTGGCTCGCCGAGCACATGCTGATCCTCAAACTCACCTCCCCCGAGCAGCGGGTGCACTACATCGCCGCCGCGTTCCCCTCCTCGTGCGGGAAAACGAACCTGGCGATGCTGGCACCCACGCTAAACGGCTGGACCGCCGAAACCATCGGCGACGACATCGCCTGGATGCGATTCGGTGGTGATGGTCGTCTCTACGCCGTCAACCCCGAGGCTGGGTTCTTCGGCGTCGCCCCCGGCACCGGCGTCCTCACCAACCCGCACGCGATGGCGACCATCGAGCGCGGCAACTCCATCTTCACCAACGTCGCCCTCACCGACGACGGCGACATCTGGTGGGAAGGGATGACCGCCGACACGCCCGCCCACCTCACCGACTGGAAACGCCGCGATTGGACACCGCAGTCGAAAGAGCCGGCCGCGCACCCCAACTCGCGCTACTGCACCCCCATCGCGCAATGCCCCACCGTCGCCCCCGAATGGACCGACCCCGCCGGCGTGCCAATCTCGGCGATCTTCTTCGGCGGCCGCCGCGCCGACACCATTCCGCTGGTCACCCAATCGCTGAGCTGGCAGCACGGGGTGTTCCTCGCCTCCACCCTGTCCTCGGAAACCACCGCCGCCGCCACCGGCACAGTGGGCGTCGTGCGCCGCGACCCGATGGCGATGCTGCCGTTCCTCGGCTACCACGTCGGCGACTACTTTCAGCATTGGCTCGACATCGGCGCGAACGCAAACCCGGACCTGTTGCCGAAAATCTTCTACGTCAACTGGTTCCGCCGCGGCGATGACGGCACGTTCCTGTGGCCGGGGTTCGGCGACAACTCGCGCGTCCTCAAATGGGCGCTGCAGCGCATCGAGGGCAGCATCGACGCCCTCAGGACGCCGATCGGCGACGTCCCCTTCCTCGACAGCCTCGATCTCGACGGTCTGGACAGATGCGCATATGACGACACGAAAATCCTTGCCGCACTTAACGTCGACCCGAGCGAGTGGGCAAGCGAGCTCGAATCGATCGACGAGTGGTACGCCACCATCGGCGGCAACAAACTTCCCGATGTCCTGCGCCAACAACTCGGCAACCTTAAACAACGACTCGCCCCCGCACGAAGCGACGCCGACAACCACACCCGACGAGGAGCAACACTGTGAGTGCCATCAGTGACCTCGAACACAAGGTTTCCGATCTCGAACGTGCAGGCCTGCCCCACGACACCCTGTCCACCTGCGCGGTCCTGCAGATCATGCACGCCGTAGGTGGCTGCCGGCCTGGCGGTCACCAGATTTCTCGCCGCCGCGCGAATCAAGGTAGGCAGTAATGCTCTACGAATTCTGGCAGAACTTCACCCACAACCTGTTCAAGCCGCTGTTGCTGTTCTTCTATCTCGGGTTCTTGATCCCAATCCTGAAGGTGCGGTTTGAGTTCCCCTACGTGATCTACCAGGGACTGACCATGTACCTGCTGCTGGCCATCGGCTGGCACGGGGGGGTGAAGAGCTCGCCAAGATCAAGCCGTCGGACATCGACAACATCGCTGGATTCATGCTCTTGGGCTTCGTCTTGAACTTCGTGATCGGTATCGTCGCCTACTTCCTGCTGAGCCGCATGACTGCTATGCGGCAAGTCGACAGGGCGACGGTCGCCGGTTACTAGGGGTCGGACTCGGCAGGGACCTTTGCCACCTGCGTGGCCGTCCTTATCAGCGTAGGCATCGCCTTCAACGCCTACATGCCGGTCATGCTGGCTGTCATGGAAATTCCCGGCTGCCTTCTGGCCCTGTACCTGGTGGCGCTCCTGCGGCACAGGGGGATGGACGCGGCGGGGTTCATGCCCGACGAACCCGGCTACACCCCCCGGCGACGGTCGGGGTCGGGCCCGCCGCGGCCACCGAGCCAGCTCACGGAGATGGCCTTGACACCCACCACGAGCGGGGGATCGAGCAGGAGTTGGAGATCTCGCTGGAAAAGCGGGAGCATCCGCAGTGGGACGAGGCCGATGGCGTCGACCAGGTCAATGGGGTCAAGGGCAATGGCAAGAAGCCGTCCGTGTTCTCACGCAAGGCTGCTGCAGGAAGTCTTCCTCAATCCGGGGCTCTGTCTCCTCGTCGGCGGCATCACCATCGGCTTCATCAGTACGTTGCAGGGACAAAAGGTCGTCCACGACAACGACACTTTCTTCGTAGCGGCGTTCGAGGGCGCGCTCACCCTGTTCTTGCTCGAGATGGGTATGACGGCGTCCCGCAAGTTGAGGGACCTGAAGACCGCCGGCCGCGGCTTCATCTTCTTCGGCCTATTGGCGCCGAACCTGTTTGCGACGCTCGGGATTACCGTCGCCTACAGCTACGCCTACCTCACCGACACCCACTTCAAGCCGGGAACCTACGTCCTATTCGCAGTGCTGTGCGGCGCGGCCTCGTACATCACCGTCCCCGCGGTCCAGCGTCTGGCGATCCCCGAGGCGAGCCCGACCTTGCCTCTGGCCGCATCGCTGGGTTTGACGTTTTCGTATACCGTCACGATCGGGATCCCGCTCTACATCGAAATCTCCCGTGTCGTCGGGCACTGGTTCCCGGGCGTCACCTGAAACGGCGCTACCCCAGCAGCGCATCGCTGTCGGGTGGCCCCACGGTCTGCCTCTGTCAGCCCGTCAGGCCAGCACGCGGTACGTGCAACAGCTATCTGCTGGCCCTGGCCAACCAGT
This sequence comes from Mycobacterium sp., assembly GCF_052145595.1. Taxonomy (GTDB): domain Bacteria; phylum Actinomycetota; class Actinomycetes; order Mycobacteriales; family Mycobacteriaceae; genus Mycobacterium. The sequence continues at coordinate 13,048 of NZ_JBKQOI010000312.1, read as the reverse complement.
CCTGTCGGGGACAGCAGATAGCTGGACCGTCGGTCAGGTAGCGCCGCAACTGTGCGGGGCGCAGGTGGTTGGCGTGTGCGAGGCGATCGAGGTAGGACTGAACGGTTTGGGTGTGAAACGGTGTGACGGTTAGGGGTAACGGCGCCGTCGGTCCCCGGGGCCACGACGGTGCGGTAGGCCCGTCAGCTGACGTTGCGCTGCGCCGATGTTTGGCGGCGTAATCGATGAGCACGGTGTCCATCAGATCTCTGGTGACACTGTCGGTTTCGTCGAAAGCATGCTGCGGATCGCGGCGAAGCGGATCAGATGTGCCAGGCGGCCGATCATCCCGCCGGTGCGTTGGTGCCGGGGGGCCGCAGCGTTCGATGTACGCACGGCGGATGTGGGCGTCGCGCGAGCGGACGTGTTCGTCGACGAGATAGGGGTCGAGGCCGTGCTGACGCAGCCGATGGCGGCGCCACACCTTGTTAAGCACGTGAGAAAACACGACATACGGTAGAAAAATCGGCAACCTCATACTCGCGTGCACATACAGCGTTGTCGGGGTCAGCCAAAACAGGCCAGCACCAGCACGGTCGAAATGATGAGGCGGATCATCGTCCGAGCTGTTGCACCCTTGCCCCCAGGTTATTGCGCAGCCAATCCTACTTCGAGTCGAGCAGAACTCGTCCGTAGCAATAGGCGATGTACTGAAGGACGTCCGGCCGGCAGCGTCCTATGTCGTTGCTCATTCGGGACCATATCGGCTCGATGATGGTGCCGGCTGGCACCCTGAGCCTTTGGTAAGGCACCTCCGGCAAGGCTCGAAAGTTTGCGGCGCCAACGGTTACTCGGCGGTAAGTTCAATGTATGACCGTCGCAATGGGTTTAAGAGTGCTCGACTACGGCGACCATGCCCTGCTGCTGGACTTCGACAGCACCGCCGAGGTGCTCGCATGGGCCGACGCACTTCGGGCCGCCGACCTTCTCGGCGTGGTGGACCTCGTGTCCGCATCACGCACCTTGCTGATCAAGGTCGAAAGCCGTCGCTACCTCCTCCGTATCCGCCAGCGCATCGAGGAGCTGCATGCGGAACCGTCCTACGCCGTCGAACCGCCGGCCGTCGCCGACGTCGTGATCGAGGTCGTCCATGACGGCGCTGACCTCGCCGACGTGGCGGCACACCCCGGACTCGACGAGGCGGGCGTCGTCGCCGCACATACCGGTACGCCGTGGCGCGCTGCGTCGGGGTTGGCGTACCTCGTCGGTGGTGACGCGCGACTGCAAGTCCTACGGCGGGACGAGGCGCGGACCAAGGTGCCCGCAGGTTCCGTCGGGTTTGCCGGCGAGTTCAGCGGCATCTATCCGCGCGAATCCCCCGGGGGCTGGCCGCTGATCGGGCAGACCGATGCGGTGGTGTGGGACGTCCACCGCCCCGATCCGGCGCTGCTGACGCCCCGCAAGTGGGTGCAATCCTGGGAGGCGCGATGACGACCGAGTTCACCACCCAGTCGCTTCGCTCCCGTCCGCCGACGCTCGAAATCATGCGCACCGGGCCGCTGGCCCTGATCGAAGACCTCGGCCGGCCCGGCCTGGCCCATCTTGGGGTCACCCGCTCCGGCGCCGCGGATAGGCGCTCGCATACGCTGGCCAACCGGCTGGTGTCCAACCCCGCCGACCGGGCCACGATCGAGGTGACCTTCGGCGGGCTGACCGCACGGGTGCGCGGCGGCGACGTCGCAATCGCTGTGACCGGCGCCGACACCGACCCCGCGGTAAACGGAATCCCCTTCGGCATCAACAGCATTCACTACGCACATGACGGCCAGGTGATCTCGCTGGGCTCGCCGCACTACGGGCTGCGCACGTACCTGGCGGTGCGCGGCGGAATCGATGTCGAACCGGTGCTCGGCTCGCGCAGCTTCGACGTGATGTCGGGGATCGGTCCGCAGCCCCTGCAGCCCGGCGACGTGCTGCCCGTCGGCGAGCACACCACGGACTTTCCCGAACTGGACCAGGCGCCGGTGGCGTCGTTCACCGAGGACCCGATCGAGCTCAACGTGGTGCCCGGGCCGCGCGACGACTGGTTCATCGATCCCGACGCACTGGTACACAGCGAGTGGGTGGCCTCCGACCGCAGCGACCGGGTTGGTATGCGGCTGGACGGCCGGCCGCTGCAGCACCGCTGGCCGGATCGCCAGCTGCCGAGCGAGGGTGCGACCCGCGGCGCGATTCAGGTGCTGCCCGACGGGTTGCCGGTGATCCTCGGCCCCGATCATCCGGTGACCGGCAGCTATCCGGTGATCGGTGTGGTTACCGATCACGACGTCGACCGGGTCGCGCAGATCCGCCCCGGTCAGCAGGTGCGCTTGCACTGGTCGCGGCCACGCCGGCGGTGGTAGACGCCGACTTGTGCGCACGCAGGTCCACACGGCCCGCCTCATCCGTACCGCAGACCTCGACAACGAGACCCGGCACAATACCTATCGGCTGCCGGCCGACGCCGTTCGAGGGCGATTTCACCGTTCCATCGCCAGTAGGCGCTGATTAGACGCCTAGGCGGCGAAATATGCTGCGGTGGAACATAATTGGTAGCACCTCGGCGTGAACGGTGATGTCGTTGACCCCAGGATCACGATGGTGGATCGCCGGCTGGAACTAACTGCTCGATCGAGCTTTCCTACCAGACGCTGGTGCCTTCGATGAACACCGCACCGTTCTCGGTCGAGATGGCCTGCAACCGCGCGAATCAGTCGCCGGTACGCGCGGTCAGCTTGCGCGCCGCCTCGTCGTGCGACTCGCCCAGAACACTGATGCCCAGCCGCGGAACGTCCTTCAGCTTCGGCCATGTGGTGGACGTATTCTGCACACAGAACGACACCAGCGGCGGATCCCAGTAATACCCGCACGAATGTGCTGGCCGCCAGTCCCACCCGAGCGCCGACTACCTCAGCGGCGATCGCGATCACGCCCATGGGGAATGCCCGAACGCCTCGCGCAGGGACGCCTCGGTCAAATTGCCGCTAGCGCTAACGCTTCCTCCCCGGCTCACACGGCGCCGGAGGACGTGCTCATCGATACCTATGCGATCTATACGATCAGGGTGTGCCGTATCCGCCGCCGCCGGGGGTTTCGATGACCAGTGTGTCGCCGGGCTGGACTTCGGTCGAGTCGCACCCGGCCAGCTCGACGGTGTTGCCGTCGGCGCGTTCTACGCGGTTGCGTCCCAGCGCCCCGGGTGAGCCGCCAGCCATACCGTAGGGCGCTACTCGCCGATGCCCGGACAACGTGCTCACAACCATCGGTTCGGTGAACTGGATCCGACGGACGGCGCCGTCACCGCCGCGCCATCGTCCGGCACCACCGCTGCCGCGACGGATGCCGAACTGCCGCAGCAGCACGGGGAAACGCCATTCGAGCACTTCCGGATCAGTGAGCCGCGAGTTTGTCATGTGCGTCTGCACCACGGACGCCCCGTCGAACCCGTCGCCGGCCCCAGAACCGGATCCGAGGGTTTCGTAATACTGGTGCCGCTCGTTGCCGAAGGTGACGTTGTTCATCGTCCCGGCTCCCTCGGCCTGCACACGCAGCGCGGCGAACAGCGCGCCGGTGATGGCCTGTGAGGTTTCGACGTTGCCGGCGACAACCGCAGCCGGGTAGGTCGGTGCGAGCATCGTCCCTTCCGGGATGACGATGTGCAGCGGGCGCAGGCAGCCGTCGTTGAGGGGGATCTCCTCGGCGACCAGGGTCCGGAACACGTAGAGCACTGCGGCGGTCGCCACCGACGATGGCGCGTTGAAGTTCGTGTCCAGCTGGGGAGAGGTTCCGGTGAAGTCGATGGTCGCGCTGCGACTGGCGCGGTGGACGATGACGCGCACGGCGATCGTCGCGCCGGAATCCATGGTGTAGCGGTATTCGCCGTAGTCGAGCCTGTCGATGACCCGGCGGACCGCTTCCTCGGCGTTGTCCTGGACGTGGCGCATGTAGGCCTGGACGACATCGAGACCGAAGTGGTCGATCATCTTGCGGACCTCGTCGACGCCCTTCTGGTTGGCGGCGATCTGGGCGCAGAGATCGGCGAGGTTGGTATCGGGATTGCGGGATGGGAAGGGCGCTTCGGTGAGTAGGCGCCGGGTCGCCGTTTCGCCGAACTGTCCGTTTTCTGCCAGCAGCCAGTTGTCGAACAGCACGCCTTCTTGGTGAATTTCGTGGCTGTTCGCGGGCATGGAGCCGGGGGTGATCCCGCCGATTTCGGCATGGTGCCCGCGTGAAGCGACAAAGAACAGGACGTGCTCGCCCGCAGCGTCGAAGACCGGGGTCACCACGGTGATATCCGGCAGGTGGGTACCGCCGTGGTAAGGGTCGTTGACCGCGTACACGTCACCGGGCCTCATTACGCCGACCCGGCGGCGGATGACTTCCCTGACGGTGGCGCCCATCGAGCCGAGATGTACCGGAATGTGCGGTGCATTGGCGACCAGGTCGCCGTGCGGATCGAACAGCGCGCACGAGAAGTCCAGCCGCTCACGGATATTCACCGACTGGGCAGTCGCCTCCAGCCGGAAGCCCATCTGCTCGGCGATCGACATGAACAGGTTGTTGAAGATCTCCAGGAGCACCGGATCGGCCTCGGTGCCCGCATCGGGCTGCACGGGGGCTACCACCCGCTCGGCGAGCAGATGCCCGGACCGGGTCATCGTCGCCTGCCAGCCATTGTCGACGACGGTGGTGGCGTTGGCCTCGGCGATGATCGCCGGGCCGGTCATAGTCTCCCCTGGCCGCATCCGCTCCCGGTGACGCAGGGGGGCTTCGCGCCACAATCCGCCCGAGTAGACCCGGACGGTTTCGAGCGAGCCGGCGCTGTCGGCGACCTGATCACCCAGGTAGGACAGATCGGGTTGCTCGGTGAGCCCGGTCGCCTCCACCGAGATCGCTCCGGCGATCAGCGGACGGTCCATCAAAAATGAGTACATCGCACGGTGGGTGGCTTCGAACGCTGTGGTCATGGCCTCAAGCCCACCGAGTTCAACCGGGACCGCGGTATCGGTTCCGTCGTAGCGCAGGTGCACCCGGCGAACCACCCGGATCCGCTCGGCCGGGATGCCCTCGTCAAGCAGCTCGGTACGCGCGGACTGCTCGAGGGAGTCCGCGAGCGTGGCCAACCTCTCCAGGGTGGCGGTCTCAAGCCGGATCTCCACCGACTGCTCCCGCATCGCGGTGGTGTCGGCCAGGCCGATCCCAAGCGCAGAGAGCACGCCAGCCATCGGCGGGACGAGCACGGTGCGGATACCGAGCGCATCCGCGACCGCACACGCGTGCTGCCCGCCGGCGCCGCCGAACGTGGTCAGCACGTACCGGGTCACGTCGTGTCCCTTTTGGACGGAGATCTTCTTGACCGCGTTGGCCATGTTCGCCACCGCGATCCGCAGGAACCCCTCGGCGACCTGCTCGGGCGACCGCTCAACACCGGTGGCCGTCCGGATGGCGGCGGCCAGCTCGGTGAAGCGGCGCCGCACGATCTCGTCATCCAGCGGCTGCTCGCCGCTGGGACCGAACACGGCCGGGAAGTGCGCGGGCTGGATGCAGCCGAGCATGACGTTTGCATCGGTGACGGTGAGCGGACCGTCGCCGCGGTAGCAGGCCGGGCCCGGGTCGGCGCCGGCCGAGTCCGGGCCGACCCGATAGCGGGTGCCGTCGAAATGCAGGATCGACCCACCGCCCGCGGCCACCGTATGGATGTCCAGCATCGGAGCGCGCAGCCGGACCCCGGCCACCTGGGTGTTGAACACACGCTCGTACTCACCGGCATAGTGCGATACGTCAGTGGAGGTGCCGCCCATGTCGAAGCCGATGACATGGTCAAACCCGGCCAGTGCCGACATCCGCACCATGCCGACGATGCCCCCAGCGGGACCCGACAAGATCGCGTCCTTGCCGCGGAAATGCCCTGCCTCGGCCAGCCCACCATTGGACTGCATGAACATCAACCGCACGCCACGCATCTGGTCTGACACCTGGTTCACATAGCGGCGCAGCACCGGGGACAGGTAGGCGTCGACCACGGTGGTGTCCCCGCGCGGGACCAGTTTCATCAGCGGGCTGACTTCGGATGACAGCGAGATCTGAACGAAGCCGACCTGCTCGGCCAGCTTGCCGATCTCCCGCTCGTGCACCGGGTACAGGTAACTGTGCAGGCACACCACCGCGACCGAGCGGATCCCGTCGGCGTAGGCCTGCCGCAGCTGCTCGCCCAGCAGCTCGAGATCCGGCGCGCGCAGCACCGTGCCCTTGGCCGCGATCCGCTCGTCGACCTCGACGACCCGCTCGTACAGCATCTCCGGCAGCACAATGTGCCGGTCGAAAATGCGGGGGCGATTCTGGTAGGCAATGCGCAGCGCGTCGCCGAAACCGCGGGTGATCACCAGCAGCGTGCGCTCTCCCTTGCGCTCCAGCAGCGCATTTGTCGCCACGGTGGTGCCCATCCGCACCGCCTCCACTTGCGCGACCGGCACGGGCACACCTTCGGCGGTCCCGAGCAGCGCACCGATCCCGGCAACCGCCGCGTCGCGGTACCGCGCAGGATTCTCCGACAGCAGCTTGTGCGTCAGCAGGCGCCCGTCCGGCCGGCGTGCCACGATGTCGGTGAACGTACCGCCCCGGTCAACCCAAAACTGCCACCCCGCACCAGCCACCAGGACTCCCTTTCGTCGCGCACTAACTCTATCGGCGAGCAGGTCAACCGCCCGGCCGCCGATGCGTTCATCACGACCCGCCACGTGCCCGAACGGCGCCGTCGGGTAACTCGATCCTCGCCGAGACCGCGGTCGCCGTACTGCCCTCAGCCCCTTGGCGCCCCCACGGCGAGCAACGCACCACGATGCGCGACCGCTTTTGCATGCTCCGCGAAACGTTCGTAGCAGCGCGCGGCCAACGTGAGGTCGATCGCCGCGTCGGCGTCGATCACGCCGGAGTTGGACAACAGCTGCTGATACAGCAGGTGCCGCAACCGATTCATGTTGTCGTCACCCCGGGTCAGCTCCGCCACACCGATCGTCGTGTGCGACTCCACGACATCGGCTGCCTTTGCAGCTGTGTCGAGGCAACCCTCGCTCAGCTCACGAAGCACACCCAGAAGTGGAGCCGGTATCGACGCCCAGGCACGCCGGGTCCGGGCGATATCGGCGACCTCGCGCGCCAGTTGCCCCATGCGCTCGGCTTCGGCGTTAACGTGGACAGCCGCGATGGTTACCGGCAGCTCCGGCACCCTCGACTGGGCACGAAGTGCCAAGAGCACCGCCGCATGGTCCTCGAGCTCACGACGCAGCGCGGACACCGTCTCATAGGCGGCAGCGATGCTCTCGGCCGCGGCAGGATCAATGCTGAACAGGGCGGCCGTCGCGTGGCTCATCGCGGTGCTCGTGAGACGAATGAGGTCGACCAGCGGAGCAGTCAGGCCCCCGAGCTCCTGGGTCCCCGCTTCCCGCATCGGTTGACTCCCCGGTTCGCCGCCTGCCACGGTCAGTAACAGTACCCGCCGGCGAGCCCCACAAACGTTGGCTGCGAACGGATCCGACATCCCCCGATTACGGACCCACCGACAACCATTTCACCGGCGACATCGCCTGGGTAAGAATCGACATCGACGACGACAGCCTCGACCACCGAATTAAAGCCCGAAGACCGCGTTAACGTCGCCATGGCCAAACAAGTTGGAATGGGAGGTCGTTACCCCGCCCAGCGCGGCGTTCCTCGCGTTGACAATCCCGAACCCTTTTACCTGGTGGGACACCGACTGCGTGCCGACGTTTCTCTACCTCACAGCCGTGCTCGACAGCACGCCGTAGAGCTGCGCCCGGCATCGTTCCGAACCTGCGACCACTTGACCAGCGGACAAGTGCGCTCCGAGGTGCTCGCAGCGGCGTGCGTGGTCCCCAACAGTCCCTAACAGTCGCATGATTAGATCTAGGTGAAGCGCTTCGACGCTCATTACCGCAGGTCAGACACCATTTTCTTGGGTCGGGCTGACAGGATTTGAACCTGCGACCACTTGACCCCCAGTGTCGTTTTCGGCGTCCGTGGGCATCCGTGGATGTCCTATCTGTGCAGACCAGCGCACATTTGCGTCTGTCTGCGGACGGTCCAGAACACCTACGAATTAGATGTCGTTGCTATCCGAGTTGCTATCCGTTGCTACCGACACCGTTGTACGCATGAGAGCGAAACACCGACCTGCACAGGGTGATTCGAGTCGCACGACCACTTGATTAAGGCTGGCGCGCGGATTCCGCCCGAAATGTCGTATCCATCTTTCTAGCGCTGTGCGTCATCACCTAGGTTGGCCCGGGTTGGCCAGTTGTCTTCGACGGCCTGTTGCGGTGAGCATGGTGTGACTCTCCCAGTGGGGTCGGGCTGAAAACTTCGCCAGGAAATCCTTAAGCGCCGAGCCGACACCTTCCGAGAACCTGTTGATCGGTTACTGCTTAGCGGATCCGCCGCCAGCACCTCGCTCCTTGTCGGATCCACGCCCCTGCCGCCGTTGGCGGAACCGGCGTGCAGTATTACCGAACAAGAAATCGCTCATGGCCGCGCCGGCCTTTACCTGGTCGCGGCGCGCGGCTGGGAGACTGCAGCGCCCACAAGTCCGAGCGGGCTGGTTAACAGGGTGACGACGAAGAACTCCTTACGGCGGTCCTCTGGCGCTACGTAGAACGCGACGAACGCCATCACCACGAACGCGATGATGATCCATCTGACCACCGGGGCTTCAAGCGCGCGCCACCACTCCCCATCCATCGCTGCTCCCTCTCTCCCTGTCCTCCTTCGGGGTCTTTGTCCCCTTGCGACTATCACTGCGCGATCGCGCACGCTACCAGGGTCTTTAGATTCGGGCGACGGTCGTCCGGCCGTCGACCTGATCGGTCAGTCGTCCTCGTCATCCTGCATCTTCTCTGTGGAGCTGCCGGGAATCGAACCCGTCAGTCTGAGGCGGATCTTCGCAGTTCAGCGGTGGTTTCGCGCAATCCAAAGTACTCGAAAGTGCGCGAAGCGACGTGGGAAGACACTGAACGGTGTTGACGCGGTCAACACACTGTCGCTTGCCACGATGAAGGGCCCACAAGCATGGGACCGAGCTGCCCGGTCGTGGGCCGTCTACTGACGGTGGCCTGAGGTTAGCGGGTTAGTCAACTGGGCGTTGTGTCGTTCGACAGTCTTCGGCGATCAGTCAGGATTGGCGGAGGTGGTTCTCGCCAGTCGTAACGAGGACACAGACCGAAGCTCGATCCACGTTTCCGAGACCGTCCCGGTGCAGCCTGTTTAGCTGGGAACCCACGCCGGGAATCGGGCTAAGGAACCAGCCGCCGAATGGTCACTCACCGGCGCTCGACCGGAGCAGCATCTCTCTGTCGTCGGTCAGCCAGATCCGGAAGGAGCCAGGGGCGGCGGCGTGATGGTGGCTCTCAACGACCTCCGTGGGATGGCCGTCCCGTGACTCCCGCCTCCTTCCCTACCGCGCACGCGTCAACGGCGTACGCAAGGGCCATGGTGCAGGAGTGACCCTGGCAAGCGACACCTGCGCACGCCGCATTCCGCGAAGCGATAAGCGCGCGGTGGTGGCCGAGCGGAACAAGGAGCTCCTCGACTCCTTCTATGCGTAGTTCTATGCACAGTTCTATACGTCTATACGACCAATGACCGTAGAGTGAGGGACCACAGGCCCTAGCCGCCCGGATTTCGCGCGTTGCACGCTGGCGCCATGAGCAGCGTAGGACGATTAGCACTGGCCGGCGTGGTGTTGTATGCGGGCAGGCAATATTTCCGCAACTGGGGCGCAACCAAAGAAGAAACCCAGATGGTGTTGCCCGGCGATGAGCTGATCGAGGAACCGGCGGTGCAAACCACCGAGGCCGAATGGATCAACGCGCCGGCGGCTCGGGTGTGGCCGTGGCTGCTGCAACTCGGGCAGGACCGGGGCGGGCTCTATAGCTACAACCTGCTGGAAAACCTCGTCGGATTGCACATCCGCAACGCCGATGGCATGCATCCCGCATGGGCGCGGCTTGCGCCGGGCGACTCGGTGCGACTGGTGCCGACGGGCTGGATGGGCCTTCGTGCCGGTGTGACGATGACCGTGGCGGAAGTGGAACCCGAGAGGTTGCTCGTGCTGAGGGGCAGCCCTCTGCTGTCGAGCGGGGATGCGGTGTGGTCGTTTCACATCGCTCCATGCGGAGAGGACCGCTGCCGGCTGCTGGTGCGCCGTCGCACGCGGGTACGTCGCCGTCGCGACCTGGTGGAAATCGAGCTCGCCGGGCCGATTACGGCGTTGATGACGCGGGGAATGCTGCGCGGCATCAAAAGTCGCGTCCAGGCCCCGCTCGAACATTACGTCGTGGACATCGACGGCGACGCGAACCGACAAGTTAAGAGCGCACCACAAGCACCGAGCATTCAGGGTGAACCTTGATCGAGTAGCTGTGCGGACCGATGAGACGTTATCCGGGCGACCCCCGCGCCCATCGCCGGTAGTCGGCCACCCGGTTGCCGAATGCGCACCAGCCCGAACGCACATCGATCCGGGACATCGCATGCGCGTAATCAGCTTTGGCGCGCAACGATAATCGGCGCGCGGACCGCGTGCACGACCGCGCTGCTCACCGAACCCAGCAGCATGCCGGGGAACCCACCGCGGCCGCGACTGCCGACGACCACGAGCTGGGCCCCCTCCGCGCGGTTCATCAGACGGCGCGCGGGGTTACTGAAGGCGATATTGGGGCGTACGGACACGTCGGGGTAATGTTCCCGCCATCCCGCGAGCCGCTCGGCCAGTGTTTTCTGGGCGGCCGCGCGACGCTCGTACCAGTCGGCGTCGGGCACGTCCGGTCCATCGGCATCGCTCCAGACGTGCAGCACCACCAGATAGACCCCGCGCCACGACGCTTCCTCGAAAGCGATGGCGGTGGCCAACTCCGATGCCGGCGAGCCGTCGATGCCCACCACCACCGGACCCTGCGGCGGCGCCGGCTCATCGGTGTCGTCGTGGATGACGGCGACCGGGCAGCGGGCGTGATGGATGAGTCCGGTGCTGACCGATCCGAGCAATCCGCGCTGTAATGCGTTGTGCCCGCGGCTTCCGACGACGATCATCTGGGCTTCGTCGGCCAGGTCGATCAGGGTGGGAACAACCGGGGAGAACAGCAGTTCGGTGTTGATCGTTAGTGGACTGCTGTGCTCAGCCGCATCTTCGATGAGCGTGACGGCTTCATCCATCACCTGCAGCGCCTGTTCTTTCCGCTTTTGATCGAAATCGGCCGGAAGGGGAGACGTGGACAGCCCCCAAGACGACCACGAGCCCTCAGGGGTGTGCAGCACGTGCACGAGCGTGAGCGGGACGTTGCGCATCACCGCCTCATCAGCGGCCCACCGCAGCGCCGCACGTGAACACGCGGATCCGTCGACACCGACAAGGATTCCCAGACGTGTTAAGCGATCCAAGCGATCCGGCATTTCAGCACCCTTCTCGGCTCATCGACCGTCTGCGCGCGCCAACCGCTCGCCGCTGTGAGCTCATACAACCGACGCTAGACGGAGGACCTATCGCCCCCGGGAGAGCCATTCGTCCCCACCCCCGGGGGGCCAAGGTCACCGATCCGCTCAGCCGGTACCAAACCTCTTGCCTGCGTTGTAGCGTCGGCCCCGAAAACCTCGAAAACCCCGTCGATGTAAGGCGAGAAAATGGCGGTCGCACCGGAAAGCTGGCCCCGCCCGCCGCGGGGCGCGGTTCGTGTTTCAAATCGGTATGTCCTCAACCCGGTCATGATGCGGCTGGCCGGCCGCAAGCACTGGTATGCGGCGGCTATCACGCACACCGGTCGACGCTCGGGCAAGACGTACACCACCCCTGTCGTGGCGGAACGGGTGGAAGACGGTTTCGTCATTCCGCTGCCCTGTGGCACGCGGGCGGACTGGCTGCAGAACGTGCGTGCCGCCGGGCGCGCAACTATTTCGGTCCAGGGACACCGCTACGAGGTGGTGGAGCCCGACGTAGTCGACGCGGCGGCGGCCTTGCCAACGCTGACCCCGCGGCGCCGACGCACCTTTCAGCGAGCCGGCATCACGCACTATCTGAAGGTCAAGCTCGCCCCGGCGAAAGGCTGACTCGCCCCGGTTCAAGCCAAATGGCCTGACATGTAGCCACCAAAGTCGTCAATTACCACAAGTCCCAGTTATCGTGAACCGCCCCGGCGAGTCCGGAGACTTCGTGATGTAAGAACTCAGCTGGCGGCTGGTCTCGGGTGTTGAGCGCGGTAGGTGGCCTCCATGTCGGCCGGTGCGATGTTGCTGCAGATTGGTTAGATGCGGCGGTGGTTGAAACCAGTCGATCGCCGACCGTCCGGCGTTCAGCCCGTAGTGCCAGTATGGGCGTCGAGCCAGCCGAGGATGACTCGCAAGGACAACCCCAAGTTCCCCATCTGGCAGTGGTTTTGAGCGCTCTCGGCGCGGGTGAACAAGCGTGCAGTCACCGATCGGGCATTCGTCAGGGTCTGGATTTGTGCACCGAGCTGGGCGAGGGGCACGTAGTGATCTTCGGCTCCGGCCATCAGCAACACGTCTTGGGTGATCCGGGAAGAGACGTCATCGGTGCGCATGGCGCGCACCGCGGCCAGCGCCTCGGCCGGGGTGTCGACTCCAAACACCGTTTCGGCCTTTCCGATGCCCCAGTCGGCCAACAAGTTCCGGCTGCGGGCCCGGTTTATCAACCTGTCCACCACGGCCGCGGGCAGCCGGCCGGCGTTAACCACCAGCGCTTTTTGCGGCGCGGCCAACCGGTAGGCGAAGCAGGCGGTGAAGTCGGTGAGAATGTCGTCGGCGATGACACGGCTCACCCGCGGCTCGTACGCTGCGGCACGCATGACCAGGCACCCGCCGAGCGAAAACCCCATCAGGGTCACATCATCGACACCGAAATGGTCAAGCACAGCGCCGACCGGCTTGTGCCACTCGGCCGTCATCGGCAATCCTGCTTCCAACGCCGCCCCTTGGCCGGGTCCGTCGAACGCCACGACGTCTAGTC
>NZ_JBKQOI010000311.1:0-38107 GCF_052145595.1 Mycobacterium sp. | reverse complement strand
CCGACCCAGACCTGGTGATCCGCACCTCGGGGGAGCAACGCCTGTCCGGGTTTTTGCTGTGGCAAAGCGCCTACTCGGAGATGTGGTTCACCGAGGCGCACTGGCCCGCATTTCGCCGGGTCGATTTTCTGCGCGCGCTGCGTGACTACAGCCAACGGCACCGCAGGTACGGCAAGTAGCGGCAGACGCTGCCGGCTCAGCGGCTGCATCGCACCGGCGCCTCGCGGTCTGCATTCGACGCAAGTGGGAATAGCCGGAAGAAATACCTCGTCGTTGTATGGGTGGGAGCCTGTTCGACCCATCCGCCATCGCGAGGAGCAATCACATGACCGCTACGTCCGGGCTGACAGCCCGACCCCTATACGACTCGTCCGACTCCCTGCTGCGTTTCGCCATGCGTGTCGATGCCACGTTGACGGGATTGTGCGGTCTGGCCGTCGCATTCTTCGCCGACCCGCTCTCGTCGCTGACGGGCCTGATGTCCGGCCAGGAATATCTCTTGGGGGCATTCTTCGTGCTATCCGGCCTGGCCGTGTTCAGCCTCGCGGCGCTGCCCAACCTGCGCCGTGCCGGGATCGGGATCGTCGTGGCCAACATCGTCTACACCCTGGCCGCGATCGTGGCCGCAGACGCGGTGCCGATGACCGAAACGGGGGTCGCGGCGACGCTGGCCAGCGGTGTGTACACCGCGGCGTTCGCCGGACTGCAGTACCTGGGAGTGCGTCGCCTCGCGGCCTGACTCCTACAGCTTGCGCAGGCGCAGCCGGTTGATGGAGTGGTCGGCGTCCTTGCGCAGCACCAGGGTGGCACGGGGACGGGTCGGCAGAATGTTCTCGACCAGATTGGGCCGGTTGATCGACCGCCAGATCTCGCGTGCGGCGGCGACCGCCTTCGTGTCGTTGAGGGCCGAGTAGTGGTGGAAGTGTGACTCCGGGTCGGCGAACGCCGTGCCGCGCAACGACAAGAACCGCGAGACGTACCACTGCTCGATGTCCTCGATCCTCGCGTCCACATAGAGGGAGAAGTCGAACAGGTCCGACACCATCAGGGTGGGACCGGTCTGCAAGACGTTGAGGCCCTCCAGGATCAAGATGTCGGGATGACGGACCACGTGCTTGGCCCCGGGAATGATGTCGTACTTCAGATGCGAATACACCGGCGCGCACGCGTAGTCGGAACCGGACTTGATCGAGGTCACGAAACGCATCAGCGCCCGACGGTTATAGCTCTCGGGAAAGCCTTTGCGGTGCATGAGGTTTCGCCGATCCAGCTCCGCGTTCGGGTAGAGAAAGCCGTCGGTGGTGACCAGGTCCACCCGGGGGTGATGGTCCCAGCGGGCCAACAGCGCCTGCAACACGCGGGCGGTCGTTGACTTGCCGACCGCGACGCTGCCGGCCACGCCGATGACGAACGGCACCGGCCGGTCCGGGTTTTGTTGCGGTTCGCCGAGGAATTCCGCCGTTGCGGCAAACAACCGCTGGCGCGCGGCGACCTGAAGGTGGATGAGCCGGGCCAGCGGCAGGTAAACCTCTTCCACTTCGAGCAGGTCGATCTGTTCACCGAGACCGCGCAGGCCGATCAGTTCCTCTTCGGTGAGGGCCAGCGGCGTCGACATGCGAAGCGCACGCCATTGCTTTCGGTCGAACTCCACATACGGGCTCGGCTCGCTAAGCCGCGGCATAGTGCCAGTGTTGCAGGGAGGGGCAAATGCTCGACGGCTGGGCTGGCAGAAAGACACCGGTGGATAGACTGGCGCCCGTGACTGCCGCACCTGACGCTCGCACTGCTGCCCCCGGGGTGGCCTCCGTGATGTCGGCCCCGCTTGCCGAGGTTGACCCCGACATAGCCGAGTTGCTGGACAAGGAACTGCACCGGCAACGGGACACCCTCGAGATGATCGCTTCGGAGAACTTCGTGCCCCGCTCGGTGCTGCAGGCCCAGGGCAGCGTCCTGACCAACAAGTACGCCGAGGGATTACCCGGCCGGCGCTACTACGGCGGTTGCGAGCACGTCGACGTCGTGGAGAACATTGCCCGCGACCGGGCGAAGGCGCTCTTCGGCGCCGAGTTCGCGAACGTGCAGCCGCATTCGGGTGCCCAGGCCAACGCCGCGGTGCTGCACGCGCTGATGTCGCCGGGGGAGCACCTGCTTGGTCTGGACCTCGCCAACGGCGGCCACCTGACGCACGGCATGAAGCTCAACTTCTCCGGCAAGCTGTATGACGCGGGCTTTTATGGCGTCGACCCGCAGTCCCACCTGGTCGACATGGACGCGGTTCGGGCCAAAGCGCTCGAGTTTCGCCCCAAGGTGATCATTGCCGGCTGGTCGGCCTACCCGCGGATCCTAGACTTCGCTGCGTTCCGGTCGATCGCCGACGAGGTCGACGCCAAGCTGTGGGTGGACATGGCGCACTTCGCGGGGCTGGTCGCGGTGGGTCTGCACCCGTCGCCGGTGCCGCACGCGGACGTGGTGTCCACCACCGTGCACAAGACGCTGGGCGGCGCCCGGTCCGGCATGATCCTGGGCAAGCAGGAGTACGCCAAGGCCATCAACTCGGCGGTGTTCCCCGGACAGCAGGGCGGGCCGCTCATGCACGTCATCGCCGGCAAGGCGGTCGCGCTCAAGATCGCCACGACCCCCGAATTCGCCGACCGCCAGCAGCGCACGCTTTCCGGGGCACGCATCGTCGCCGATCGGCTGTTGGCTCCCGATGTCGCCAACGCCGGCGTGTCGGTGGTCAGCGGGGGCACCGACGTCCACTTGGTGCTGGTAGACCTGCGCGACTCTCCGCTGGACGGGAAGGCGGCCGAGGATCTGCTCCACGACATCGGCATCACGGTTAATCGCAACGCGGTCCCCAACGACCCCCGGCCGCCGATGGTTACGTCGGGCCTGCGGGTGGGAACGCCGGCGCTGGCGACGCGCGGCTTCGGAGACGCCGAGTTCACCGAGGTCGCCGACATCATCGCCACCGCACTGGTAAGCGGTAGCGGGGCTGGCCCGGGAGTGGATGTTTCCGCGCTGCGACAGCGGGTGACGCGGCTGGCCAGGGATTTCCCGCTGTACGAGGGCCTAGAGGACTGGACGCTCGTCGATCGCTGATCGGGCTGGACCCGTCTCAGGGACCAAAGTCACCACTTGGCCGCGACACGCGGCCGCGGTTTCGCGAAACCTGTGTATACGAGTTACAGTTACTTTATGGCACAGAAACCTGTCGCTAATGCGCTGACCCTGGAACTCGAGCCGGTCGTCGAGGCGAACATGGACCGTCACCTCGGCACCGAGGACATCTGGTCCGCCCACGATTACGTGCCGTTCGACCGTGGCGAGAACTTCGCCTTCCTCGGCGGACGCGATTGGGACCCGTCCCAGATGACGTTGCCCAGGACCATCACGGACGCCTGCGAGATCCTGTTGCTGCTCAAGGACAACCTCGCCGGCCATCACCGCGAGCTGGTCGAGCACTTCATTCTCGAGGAGTGGTGGGGTCGCTGGCTGGGCCGGTGGACCGCAGAGGAGCACCTGCACGCCATCGCGCTGCGGGAATACCTGGTGGTGACCCGCGAGGTCGACCCGACCGCCAACGAGGAGGCCCGGGTCCAATACGTGATGAAGGGCTACCGCGCCGACACCTACACGCAGGTCGAAACCCTGGTGTACATGGCGTTCTCGGAACGTTGCCACTCCGTCTTCTGTCGCAACCTGGCCGCGCAGATCGAGGAGCCGGTCCTGGCCGGCCTGATCGACCGGATCGCCAGGGACGAGGCGCGGCACGAGCTGTTCTTCTCCAACCTCGTCGAGCACTGCCTCGAGTACGCCCGCGATGAGACTATCGCGGCGATTGCCGCTCGTGCCGCAGACATGGACGTCCCGGGCGCCGACATCGACTCCTACCAGGACAAGGTCAAAAACGTCGCCGACGCCGGCATCTTCGGCGCTTCGCAGCTGCGGCAGGCGATCTCCGACCGGATCACCGCATGGGGGCTGGCCGACGAGCCCGCGCTGAGGCAATTCGTCGCCGGCTGAGCCGACCCCTCGCGCCCTGGCGCACAGCTCTCGGCGCGTATTTCGCGTCACCATGTCGGCCTCGGCGCGCCTGCGCGGCGGCCGAGCGGCGACGAGAGTAGCGTCGTTCTCGATGGCCAGCGACATGCTCTGCTGCCAGGGCGGCACCTCCCGTCACCACAACGGCAGGACCGGCCCCGGTCCTGGTGCTGCGGCTCCCGCCGACATGCCTGTGCGGGTCCGCGCGGGCTTACCCGCTCGAGGAGCGCTTCGTGACCGATATCCGGACCTATGTGCTCGACACCTCCGTGCTGCTGTCCGATCCATGGGCGTGCAGTCGGTTCGCCGAACACGAGGTAGTGGTTCCGCTGGTGGTGATCAGCGAACTGGAGGCCAAACGGCACCACCACGAGCTTGGGTGGTTCGCCCGTCAGGCGTTGCGCCTGTTCGATGACCTGCGGCTCGAGCACGGACGGCTGGATCAGCCCATTCCCGTTGGGACACAAGGCGGTACGCTTCACGTTGAACTCAACCACACCGACCCGGCGGTACTGCCCGCGGGCTTTCGCACGGACAGCAACGACTCCCGTATCTTGAGTTGCGCCGCCAACCTCGCCGCCGAGGGCAGGCGAGTTACGTTGGTCAGCAAGGACATTCCGCTGCGAGTGAAGGCCGCTGCGGTGGGCCTGGCCGCCGACGAGTACCACGCGCAGGATGTCGTGGTCTCCGGATGGTCGGGGATGCACGAGATCGAGACCGCGGCCGAGGACATCGACGCGCTGTTCACCGACGGCGAGATCGATCTGGCCGAAGCTCGGGACCTGCCCTGCCACACCGGCATTCGGCTGCTGGGCGGCAGCTCCCACGCGCTTGGCCGGGTCACCGCCGCCAAACGCGTCCAGCTGGTTCGCGGTGACCGCGAGGTGTTCGGGCTGCGCGGCCGCTCCGCCGAGCAGCGGGTCGCGCTGGACCTGCTGCTCGACGAGTCGGTGGGCATCGTGTCGCTCGGCGGAAAGGCCGGCACCGGCAAGTCGGCGCTGGCGTTGTGCGCGGGACTTGAGGCGGTGCTGGAACGGCGCACCCAGCGCAAGGTGGTGGTTTTCCGTCCGCTGTATGCCGTGGGCGGCCAGGAGCTGGGCTATTTGCCCGGTAGCGAGAGCGAAAAAATGGGCCCCTGGGCGCAGGCGGTTTTCGACACCCTCGAGGGCTTGGCCAGTCCGGCGGTGCTGGAGGAGGTGCTGTCCCGCGGCATGCTCGAGGTGTTGCCGCTGACCCACATCCGGGGTCGCTCGTTGCACGACTCGTTCGTCATCGTCGACGAGGCGCAGTCGCTGGAGCGGAACGTTCTGCTGACCGTGTTGTCCAGGTTGGGGACGGGATCGCGGGTGGTTTTGACCCATGACATCGCCCAGCGCGACAACTTGCGGGTCGGTCGCCACGACGGGGTTGCGGCCGTGATCGAGAAGCTCAAAGGCCACCCGCTGTTCGCCCACATCACCCTGCTGCGCAGCGAGCGGTCGCCGATTGCCGCGCTGGTTACCGAGATGCTCGAGGAGATCGCCGGACCACACTGACGGCGCGTTTCGGCGGGATTCCTTTCGATAAGCTTTCATTGTGCCGAAACGACCCGATAGCCAGGCCTGGCGCTACTGGCGGACCGTTTTGGGTGTCGTGGCGGCCGCTGCGGTGCTGGTGATCGGCGGCCTTACCGGTCACGTGACCCGCGCCGACAACCTCGGCTGCTCGGTGGTCAAGTGCGTCGCGCTGACGTTCGACGACGGGCCTGGGCCATACACCGACCGGCTGCTGCAAATCCTGAAGGACAACGACGCCAAGGCCACGTTCTTCCTGATCGGCAACAAGGTGGCCGCCAACCCGGCCGGCGCCAAGCGCATCGCGGACGCCGGCATGGAATTCGGCAACCACACGTGGGAACACCCCAACATGACGACGATCCCCCCGGAGGACATCGCCGCTCAGTTCTCCAGGGCCAACGACGCGATCACCGCCGCAACCGGGCGGACGCCGTCGCTGTGGCGTCCCGCCGGCGGACTGTCCGACCCGGTGGTGCGCCAGACCGCGGGTCGGTTTGGGCTGGCCGAAATCCTCTGGGATATCATCCCTTTCGACTGGATCAACGACTCCAACACGGGCGCGACCCGGTACATGCTGATGACGTACATCAAGCCGGGCTCGGTGGTGTTGTTTCATGACACCTATTCGAGCACCGTCGATCTGATCTACCAGTTCATCCCCGTGCTCAAGGCCAACGGGTACCGCTTGGTGACGGTCACCGAACTGCTGGGGCAGCGCGCGCCCGGCAGCAGTTACGGCGGTCGGGAGAACGGGCCGCCCGTCAACGAACTGCACGACATCCCGGCCGGCGAGATCCCGGCGTTGCCCAACACACCCTCGCCCAGGCCGATGCCCAACTTACCCATCACCGACATCCCGGGCCAGAACTCGGGCGGGCCGAATAACGGTGCCTAGCACGAGCCTGAGCCGCGCGCCGCTACCTTAATAGGGTGATCAAGACGGACTGGCGTCGGGTTTTGACCCCGTCAGGGCAACCAAAGTCCGCCCGCAGGCTATCGATTCAATATGCGATCCAGCTCGCGCTGGCCTACATTCTGGCCGTCATCGATGCGGCCGCCATCTTGATCCCGCTGAGGGGCCAAACGTCCTTCGCGGCCGACGTCTACTTCGCCGAGAAGAACACGGCGGTGGTGCTGGTGTTCGTTGCGCTGGGGATCGTTGCCGTCGCGGTGGCCGGTGCCTTAAGCCTGGCTCCCACGCTGCGCTGGTATGTCGCCGGGGACGACCCGACTCCGCAGCAACGGGACGCCGCAATGAAGATCGCCGGCCGCCAGTCGGTGATCCTATTGGTGGCCTGGGGCCTGGCCGGCGCGATCTTCGCGCTGCTGAATCTTGGTGGTGGGGCCCAGCTTCTGGTACCCATAGGGCTCGGTGTGCTGCTGGGCGGACCGGCTGCCGCCGGCATGGGGATGCTGTTGGTGCAGCGCACCCTGCGGCCCATCGTGCGTGCCGCCACGCTCGGTTGCGAGCCTCGGCTGGCGGTGCCGGGCGTGTTTGCGCGACTGGTTCTGCTGTGGTTTTTGTGCAGCGCACTTCCGATCGGGGCGATTGCGGCCCTGGTCGTTCTTCGCACGTCCGGGTGGCTGATTCAGAAGTCCGCATCGTTGGATGTGCCCGTTTTGGTGGTGTCGCTGGCAGCGTTGCTTCTCGGGCTGCCGACGATGCTTCTGACGTCGCGATCGATTTCGGATCCGGTGGGCGAGGTCGTCGACGCGATGGCGGAAGTCGAACACGGCCGCATCGGGACCTACGTCGGGGCGTACGAGCGTTCCCAAATCGGGCGCCTGCAAACGGGATTCAACCGGATGGTGGCCGGGCTCGCCGAACGGGACCGGTTGCGCGACCTGTTCGGGCGCCACGTCGGTACGGACGTCGCCCATCGCGCCATTCAAGAGGGCGCATCACTGTCCGGAGACGTGGTCGAAGCGGCGGTTCTGTTCATCGACCTGGTGGGTTCGACACAGCTCACGGAAAGCCGCCCGCCGCAAGAGGTCGCCGAGGTGCTCAACGACTTTTTCCGCATCGTCGTCGACGCTGTCGACGAACATAATGGGCTGATCAACAAATTCGCCGGCGACGCCGCGCTGGCCGTCTTCGGGGTGCCGTTGCGGACGCGCCAGCCGGCATCGGCGGCCTTGGCGACGGCACGTGCTCTGGGCACCCAGCTGCGCCAGCTACCCGTGGTGGACTTCGGCATCGGCGTCTCGGCAGGCCGAGTCTTCGCCGGCAACATCGGTGCCGAAAACCGGTATGAGTACACGGTGATTGGTGACGCGGTCAACGAGGCCGCGCGGCTGGCCGACCTTGCCAAAACCACCGACCGGCGGATCCTGTGTTCGGCGGCGGCCATCGACCGAGCCGACGAGGCCGAACGGGTGCACTGGGTCGAATGCTATTCCACCATGCTGCGCGGACGCTCCGAAGCCACCCACGTCTCAGCGCCGGCCGGCGACGGTTAGGCGCGACTCCGAAAGTCTTGGTGCGGTTCCGAATAGCCCCGACTAGCTACGCGACACGGACCACCTCATGTCTTGCTGACTTTCAGTGCGGCGATGATCTTCCCGATGATGGCCGCCGAGCCCGCATCGCCGATGGGTGTGGCGCCCAAGAAGATTGTGACCGGTTTGGTATCGACCGCGATGATGGTGAGGGAGTCACCCTTGACGTTGCGTGAGGTGTCGGCGATCGTGACGTCGGCGTCCACCCGGGCGGCCTTGACCCCGTCGACCGTGATCGACGACGTCTTCGTCGGGCCCAGGGTGGGCGACGCGTTTGCGTAGCCGGGGCCGTTGGCCACGCAGTCCATCAACTTCGATGCCTGCGCGCCGACGTCCATGCTGGTGACGAAGTTGGTAATGGCGACCTCGGCCTGCATCATCCACTGGTTGGCGCCGGGCACTTCTTGGCCGACGCCCACCGCGGCGATGAGGTTCGGGGTCTGGTCGTCCGAGAAACCCATCCATCCGGGGGTCGCGCTGGTCGGAAACGACAGCTTGCCCGCGCTGATCGTGTCGCCGGCTGGCTTCTCACCGCCGGACACATTGGGTGTGCAACCGGTCGCGGTTTGGTCGGAATTGTTCGGCTGCGACGTCGGGGCGCTTGTCGAAGACGGGGCCGCCGAGGGGCCCGCGGGGTTCGCCTTGGTCGACTTGTTCGAGTTGCTGAGGCCGATTACCAGGATCGCCACCAGCGCGATGACGCCCAGCAAGGCGATACCGCCGAGGATCAACCAAGGCAAGTTCGAGCGCGGCGGATTGGGCGGCGGGCCGGGCGGGTAGGGCCCGGCCGGCCAGCCGGGCGGAACCTGCTGGCCGGGCTGCGGGTACTGCTGGGGTGGGTAGGCGCCCGCGCCATAGGGCCCCGGCCCGCCCTGCGGATGGGTGTACGGTCCGCCAGGGCCACCGGGCGGCGGGTACGGGTAGCCGCCGTCCGGTGGCTGTCCGCCCCAATACGGGCCTTGGCCATAGGGATTCGTCCCGTAGGGATCTTGACCGTACGGACCGCCAGGAGGAGCCGTCATTCCTAAAACACCCTCACTTTCATCGACCACCTGCGCCGAGGTTGTTCGCCTAGTCCTCCGGCTTTACCTTGGCCATCGCCAACACGTCCAGGCGACGATCCAGTTCTTCGATCGACAACTTGTCGCTGATCAGGCCGCGGTCGATGACGGTTTGGCGGATGGTCTTGTGCTCCTTGAGCGCTTGCTTGGCCACCGCGGCGGCCTCCTCGTAGCCGATGGCCGAATTCAACGGTGTCACGATCGACGGCGACGACTCCGCCAGCTCGCGCAGGTGTCCGACGTTGGCGGCCAGCCCGGTAATGCAGCGCTCCGCGAACAGCTTTGACACGTTGCTCAGCAGTTTGAACGACTCCAGGATGTTGCGCGCCATCATCGGGATGTAGACGTTGAGTTCAAAAGCGCCGTTGGCACCGCCCCAGGCGACCGCGGCGTCATTGCCGATCACCTGCGCGGCGACCTGTGTAACCGCCTCCGGCAGAACTGGATTCACCTTGCCCGGCATGATCGAGCTGCCCGGCTGCAGGTCCGGAAGGTGAATTTCGGCCAGGCCGGTCAGCGGGCCGGATCCCATCCAGCGGATGTCGTTGGCGATCTTGGTCAATGACACCGCTATGGTACGTAGTGCGCCAGACGCCTCCACTAATCCGTCGCGGGCGCCCTGGGCCTCGAAAGAGTTTACCGCCGTGCGCAATTCGGCCAGGCCCGTCTCAGCGACCAGCACCTGCACCACCTTGGTGCCGAAGTCGTCGGGAGCATTGAGCCCGGTGCCCACCGCGGTGCCGCCGATCGGCAGCTCACCCAGCCGCGGCAGCGTGGCCCGGACCCGCTCGATACCGGCCTCGATCTGCCGGGCATAGCCGCTGAATTCCTGGCCGAGCGTCACCGGAACGGCGTCCATCAGGTGGGTGCGGCCCGACTTGACCACCGTACGCCACTCGCGGGCCTTGGCCGCCAGGGCGGCGTGCAGCACCTCGAGCGCCGGAATGAGGTGACAAACCGCGGCCTCGGTGGCCGCGATGTGGGTGGCGGTGGGGAAGGTGTCGTTGGACGACTGGGACATGTTGACGTCGTCGTTGGGGTGCACCGTTACGCCATTGGCGGCCGCGATGCTGGCGATCACCTCGTTGGTGTTCATGTTGGAGCTGGTCCCCGAACCGGTTTGGAACACGTCGATGGGGAACTGGTCGTCGTGGCGGCCGTCGGCGATCTCGGCCGCCGCGGCGATGATCGCGTCCGCCTTCTCCGGTGCCAGCAAGCCGAGGTCTTTGTTGACTTGCGCGCAAGCGCCCTTCAGCAGGCCCAACGCGCGAATCTGGGTGCGCTCCAGGCCCCGCCCCGAGATCGGAAAGTTCTCGACCGCGCGCTGAGTTTGAGCGCGCCACAATGCTTTTGCGGGTACCCGGACCTCGCCCATGGTGTCGTGTTCGATGCGGTACTCGGCGTCGTCGGCGGCCATAGAGTGGCTTCCTTGCTGCTTGTCGGGATTTGTTTACGGCAGGGGATAGGCGGCGGTGCTGTCGCCGGTGAAGTCGATGGCGGAGTATTCGTTGAGCTTTGACAGCCGATGGTAGGCCTCGATCATGCGCACGGTGCCCGACTTCGACCGCATCACGATCGAGTGGGTGGTGCAGCCGCCAGGGTAATAACGGACGCCCTTGAGTAGGTCGCCCTCGGTGACGCCGGTGGCGCAGAAAAAGACGTTCTCACCGGACACTAGATCCTCGGTGGTCAGCACCTGGTCGAGGTCGTAGCCGGCATCGAGTGCCTTCCGGCGTTCGGCTTCATCGCGAGGCGCCAGTTGCGCCTGGATGGCGCCGCCCATGCACCGGATCGCCGCGGCGGCGATGATGCCCTCCGGGGTGCCGCCGATGCCGGCCAACATATCGGTGCCCGACTCCGGTCGGCACGCCGAGATCGCGCCGGCGACGTCGCCGTCGGTGATCAGCCGGATGCGGGCTCCCGTTGCCCGGACGTCTTCGATCAGTTGGGCGTGCCGTGGCCGGTCCAGGATGCACACGGTCATGTCGCGCACCGACAAGGCCTTGACCTTGGCCACGGCCCGGATGTTCTCGGGGATCGGCGCGGTGATGTCCAGCACGGGTGCGGCCTCGGGCCCGACCGCGATCTTGTTCATGTAGAACACCGCCGAGGGGTCGAACATCGCGTGGCGGTCCGCCACCGCCAGCACCGAAATGGCGTTGGGCATGCCCTTGCTCATCAGGGTGGTGCCGTCAATCGGGTCGACGGCGAAATCGCAGTTCGGCCCGTCGCCGTTGCCGACCGCTTCGCCGTTGTAGAGCATCGGCGCGTGGTCTTTTTCGCCCTCGCCGATGACCACCACCCCGCGCATCGACACGGAGTTCACCAGCTCGCGTATGGCGTCGACCGCCGCGCCGTCGCCGCCCTCTTTGTCCCCCCGGCCCACCCAGCGGCCGGCGGCCATGGCACCGGCCTCGGTGACCCGCACCAGTTCCAGGGCCAGGTTGCGGTCCGGGGCTTCGCCGCGCGCCCGTACCTGCGTCGGGTCGCGGCCTGCGGTGGCGGCCGGCGACGAACCGGGTCCCAACGGGGGGTCGCCATTAATCGTCATGGTTGCTGATTGTCCCAGAAGCGGATCGGTCTGCTGGAGCTGGGCTGTGGCTGGTGAAAGCCGGCTGGGATACTCGAGGGATGACCGAACAGCCGCAGCGAAATGCCGAGTCGGGCGAGCCGGCTCCGGCGCCCAGGCCGGCCAAACAGCGGCTGCTGCAGGACGGTCGCGACATGTTCTGGTCGCTGGTGCCGCTGGTGGTCGGGTGCATCCTGCTGGCGGCCCTGGTCGGGATGTGTTCGTTCCAGCCGGGCGGGGCGAACAGGGGAGTCATCCCGTCCTACGACGCGACCGCGGCCCTGCGGGCGGACGCTCAGACGCTGGGGTTTCCCATTCGACAACCCCGGTTACCCGCCGGCTGGCAGCCCAACTCCGGCGGCCGAGGCGGTATCGAGAACGGACGGACCGACCCGTCGACCGGTCAGCGGATGCACGCGGCCACCTCAACCGTGGGATACATCAGCCCAACGGGGATGTATCTGAGCCTGACCCAGAGCAACGCCGACGAGGACAAACTGGTCGGCTCGATCCATCCGACGGCGTATCCGACCGGAACGGTCGACGTCGACGGGACCAACTGGGTGGTCTACCGCGGTGCCGGCCAAAGCGGTGCCGACTCCGAGCCGGTATGGACCACCAGACTTGCCTCCCCGGCCGGCGCCACCCAGATCGCGATCACCGGGGCCGGAAGCACCGATCAGTTCCGTACGCTGGCGTCGGCGACGCAATCGCAGCCGCCCCTGCCCCCACGGTGAAGGAAGGCATAGCGTGACCGCACCCCAAGCAGACCTCTCCGGATGGTCGGTGGCACCGTTCACCGGCGGCGGTTATACCCATGACGTCTACCGCAAGGGCGCCGGCCCCGGGGTGGTGCTGATCCCGGAGATACCCGGAATCCATCCCGGTGTGCTGGGCCTGGGTAATCACCTGGTGGACAACGGGTTCACCGTTGCGATCCCGTCGCTGTTCGGCGAGCCTGGCAAGCCCGCAACGGCCGGCTACGTGGCCGCGACCCTCGCGCGGGCGTGTGTGGCAAAGGAATTCGCGGCCTTTGCGACCAACAAGCAGCGGCCGGTGTCGTTGTTCCTGCGCGCGTTGGCCCGCGACCTCAACGCATCGACGCCGGGCAAGGGCGTCGGGGTGATCGGCCAGTGCTTCACCGGCGGCTTCGCGTTGGCCGCCGCGGTCGATGACAGCGTGCTGGCGCCGGTGCTCAGTCAGCCGTCGGTACCGTTTCCGTTGGGTCGTGCGCGATGCAGCGACCCCGGGCTGAGCCAGTCCGAGCTGGCCACCGTGGCCGATCGCTGCGCCAACGACGGCCTGTGCGCCATGGGCTTGCGGTTCAGCGAGGACAAGATGGCACCGGGCGAACGATTCACCGCGCTCAAGGAGCGGCTCGGCGACGCATTCGAGGTGATCGAGATCGACTCGGGCCCGGGCAACGAAGGCGGTTTCGGCAAGATGGCGCACTCGGTGCTGACCCTGGAGGTGCGTGAAGCCGATGGCCAGCCGGCCTACGAGGCGCGCAAGCGGGTGGTCGAGTTCCTCGCCCGGACTCTGACCTGAGGGCCTGGTCAGGAAATTCGAGACATATGGCGATCGACAAATGTGTGGTCGAAACCACCTACGGCCCGGTCCGGGGCAGCGACACGGGCCCGACCGAGGACCGCATCCGGACCATCAGGACCTGGAAAGGCATTCCGTACGCCGCTCCGCCCACCGGCGGCCTGCGCTTCCGGGCGCCCGAGCCCCCCGAACGGTGGACCGAGGTCGCCGACGCCACCAGCTACGGGCCGACCTGTCCGCAACCGTCTTTTCCCAACATGCCCCTCGACCTGGGGGCGCCGCAGGGCGAGGACTGCCTGAGGCTGAACATCTGGGCGTCGTCTGACATCCAGCCCGGTGACAAGAAATCGGTGATGGTGTGGCTGCACGGTGGCGCCTATGTCCTGGGATCGAGCAGCCAGCCGCTCTACGACGGCCGCAGGTTGGCCGGCGGCGGCGACGTCGTCGTGGTGACGGTCAATTATCGGCTCGGGGCGCTGGGCTTCCTCGACCTGTCGTCGTTCAGCACGGCGCGGCGACGCTTCGACTCGAATGTCGGGCTGCGTGACGTGCTGGCGGCGTTGGCCTGGGTGCGCGACAACATCGCAGCGTTCGGTGGCGATCCCCACAAGGTCACACTGTTCGGCGAGTCCGCCGGCGGGGGGATCGTCACGACCCTGCTCGCCACCCCGGCGGCCGAGGGCCTGTTCGCCGGTGCGATCGCCCAGAGCTCGCCGGCCACATCGGTGTACGACCGTGGCAGGGGTCGGCGTGTCGCCGTGGCCGTCCTCGACAGGTTGAGAATCGCCCCGCCCGACGTGCAGGGCTTGCTCGATGCGCCGATCGCGGCGATCCTGGCCGCGTCGCAGGAAGTGTTCGACGAAGTGCCCGTCCGCAACCCCGGCACGCTTGCGTTTGTCCCGATCGTCGACGGCGATCTGCTGAACGACTACCCGGTCAGGGTAGCCCAGGAGGGCCGCTCACACCCGGTTCCGTTGATCATCGGCACCAACAAGCACGAGGCGGCGCTGTTCTGGTTGATGCGGTCGCCACTGATGCCGATCACTCCGCGCGCCATCACATCGATGTTTACACAGATCGCCGCCGAGCAGCCCGACTTGCAGTTGCCCACCGCGGAACAGATCGGGTCGGCGTATTCGCGATTACGGCGCAAGGCAAGGTTTTTGAGAATCGCAACCGACGTCGGCTTCCGGATGCCGTCGGTGTGGCTGGCCGAGGGCCACAGCCGGGTGGCGCCGGTGTACCTCTACCGGTTCGACTACTCCACCCCGTTGCTGAAGCTACTGCTGGTCAACGCCGCGCATGCTACCGAACTGCCTTATGTCTGGGGCAATCTCGGAGCACCCAAGGACCCCACCTTGAAGCTCGGCGGCGCCAAAACCGCCAAGGCCGTCTCGAAAAGGGTACGGACCAGATGGATTAACTTCGCTACGCACTCCAAGCCCGCGGGCCCGGACGGCGAACCGGACTGGACGCCCTACCAGGGGGCCGATCGTGCGTGCTTGGTCATCAACAAGCGCGACACCGTCGTGCACGATGTCGACGCGCGCATCCGAGCCGCCTGGGGCAGCGAGATGGTGAGTTTCCGGTAGTCGCCTGCCGGCGCTACCGCGGTCCGCTGACGGCTGGCTTGGCGGCGGCTTTTGTTGCCGGCGCTTGGTTTTTCATCTGCTGGAACAGGTCCACGTAGTAGGGCAGGCATTCGGACATCGCCTGCTCGGTGTTGAACAGGGGCTCATATCCGAGGTCGCGGCGCGCCTTGGCGATCGAGAAGTAGTTGTCCAGATACAACCGCTCGACCGCCAGCGGCTCGAGCAGCGGCGCCGGTATCCCGAACCGGAAATGCAGCCGCTGCCAACCCATCATCGCCGCGCGGACCATCGGCCCGTTGACGCGCATCCGCGGCCAGCTTACCCCGCAGGCCTCGACCACCGGCCGGGCGAACTCGAACATGTTGATCGGCTCGGCGTCGTTGACGAAGTACGCCTGACCGGGCGCGGTGCCGCCGGGCACCAGATGCTCGGCGGCCAGGATGAAACCGTGAATCAGGTTGTGCACGTAGGAGTTATCCAGGCGGGCCGACTTGCGGCCGATCAGCGCCTTGACGTGCCCGGCGATCACACTTTCGAACAGCCTGCGGAACATCGTCTGATCGCCGCGGCCCCAGATGCCGCTGGGCCGGATCGCACACGTCAGCATCCCGCCAACACCGTTCTGAGCCAGTACGAATCGCTCGGCCACCACCTTGGTCTCGGTGTAGAGGTCATTGAACCGGTTGGTGTAGGGCAGCGTTTCGTCACCGCCGGAGATGTTCTGTCCGCCCATCACCACGCTGTTGGACGAGGTGTAGACGAACCGCTTCACCCCGGCCGCCTGCCCCGCGTGCGCTAGGTTCTCGGTGCCGCCGACGTTGACCGCAAAGCTGCGCTTGCGGTATTCGTCGGTCACCGAAGCGCCGCCCATCAGCTCGATGATCGCCGCCGTGTGAAACACCGTGTCGATGCCGTCGACGGCCTTGGCGCAGACGGCTGTGTCGGTGACGTCACCCTGCAGCACCTCCAAGTGGGGGTGCCGCGGTAGCGGCGATGGGGCGCGATCGAAGGAACGCACCTGGTACCCGCGGTCGAGCAAGGTGGTCACCAGGTTGGCGCCGACAAACCCCGAGCCGCCGGTGACCAGGACGCGGCCGAGTTCGGTTGTCAGTGATGCATCACCCATAGCGTGCGAAAGCATAGCCGAGAATAACTGAAACGTGTTCCAATTTGACCGGAGGATTCCGAAGGCGGTTTTGCCATCCGGCTTGCGGTCAGCCTTCCTCGGCCTGGCCGGCAGCGAGCGCATCCTCGACCCGCTGGCGAGCACCAGCTAAGTGTTCTTCGCACCGTTTTGCGAGTTGCTCGCCTCTTTCCCACAGCTTCAGCGACGCATCGAGGTCCAGCCCGCCCTGCTCGAGAAGCCGCACAATTTCGATCAGCTCATCCCGGCAAGCTTCATAGCCGAGCTGACTAATAGGCGTAATGGACTCGGCTCCTTTGCTGCCTTTGCCGTCGTCGTCGCTAGCTACCATCGGTCGGCCCTTCGCTTACCGCCGCAACGGCGCCGTCGGCAACTCGGATCCGCAACCGGGTGCCCGCCGGTGCATCGCCGACCGAGCGCAGCACGTGGCTTGGCTTCGCGGCCGAAACCGCTTGCACCACCACTTGCACAACGGCATAGCCGCGCGCCAATGTGGCCGCCGGTCCCAGCGTGGCCAGCCGTGCGCTCAGGTGACCGACGCGCTCACTCTCGCCCGCGATCAGCCGCGTGATGTCGCGGCGAACCGCCGAGCGCGCGCGGTGAATTTCGTCGGCGCGCGCCGTCAGCGCCGTCAGTGGCTCGGCCAACACCGGGCGGCTGCGCAGCTGGGCCAGCGCGCGTTGTTCGCGCGACACCCAGTTGCGCAAGGCCTGCCCGCTACGCCGGCGCAAGTCATCAACCAGCCGCAGCTCGGCTGCGGTGTCGGGGACCACCTTCTTGGCCGCGTCGGTGGGAGTGGCGGCACGCAGGTCGGCGACCAGATCGCACAGCGGGTTGTCGGGCTCGTGGCCAACCGCGCTGATCACCGGGGTGCGGCACGCCGCGATCGCACGGCACAGCGTCTCGTCGGAGAACGGCAGCAAATCCTCGACGCTACCGCCGCCGCGGGCCACCACGATCACATCGACTTCGGGATCGCGATCGAGTTCGTAAAGCGCTGCGACGATCTGCGTGACCGCGTTCGGCCCCTGGACCGCGGTGTTGCGCACGGCGAAACGCACCGCGGGCCAGCGCCCGGCCGCCACTGTCACCACGTCGTGTTCGGCGGCACTCGCGCGGCCGGTGATCAGCCCGATCATGTTGGGCAAGAAGGGGATTGGTCGCTTGAGTCGCGGGTCGAAGAGGCCTTCGGCGTCCAACAGCCGGCGCAGCCGGTCAATGCGTGCCAGCAGCTCGCCGACGCCAACGGCGCGAATCTCGCTGAGGCGCAACGAGAATGTGCCGCGGCCGGTGTAGAACGAGGGCTTGCCGCACACCACCACCTGAGTGCCTTCGGCCAGCTTCACCGGCGCGTTCAACACCAGGTCGCGCGAACACGTCACCGTCAGCGACATGTCGGCGGCCGGGTCCCGCAACACCATGAACACGGTCTTGGCGTCGGGCCGCATGGTGACCTGGGCCAACTGCCCCTCCACCCATACGGTGCCCAGCTTGTCGATCCAGCCCGCGACCCGGATCGCCACCGCGCGAACCGGAAAGGGGTTCTCGGCGGAGTTGGGTACGGAAACTGCGCCTGGCGTCACTTCGCGTTCGCGCGGGTGATCCTGTTGGCAAGCAGCGTCTGGAACGGTGCGCGGGCCTTGGTGGCCTGCTCGTAGGCCAGCAGGGCTTCGAGCTCGTCGACACTCAGCGTCTGCAGCCTGGCGCGCAGCTGGGCCAGCGTCAGCGTCGGATAGTCGAGTTCGGCTGCGACCTCCGGTTGCGGGACCGCCGGGTTTCTCGCTGACTTCTTCGATTGCCTGGCGGGCCTGGGCGTAGTCGGAGGTTCCGCGTCTGCGGATTCGGGCGCATCGGACACCGAGTACAGCGCGAAGCGTCCTTCGGCCCGGCGATCTCCATCGACGCCCTCTGGCAATGCGCCGGGACCCCCGTCGATGGCGTCGGGCAAGTCCTCGTCGAAGGTTGCCCAGTCCGGCTTCTCGTCCTTGGGCGGGAAAATGGACTCCAGGGTGCTGTCGCCCTTGATCACCAGCTCGGCCAGGTTCTGCTGAAATCGCATCACCATGTGCGCCGCCTGACTGGCCAACGTCATCGGATACATCAGGATGGTTTTCGGCAGCCTCATGGTCTCCTCGACGGCGACTGTCGCCGCGCCGACCAGCAGCCGAACTCCATACGGTGCAGTAGCCATGGGTCCAAGACTGCCTCAAACCGGCGGCTAACTCCAAGCCGGTCGGCGGGGACTGACGGGGCATGTGCTCTCTGGGTCGGCAGAACGTACCCTGAATGTCATGCCGCCGACTGTCGACATGGGATTTCCCGGCGCTGTGAGATCGGGGAGTTCGGTAGCCAGCGACCCAAACCGCAAAAGAGTGCTCCTGGCGGAGCCGCGTGGCTACTGCGCGGGTGTGGATAGGGCCGTGGAGACTGTCGAACGCGCGCTGGAGAAGCACGGCGCCCCGGTCTACGTACGCCACGAGATCGTGCACAACCGCCACGTGGTCGACACCCTGGAAAAGGCCGGTGCGGTTTTCGTCCAGGAGACCGACGAGGTTCCCGAGGGAGCCATCGTGGTGTTCTCCGCGCACGGCGTCGCACCCACGGTGTATGCCGCTGCCGCCGAGCGCAACCTGCACACCATCGATGCGACCTGCCCGTTGGTGACCAAGGTGCACAACGAAGCCAGGCGATTCGCCCGCGACGACTACGACATCCTGCTGATCGGCCATCAGGGTCACGAGGAGGTCATCGGTACCGCCGGGGAAGCGCCCGAGCACGTGCAGCTGGTCGACGGGTTCGCCGCGGTGGAAAACGTGACGGTCCGCGACGAGAACAAGGTGGTCTGGCTGTCACAGACGACGCTGTCCGTCGACGAGACGATGGAAATCGTTGAGCGGCTGCGACAACGTTTCCCGAAGTTGCAGGATCCGCCCAGCGACGACATCTGCTATGCGACCCAGAACCGGCAGGTCGCGGTCAAGGCGATGGCGCCCGAGTGCGAGCTGGTCGTCGTCGTCGGGTCGCGTAACTCATCGAATTCGGTGCGGCTGGTCGAGGTGGCGTTGGGCGGCGGCGCCGCGGCCGCTCACCTGGTGGACTGGGCCGACGACATCGACCTGGCGTGGCTGGAGGGTGTCACCACGGTGGGTGTCACCTCGGGTGCGTCCGTCCCCGAGGTTCTGGTGCGAGGCGTGCTGGAGCGGCTCGCTGAATGCGGCTACGACGTGGTGCAACCGGTGACGACGGCCCAGGAGACGCTGGTGTTCGCTCTGCCCCGCGAGATCCGGTCGGTGCTCTGAGGACCCGCTCCGGTCTTACGGCTTAGACGTCGTACTCCCAGGAGTCCGCGGGGGATCGGCCCCCGGACCGGCCGGTCATCCGCGAACGGCTGCGGCGCTCGGCGCGCGGCTCGCCCTTCGACTCGGCCCCGGGATCCTCCGGCGGGGCTGACCCGCGGTAGCGAACCCGCGAGATCGGGTGGTGGGTCGGGTTGGCGCCGTTCCCGCTCGCGGTGCCGCGGCGGCGCTCTGGCTCGTAGGGGGGCTCGTACGGCTCATATGGGTCGTACCGATTTCGCTCGGGTGCGCGGGGCGGCTCGTACATGTCCTTGTACATGTCGTAGCCATCGAAGCGGCTGCTGCGGGGTGCCGGCCGCTCGTAGGGGTTGCGGCGGTTGTGCCGCGGATCGCGACCGCCGTCGCGCGGCGGCTCGCCGCGCAGGTCTGGATCACCCTGCGGCCTGGGGCGGCGGCGCGACCGGCGAGGCGGGTCGGCAGGGTCGAAGTCGCGTGGAGGTGCCTGGCCACGGCGACTTGGCCGCCGCGAACGTTCGACCGCCGGCTCGTGCTGGTCCTCGAGCGGTGGTCGAGCATGCCGGGAGTGGTCTCGCCTGGGACCTGCGGCGGACGCACCGCCGCGCGCCGCCCGCCCGGCCCTTGAGGCGGCTTTCGGGGATGCGCTGGCCGCGCGGGCCCGCTTCGAGTCGGTGGAGCGCGCCGCGCCGGCATCGTCCTCGCGGGATGCGAAGCCGAAATGCGAGTTCAGTTTCGCGGCAATGGCGCCAATGAAGGAATGCGAGGAATGCGACTCCGCGGGGGTCGCAACTTCGGCGTCTTCCGTGGTGCCGGCCGCCGCGGCCGTGCGATGCGACACCCCGAAGTACCACCTGAACAAGCCGATCAGCAGCACGCCGCCGGCGGTGCCCAGCATCAGCGGGAAGCGCTCGATGAGCGGATAGCCGCAATTGATCAGGAGGTCTTTGAGGTTGCCGATCTTGCGTCCGTGGAACAGCCAGTAGCTACCGGGCACCGCGCAGAAAAGTATCAGCGGTGGCTGGATGATCGCGGTGAACACGGCCTCCTGGCGGACGGCCAGCACCGCGGTCACGCAGCCGGCTATATAGAAGCCGGCGAAGACATGGGTCAGCTCCTTATGACCGGATCCGGCATCGATTGCGTACCCGATGGCAGTCGCGGTTGTGGCGATGAGCAGGGCCGCCCACCACGGCACGCCTGGGATATTTGGGTGGATCGAGCGGTGGGAAGCCTCCACCGCCGACCTTGCCCGCTGCGCTGACACATCTAGACCGTACCGGGAATGAGCCGAAAGGCCCGTAAAGACCTTGTAGAGACCCTGGGCGTGCCATGAATGGTCCATGACGGGGCCTGCCTCCATCGGGACTTAGACTTGGTTCCCTGTGAGCCTCAGCCTGGGAATCGTGGGCCTGCCCAATGTCGGCAAGTCGACGCTGTTCAACGCGCTGACCCGAAACAACGTGGTGGCGGCCAACTATCCGTTCGCGACGATCGAACCCAATGAGGGTGTCGTTTCGCTGCCCGATCGGCGGCTGGCCAAGCTGGCGGAGCTCTTCGGATCGGAGCGCATCGTCGCGGCGCCGGTCACGTTCGTCGACATCGCCGGCCTGGTCAAGGGTGCATCCGAGGGGGCCGGGCTCGGGAACAAGTTTCTGGCCCACATCCGCGAATGTGACGCCGTCTGCCAAGTGGTCCGGGTGTTCTCCGACGACGACGTGACCCACGTCGCCGGACAGGTCGATCCCAAATCCGACATCGAGGTGGTCGAGACCGAGCTGATCCTGGCCGACCTGCAAACGCTGGATCGCGCCTTGCCGAGGTTCGAAAAAGAGGCTCGTACCAACAAGGAACGCAAGCCCGTCCACGACGCCGCGCTGGCAGCTCAAGCGATATTGAACGACGGGACGACGCTGTTCGCCGCCGGGGTCGACGTCTCGCCGCTGCGGGAGCTGAATCTGCTGACTACCAAACCGTTTCTGTACGTCTTCAACGCCGACGAGGCGGTGCTGACCGACGCCGCGCGCATCGCCGAGCTGCGCCGGCTCGTCGCGCCCGCCGACGCGGTGTTCCTGGACGCCGCGATCGAATCCGAGCTGACCGAACTCGACGACGAGTCAGCCGCCGAGCTACTGGAGTCGATCGGGCAGACCGAGCGCGGGCTCGACGCGCTGGCCCGGGCGGGTTTTCACACGCTCAAGCTGCAGACGTTCCTGACGGCGGGCCCGAAAGAGGCGCGGGCCTGGACCATCCACCAAGGTGATACCGCGCCCAAGGCGGCAGGGGTGATCCACAGCGACTTCGAGAAGGGCTTCATCAAAGCCGAGATCGTGTCCTATGACGACCTGATCGCTGCCGGGTCGATGACGGCGGCCAAGGCGGCCGGCAAGGTCCGAATGGAAGGTAAGGACTACGTCATGGCCGACGGGGATGTCGTCGAGTTCCGACACGGAGCAACGACAAAGCCGACGAAGTAAGGCCGTTAGTACTTCGACGGTCGGTCGAGCGGCGTAATGATTGCCGACTCCGGGCTGCGAGGAGTACAGAACGACCGCCGTCATGGCATCGCCTCGGCCCACTCGATATGCCCTTCGAAGCCAAGCGTTTTCGCCATGTCGCGGTAGCGATCCCGGTATTCGCGATAGCGGGCACTGTCACCCGGAGCACCGAACACCGCCATGATCCCGTCGCCGGTGAACTTGTCCACCGTGCCGCCGTACCGCCGCACCACTGCCGCGCAGCGGTCGGCGAGGTCGGTCATGATCTCGCGCAACCGCTCCGCCCCGACAGTTGCGGCGATGTCCATGGAGTGCACCACGTCGGCAAACAGCACGGTTACCTGCTTGTACTCCGCACGGGTGTCCTGCTCTGTGA
Source organism: Mycobacterium sp. (assembly GCF_052145595.1). Taxonomy (GTDB): domain Bacteria; phylum Actinomycetota; class Actinomycetes; order Mycobacteriales; family Mycobacteriaceae; genus Mycobacterium. The sequence goes on along the minus strand of NZ_JBKQOI010000311.1, from coordinate 15,909 downwards.
CCGGTGCACCACAGCCATCGCAGAATCGAGCACCCTCGCGCCGCACGCTGCCACAGGCGCGGCACGCGGTCGCTGCGGTCATCCGACCCTCCGCCGCTTCCGGCCCCCGAAGTCCCGGTTCACCAGCATAGGCTTGGAGCGCACGCCATCAGCGAGGAAGGAACAGTCGCGATGACTACTGCTGTCGACCCATCGGTGCCCCCCAGTGGTATCGGCTGTGCCGAGTGCGATGCAACCGGCGGTTGGTGGGTGCACCTGCGGCGGTGTGCGGCCTGCGGCCACATCGGTTGCTGCGACGATTCGCTGGCCCGGCACGCGACGAAGCACTGGCGAGAGACTGGGCACCCGATCATCCGATCGTTCGAGCCGGGCGAAGACTGGTTCTGGGACTACGAGACCAAGGACTACTACGAGGGTCCTGAACTAGCCCCACCGAAATGCCGTCCCGAGGGCCAGACGGTCCCGGGTCCCCGCGGTCGAGTGCCACGCAACTGGGCCGACCTGCTCCGTCAGCAAGACGACTGAGGCCCAGAAGCCGGGGGACCCGCGATCGAGCGGCTCGGGGCCGCGCCAGCCGATGAGGATCTGGTGATACGCGACATCTGGCTTTCCGAGCACGCCTGAGGAGGGCATGTACTACCGGATTGAAGCCAAAACGGACGTGCGAGCGCCAAGTGAGCCCCCTGGTTCGGTTTAGAGACCCTGAGATATGGGTCCGTAGAACCGCGCCCTATGACTCGAGACGAGTTTGAATCACTGCTTGCTTGGATCCCGGTCCAGGGGAAATTCTTGGGAGATGGCGACTGTAGGGCAAACGAGACCGCGGGTTCGGCGGTCTACGAGGGTGTTGGTGGGTGGCGGGTTGGCTTTGTCCGCTTTCGGACTGGCTGGCGGCACCGCCCAGGCGGCCCCGGCCCCTGCGCCCAGCTATCACTGGTGCCCAGGTGACCAATGGGACCCGGCCTGGGGCAACAACTACAACTGGGACTGGAATCAGTGCCACGACTGGCAAGGTCCCGCAAGCCAAGGTGCTCCGGCGGGCTGGGGACCCTGGGGACCCCCGCCGCCGTGGGCGCCGCCGCAGCCCCCTCCACCGCCGTGGGCGCCTGAGGCCCACCTCATGTGGAACCCCACTGCCAACGCCTGGGGATTCTTTAACAACGGAGTATGGACCCCGGTCTGACCGAACGCCGGCTCTCGCCAGGGGGCTGGCTCCGGACAAACAGCGCTTAGTGGGTCGAACACCGACTCATAGATATCAACTCGTCGTAACCGCGTCGGCGACCGTGTTCGGCAGGCCGGTGAATCGCCGACGCGGCAGGCAGCCGCGCACGCGGTGGTCGGTAGCCCCGCCAATGCGCCTGCACCGCAAGCGATCACGCCGGCGTCAGCGCGACCCTCAAGTGTTTGGGGCCGCGCAACTGGCCGTTCGCCGACCATGTGGCGTCGCCCACGCACGGCTGCCCTGACGCCGGACGCGGACGGCAGCTTGCAGATTCAGGCGGGCGGCGTCGCCCACCGGTTTGAGAAGCGATCCGTCCGTTCGTCCGTAGCGGCCTAGCCGGGTGACGGAATCGGTCGTGGTCATCCCAGGTGCCCTCCGTCTATTTCGATGGCCTACGGTGCCCCACGCATGGCAGCGATGATCCCTTACGGCTCGGCGCAGACGCTCATTCGGGCCAGGCTGACTTTGCACAGATCAACGACCTTTTCTACGGTCTGGCCCAGCCTCGCCAAGGGGCACAAACGCAGAGTGACGTCCAAGTAGATGTCCAAGCAGATGATTGCTTGCGTCCCCAAGTCACAATTAGCATTGTCTACTAGTTGTCGCGGAAGACACCTCATAAGGAGGCGGCACTATGACATCGTCGTCGCTCGCTTCGAAACTCGGTGCCGAGCTGTTCGGCACGTTCTGGTTGGTGTTCGCTGGCTGCGGCAGCGCAATTTTTGCGGCCAAGCAGATCGCCCAAGCCGAGGATGGCAGCGCCACATACCAATTGGGCATCGGCTTTCTCGGAGTGTCATTGGCTTTCGGGCTCACCGTCGTCACTATGGCTTACGCCGTCGGCCACATCTCCGGCGGCCATTTCAACCCCGCGATCACCCTGGGCGCCGCGGTGAGCGGCCGGCTGCCGTGGAAGGACCTTCCGGGGTACTGGATCTCCCAGGTCGTCGGCAGCCTGCTTGCGGGCCTGGCTCTGCTGGTCATTGCGCAAGGCAAGCCCGGATTCTCAGCCACCGGACACATGGCGGCGAACGGATACGGCGAGCATTCGCCAGACCACTACTCGCTTGCGGCCGTGATCATCACTGAGGTCCTGCTTACGGCGTTCTTTCTCATCGTGATACTGGGCGCGACCGACGATCGGGCCCCCAACGGATTCGGGCCGCTGGCCATCGGTCTGGCGCTGGCGCTCATCAATCTGGTGGCCATCCCGATCAGTAACTGCTCGGTCAATCCGGCCCGGTCCACGGGCGTCGCCTTCTTCAATGGGGACGGCGCGCCCGGCCAACTGTGGGTGTTCTGGCTCGCGCCGCTGGTCGGGGGCCTTATCGGCGGTTTGATCTACCCGCTGCTATTCGGGGCCAGAAAGTCGGCGGACCGTGAGACGACGCCCGAGACCAGTTGACGGGGAACGGTTGGCAGTGTCGTATCAATAAAAAGCCTTTCCGTCATAAGTTTGCTGAAGATGTGGCGAATGCCATTCTCCAATTTGCACATGATGCGCGCCACAAATTTTGGTTACCAATGAATCTTGTTGCTAGCGTGCCTCCCCATGGTTGTTCTAGCAACATTGATGTCACTCATCAATCAGGTCTCCGGGACGCCCTATATTCCGGGCGGAGATACTCCCTCCGGGACCGACTGTTCAGGGCTCGCTTCGTGGGTTGCCAATGCGGCGTCCGACCGGCCGGTTTTCGGCGATCGGTTTAACACGGGGAACGAGGAAGCCGCTTTGTTGGCGCGGGGCTTTCAATATGGAACCGCTCCCAATGCGCTGGTTGTCGGCTGGAACGGTGGTCACACGGCCGTGACCTTGCCGGACGGCACCTCGGTGTCCAGTGGTGAACGCGGCGGGGTGCACATCGGCGGTCCGGGCGCTCACCAGGCCGGATTCACGCACCACATGTTCCTGCCGATGGCACCGGACGGCGAGGCCGCGCCACCTCCACCGCCGGACGCACCGGCCGTTCTGGTCGATGCTCCGGCTCCCGCAATGCCGGCTCCACCCGCCCCCGATTTGCCGCCGCCGGGCGACCCCGGTATTGCGAATCCATAACAATTAGAAATGCGCATGTGCTGATTTATGCCATAGTTTCCTGCGACGTAGATCACACTAATCGATTTAAGCGCTTAGGTTAAATGGTGTACTGCCGGCACAAAGGCTGACTGTAGCCTACATCACTTTACTGCACGCTGACTCCGATTCGGCGCACCGTCAACCCAAAGTCCGGCTAGACGCCCATTCGTGGTGTCTAGCCGGACTTTGCTGTCAGGAATCCGAACGTCGCAGTCGGCACTACGTTCGTCGTGGTGAGACCGGCACGCCGTATATCCTGAACGCTGCCCGCAGGGACCGAGCGGGCGCAACGGGAGCTGCGGGCACCACCGGGGAGCGGCAATGATCTTCATCGTCGTCAAGTTCGAAACGAAACCCGAGTGGTCCGACCGCTGGCCGGAACTGGTAGCCGCGTTCACCGCTGCCACGCGCGCCGAAGCGGGCAACCTCTGGTTCGAATGGTCCCGCAGCCTGGACAACCCGACGGAGTATGTCCTGGTGGAGGCCTTCCGTGACGGTAACGCGGGCGGCGTCCACGTCAACAGCGATCACTTCAAGCAGGCGATGCGGGAGCTCCCGCAGGCGTTGAAGTCCATACCGAAAATCATCAGTCAGTCCATCGACGCGACGGGGTGGTCGGCGATGGGCGAGATGACGGTCGATTAACGGGCTCAATCGACCGAGATCGCGATTTCGCCGCCCAGCCGATAACCCGGCGCAAGCGGCAGCGTGTCACCGCTCCAAAACGAGCCGGGGTCGAACCAGTTCGAGTACTTCTCGGTGTTGAGCAACCCCATCTCCTCGTAGGTGATTGCCACCGTCTCCGCGCAGTACGCCGCCCCCAGGCCGACGCGTTGCCGCGCTTTGCGTCGCTCTGTCGACTCTCGAACCTTCCTGTCCACGAACGGAATTCCCCGCATCCAGTCGTAGGCGGTGGGGAGCCGCCCGCGCAACCACCGGGCGGTGAGAAGCGCGGTAGCGGGAAACGGGGTGCCGTCCATCCGTGCGATCACTCGCAGCAGTGCGTTCTCTTGTTTGTGGCTGGCGTACGGCGTCAGCTGCCGCAGCCAACACCGCTGGTGGTAGCGATCCGTCCACTGCCGGACGGCGTCGCGCAGATCGTTGAGCTGCACACCGCGGTGTTTGGTGCCGGTCCACAGATCGGTGAGCTTGTCGCCCAGTTCGGCGTGCCAGATCAGCGGCGGCAGATCGTCGATGGCCACCGTCATCCCGACATGATTCACCGGGCTGTTCGTCAAGGTCTGGATGGCACGGTCGGGTCGCGAACCGCCGCGGAATAGCCAAAGGTCGCCGGTCCGCGTCTCGTTGAGCGCTTGGTCCAGGGTCAGCATGTAAGCCCGCTTGTCGCTACCGGTTTCGTCATCGTCCAGCCAATTATGGGCTCGGAAGTACCTCGCATGCGACATTGCGCGCGGTGGCCGCCGCGGGATAACCGGCGTAGCCGGCCATGTGGTAGATCACCTCTTCGATCTCCCCGATCGTCAGCCCGTTGCGCAGCGCGATCTGGAAGTGGAACTTCAGTTCGTCGGTGGCCCGCAGGGCGATGAGCGCGCCGAGCGTTACCAGGCTGCGGGAGCGACGATCCAGGCCGGGGCGGGTCCACAGACCGCCGAAAACATGGTCGATGCTCAGGTCGCCGAGTTCGTCGGCAAAGCCGCCGCTGCGCAGACTGGTGACGTTGTCCGGGATCAGGCCGGGCATCATCTCCTTGAACACGTCCAGCCCCTTGGTGTGAGAGTCAGCCATCGGCGTCCGCCTTTCTAGGTTCGCGTGAGATCTGGTAGTCGATGTAGGCGTCCCAGTCATCTATGCGGCGACGTAACTCGTCGACGACGCCGACGTGGGTGGGTACGAAGAATCGGTTGCGCAATATCGCATCGGCAACCAGCTCGCCGACGCGTGCCGGATCGAGCAGCTCGAACTGATCGCCGGGGGTGCGCAGCGGTGCCCCGCCGCCGAATTTCGGTACGGCAGAGGCGATATTGGTCAACACCGGTCCCGGACACAGCAGGGTTACGCCAATGTTCTTGGGCCGCAGGTAGATTGCCAGCCCTTCGCTGATCTGCACGATAGCGGCCTTGCTCGCCGCATACGGCAGCCGGTCGTAGGAATAGGTGAAAAGTCCGGCGAAGGAGGCGGTGTTGACCAGATGCCCGCTGCTCTGATCGAGCAGCAGCGGCAGGAAGGTGGCGTTGCTGCGCACCACCGACATCAGGTTGATGTCGAGGATGCGTTGCCACTCGGTCACGGGAATGTCTTCGGGCAGACCGTTCGTCAGCACGCCGACGTTGTTGACCACGATATCGACCCGGCCGAACCGCTGCAGTGCCGCGCTTCGAATGTCGTCGAAAGCGCCCGGATCCGAGATATCGGCACGCTGGGGCAATACGACGGCACCCCGGTTGGTCAGGTCGTCGGCGAGGGCGCCGACACCGTCGTCGTCGATGTCGACGGCAACGACGTGAGCGCCCCGATCGGCGAGCGTGCAGGCGGTGGCGCGGCCTATGCCACTGGCCGCTCCGGTGATGACGGCGACCTTATCGCGAAGGGTGTCCATGGGGCCTGGGGCTGCGCAGTCGTTGCGGTGTCTGGTGTACGACGAGCACACAAGTTAACCACAGCGAATACCCTGTGTTAATGCACAGCATTTGGAAGTGGCTCGGCCTGGCCAGCGTCGCCGGCGTTGTCGCCGGTGGCGCGCTGGTGGTTCGCGATCAACGCAAACGACGTGCCTACACGGCCGACGAGGTCCGGGCCCGCCTGCAGCAGCGGCTGGCCGAATCCGAAGCGGAGAGCTTTCAGTCCAAGTCGGGATCGGCCACGGCTTCGACGGCGAACAAGCGATAGCTACCCGAAAAGCCTTTCAGCTCGACGTCGCGGCCCTCGTCGAAGCGGATGTCTTCAAAGTCGGGGCAGTCGCTGAGGGCGTCTCGAACCGGTTGGCTCACCAGGATCTGGCCGCCGACGGCTTGTGCCGCGACCCGTGCCGCCATTGCGACGTTGCGCCCTAACAGATCGTCGCCGCGGCGCACGGAGCGCCCCATGTGGATGCCGATCCGAACCCGAATTTCCTCGTCCCGCTTGCGTTTTGCGTTTTCGTGCAGCGCCTGCTGGACGTCGATGCCGCACCGGACCGCCTGTTCGGCGCGCGCAAAGGCGATCATGTATCCGTCCCCCTGACTTTTCACGACATGTCCGGACCGTCGCCGCACGAGCCCTGAAATGAGTTTGTCGTGCGAGCTGATCAGCTTGACCCAGGCGCGGTCGCCGATCCGCTCGTTCAGCGCGGTGGACTCTTCGATGTCGGAGAACAGAATGACCACCCGGCCGTCCGGGGTGACCCGGGCCAGGTCGGGTCGCTCGACCTCGGCCCAGTCGGCCAGGTCCTCGATCGAGCTGCGCACGGCGGCGCCGAAGCCCTCCTTGCGCATCAGGTTGGCGGTGTTCCACACCGTCTTGACGGCCTCGCGACCGCCCGATAGCAGCCAATTGCGGGCGTCGGCCCGCTGCCGCAACTCGTCGATCTCCCGGCGACTGCTGACAAGCAGCCGGGACAGCACGACGAGTGCGACGGCTTCGATCGCGGCGATCCCGGCCAGCACGTAGATCGCGATATGCAGCGCACCACCCACGGCACGAATCATTCCAAAGCCCTCGATGGTTTCGGGTTGTCGGGCCCATACGCAATGTCTAGGGTTGAGTGCGTTCCCGCCGCGGGTAGCGAATCTCAAGTGAGCCGACTCGGTGACTTTGGGGAGGTGCGCGTCTTGGCCGACGGCGGCAGTGACCCCTCAGACTTGCCGGTGACCTCCGGCATTACCCGTGACCTGGCCCGCAAGGTCACCCACCACGCCTTGTACCGGCTAGCGGCGCGCGACTTGCCGAATTGCCCAAGGCTGCCTGAACGCACCCACGCGAGACAGTAAGGAGACGGGACACGATGCAGCTGGGGATGATTGGCCTTGGCCGGATGGGCGCGAATATCGTGCGCCGCGTGGCCAAGGGCGGACACGAATGCGTGGTGTACGACCACAACCCCGACGCGGTAAAGGCGATGGCAGGCGAGGAAAACACCACGGGGGTGTCCTCGTTGTCAGAGCTCGCCGAGAAGATGGCCAAGCCCAGAGTGATCTGGGTGATGGTCCCCGCGGGCAATATCACCACTGGCGTGATCAAGGACCTGGCCAAGACGCTGGACCCGGGCGATATCGTCATCGATGGCGGCAACTCCTACTACCGTGATGACATCGAACACTCAAAGATGTTGTCCGAGAAAGGTATTCACCTACTGGACTGCGGCACCAGCGGTGGCGTGTGGGGCCGGGAGCGCGGCTATTGCCTGATGATTGGCGGGGATGCGGACGCGTTCGCGCACGCCGAGCCGATCTTCGCCACCGTCGCACCGGGGGTGGACGCGGCTCCGCGTACCCCGGGCCGAACCGGCGAGGTCGCACCGGCTGAGCAGGGCTACTTACACTGTGGGCCGTCCGGAGCGGGCCACTTCGTCAAGATGGTGCACAACGGCATCGAGTACGGGATGATGGCCTCTCTCGCTGAGGGGCTCAACATTCTGCGCAATGCCGACGTCGGCACCCGCGTAGAGCAGGGGGACGCAGAAACCGCACCCCTGGAGCACCCCCAGTTCTATCAGTACAAGATCGACATCCCGGACGTCGCCGAGGTGTGGCGCCGGGGCAGTGTCATTGGCTCGTGGCTGCTCGACCTCACCGCGATCGCGCTGCGCGAAGCGCCCGACCTGACCGAATTCACCGGGCGGGTCTCCGACTCCGGGGAGGGCCGGTGGACCGCGATTGCGGCGGTTGAGGAGGGCGTGCCCGCACCGGTTCTGACTATGGCGCTGTATGCCCGTTTCGCCTCACGCCGCCTCGCTGACTTCGCCGACAAAGCATTGTCGGCGATGCGCAAGCAGTTCGGCGGCCACGACGAGAAGCCCGCTAACTAGGTGGTCACGCTTGCGCGCGCTTGACGAAGTTCACCACGACTTCGGTAAAGGCGTCGTTGTCGTCACCGGCCGCGGTATGCCCGGCGTCGGGCAACTCGACGAACTCCGCGTTGGGCACCGTAGTCAGGAAGTGCTGAACGCCTTCGCGGCTGACGACGTCGGACAGCTTTCCGCGAATCAATAGAACCGGGATGGTCAGGCTCCCCGCGGCGTGCTCGAATTTTTCTGTGCGCAGTTCGGGGTCGTCCCCGGGTTTGGTCATGAACGCCGGATCCCAGTGCCAATACCAGCGACCGTCGCGCAGGCGCAGGTTCTTCTTCAGACCCTCCGGGCTGCGCGGCTTGGTTCGGTATGGCAGGTAGGCGGCGACGGCATCGGCGGCCTGTTCCAGCGTGTCAAAACCGTCGATGTTGCCCATCATGAATTCGCGGATGCGGGCGCTACCGCCCTTCTCGAATCGAGGCACCACGTCGACGAGGACCAGTTGACTCACCTTGTCTGGGCCGGCCCGGTGGGCGGCGAGGATGCCGGTCAACCCGCCCATGCTCGCACCGATGATCATTACCGGCCGGCCGATCGCATCGAGGACGTGCATGACGTCGGCCGTCAGGGTCTCGACCGCGTAGTCGGCGCCCGGGGCGCGGTCGCTGTCGCCGTGTCCGCGGCTGTCCATGGCAATGACGTGGAACCCCTCGTCGGCCAGGATCTGGCCGGTGTTCTTCCAGGAAAACCGGTTCTGGCCGCCGCCGTGCAGCATCAGGATGGTCGGGTGGCCGGCCGTGTCGGCGCCGCCGTTCCATTCGTCGGCAACCAGGGTGATCCCGTTGTGGCCGGAAAGCTCGACCGTCTGGGGGCTGCTGCTCACGGCGCTCACGGACGTCCTCTCGCTAGGTCGCACTGCCCGGCCTGCCGCTGCGAACGATCGTTGCGTGCCGAGGTGTTCCGTTCTGACGTTACCTAGGTGGTCTTGGCAACTTCACTCGCGGTGAGTTCTCGTCCTCGCCGCGGTCTATAGGTACGACGCCAGGACAGCAAACGTAGGGAGACCGCCATGCCATCGATCACGCCGTCGCTGTGGTTCGACCACAACTTGGAGGACGCTGCCAGGTTCTACACCTCGGTGTTCCCGAACTCGCAGATCGAGGGCTTCAACCGGTACACCGATTCCGGGCCGGGCGAGCCGGGAGCGGTCGTGTCGGGCAGCTTCGTGCTGGACGGCACCCGCTTCATCGGGATCAACGGCGGGCCGCAGTTCCCGTTCAGCGAGGCGGTGTCCTTCGTGGTCAGCTGCAAGGACCAGGCCGAGGTCGACTAATACTGGGACCGGTTGACCGACGGGGGCGAGGAATCGCAGTGTGGCTGGTGCAAAGACCGCTTCGGCCTGAGTTGGCAGATCGTCCCGGGTCGGCTTCTCGAGCTGCTCGGTGATCCGGATCCGGCCCGCGCGACGGCGGCCAGCGCGGCGATGCTGGGCATGCGCAGGATCGTCATAGCCGACCTGGAGAAAGCCGCCGATGCATCCTATCTCCGAAATCCCTTGTAGCAGACGGTATTTAGCCAATTTCCTGACCGAGTCGGTGCGTCTGAAGCCCGCACGCGTTAGGTTGGTCCGTGCGGACGCACCGAACAGGAGTGAAGATGGCGGATCATGCCGAGGGGGCTATCCGGGCTGAGCGGCTCGCGCCGGCTGCCGGCGTGATCGGGCTTGTGTCGGGATTCGACCAGGTAGCCGACGATGACTGAACCACGCTGGATCGACGTGCCCGGCCCCGGTGGCGACTTGAAGGCGCTGACCTGGGGACCCGTCGGCGCCCCAATCGCGCTGTGCCTGCACGGCTTCCCCGACACCCCCTACGGGTTTCGCAAGCTTGCCCCCCGGCTGGCTGAGTCGGGCTGGCGGGTCGTCGCGCCTTTCATGCGCGGTTACGCGCCGTCATCGATTCCGGCCGACGGAAGCTATCACGGTGGTGCGCTGATGGCCGACGCGTTGCGGGTGCGCTTGGCCGCGGGCGGCACCGAGCGCGACGTGGTGATCGGTCACGACTGGGGTGCGCTCGCCGCCACCGGCCTGGCCGCGATGCCCGACAGCCCGTTCACCAAGGCGGTGATCATGTCGCTGCCGCCCGCCGCCGCATTCCGTCGCCGAGGCGGCGCGGCCGACCGGATGCGGCTGTTCGGCCACCTACCCCCTCAGCTGGTGCGCAGCTGGTACATCCTCTACTTCCAATTACCTTTGCTGCCTGAGCGTTCCGCTTCCTGGGTGGTGCCGCTGCTGTGGAGACGATGGTCGCCGGGCTATCGCGCCGACGAGGATCTACGTCACGTTGACGCGGCGATCGGCACACCGGAGGGCTGGCGGGCGGCACTGGGACCGTACCGGGCCACGATCCGCAACACCCGGCCGCCGGCGCAGTATGCCGAATTGAACCGGCTGTGGACCGAGGCGCCCGTGCTGCCGTGCCTGTACCTGCATGGCCGCGACGATGGCTGTATGACGTCGGCTTTTACCCGCTGGGTGGAAAAGGTGCTACCCGCGGGCAGCGAGGTCGCCGTCGTCGAGCACGCCGGGCATTTTCTGCAGCTCGAGCAGCCGGAGAAGGTCGCCAACCTGGTGCTTACATTCATCGGCTCACCCGGCTGACGCCATGGCGACGCAGCGCATGGCGGCCGTCGATGCGCAGTTCTACTGGATGTCGGCCAAAGTCCCCAACGACGATTTCATGCTCTACGCGTTCGATGGCGAACCCGCAGATTGCGCGCGCGCGATCGAGCGGATCCGCCAACGGGCGCGCGAGTGCCCGGACCTGACGATGCGGGTCCAGGAGGGAAGTTCGCTGACGTATCCGCGGTGGGTGCCGGCGACCGCCGGGCCCGAGCAGGTAGTCCGCCACGACCTTGCCGACCACAGCTGGAGCGATTGCCTGGCGGCCGTCGTCGGCCTCGCCGGTGCCCAACTGGATACTCGCCGGATGGCGTGGCGGCTGCACGTGCTCACCCCGGTGTTCGGCATTCCGGGCGTCACCGGCCCGGGCACCGTCGCGGTGATGCAGGTTCCACACGCACTGGCTGACGGCGTTCGCGCTTCGGCGATGGCGGCCTGGCTCTTCGGCCGGGCCGCCCCGGTGCCCGAGCTGGCACCGCCGTCGGCGGGGTTTTTCCCCTGGCTGGCCGTCGATGCGGCTCGCACCCACCGCCGGCTGGTCCGCGATACCCGCCATGGGCTGCTGGCACCGGGGGCCGGTTTGCGGCCTCTGCAGCGCACAAACGCCCGCCCGGACGGCGCCCGCTCGGTGCGCACGCTGGTGCGGCACCGCTCGCAACTGCGCGGTCCGACGGTCACCGTCGGGGTGCTGGCCGCGGTGTCGACGGCGTTGTCCGGTCTGCTCGGGGACGCGGACGATTCGCTGGCTGCCGAAGTGCCGATGGCTAAGTCCGGTGTGCCACAGGCGCACAACCATTTCGGGAACGTCACTGTCGGGCTGTACCCGAAACTCGGCCTGGCCGCCCGCGCCGAGCGGATAGCGACCGACTTGGCCAACGGCCGGCGCCGCCTTGAGCATTCGGCTACGCGTGCCGCCGACCGCGCGTTCGCGGCGGTTCCCGCGGCGCTGCTGCGTTGGGGCGTCTCACAGTTCAACCCCGATGTCCGTCCGGCGCAAGTGGCCGGCAACACCGTGGTGTCCAGCGTTGACCGCGGGGCTGCCGATCTGAGCTTCGGAGATGCCGGGGTGGTGCTGACGGCCGGATACCCGGCACTGTCGCCGGTGATGGGCCTGACTCATGGGGTGCATGGCATCGGCGACACGGTCGCGATCAGCGTGCACGCGGCGGAGTCGGCCGTCCCCGACATCGACGCCTACTTGCAGCTACTCGACGCGGCGCTGTAAAGCTATTGGGCGTCACCGGATCTGGCCGCTTCTTCCCTGGTCAGGCCAACGGCGAGGATCAGCTCCTCGTGCAGTTCGAACCACACGGTGTGGTATGAGTCTATGAGCGGCCTGCTCAGCCATGCCGTCTCGCCGGCCTTGACTTTGTCCAGTGCCGCAAGCAATTTCGCCGAGTAGGCGCTCAACCGCGGCAGCTGTGTCGCGGCCGCCTCGATGATCGGCACCACCCGCGCGTGCACGTCATCGAGGCGGGCCAGCACCGCGGCGTCGTATTCGGCGTCATCGTGGTTGTTGGGCTTGCCTGCTTGGCCGGCTTTCAAGCCGCCTTTGAGTTGCCAGTCCGTGACCAGGGACTTGAAATCGGCGTTCACCGCGCGGAAGTCCTCGTAGGCGGCGGCCATCGCGGCCGAGTCGATGCCCTCGCGCTCCTCGGTGAGCAGCGTCTCGAGCCGGGCGCGGCCGCTCGGGCTGAGCCGTAACGTCGTGCCGTCGACCAGTAGGCCCGACGCGGTCAGCTGCTCGACGATGTTGGTGATGTCGCCAAGCTCCCTGTCCAGCGTCGCGGCAAGGTCGGCGGGACTGACCCGGCCCTTTAACCGGACCGCTTGCAGTACCGTCAATTCGGTCACGGCGCGGCCTCGTCGGCCAGCCGCAGCGCGGTCAGCATGATGATCAGCGGGGTGGCCGAAACCACGTCGGTGTGCCCGGTCTTCATGGCCGCCCGCACCGCGGCGTCGGAGGCGTCGTCGAGCGTCGGGTGGTCGCCGCTGGCGTACGCACGCAGCGGGCTGATCCGTCGGGCGATGTCGGCCAGCTCACGCAGCTCCGCCGTGTCGTTCTCCGACCACGCGCACACGCTCAGATTGCCTTCGCGCACTTCGCCTTCGTAGCCGTCGACGGTTATCTGCCTGCCGGCCAGGGATGCCGCGGCCCCCTGGCCGCAGCCCACCACGGCCACCCGGCCCAGTTCACGGCTGACCACTGCCGCGTGGCTGGCGGCGCCGCCGACCTCGGTGACGATGCCTTGTGCGGCCAGCATGCCCAGGACGTCTTCGGGCCTGGTGTGATCACGTACCAGGATGACCTGCTCGCCTCGGTCGGCGGCGTCCAGCGCCTCGTCGACGTCGGTGTACGCCTTACCCGATGCCACCCCCGGGCAGGCGGGCAGACCCTTGGCTAAAAGCGGTGCCGCCATACGCGTTTCGGGCTGCAGCGCGGGCCGCAACAGAGTCTCTACATGTGCCGGGGTCACCCGGCGAAGCGTCTCGGCGTCGTCGATGAGCCCCTCGTGTCGCAGTCGCAGGGCCAATCGCACCGCCGCCTGCGCCGACCGCTCGGCCGCCCGTGTCTGCAGCAGCCACAACTTGCCTTCTTCGATGGTGAACTCGATCTCTTGAACGTCGGACCCGAGCCGCTCCAACCGACGGGCGGCGTCCGTCAGCTCGGCATAGACGGCCGGTTGCTCGTCACGCAGCGCAGTGATCGGTTCCACGTCGACCAATCCGGACACCACGTCGTCGCCCTGGCCACCGGGTAGCCATTCACCGAACGGTTCGCCGGCGCCGGTTATCGGGTTGCGCGAAAAGAATGCTCCGGCACCGGAATTGGGTCCATGGTTGCCGAACACCATCGCCTGCACGACGACGGCGGTACCACCCCGATCGTCGAGGCCTTGATGCGCGCGGTAGGCAACCGCGCGAGGCGAATTCCACGAGTCGAAAACCGCGGCGATGCCGTCGCGCAACTGGGCGAAGGGGTCGGCGGGCACCGATCGTTGTCCACCGGCGCCCACGATCCGCTCATACATCCGGTTGAACCGCCGGCGGGTGTCGCGGGCGAACGCCTGGGCGCCGGACGCGGCCAGCGCCCGTTCGACGGCATCGTTCATGCCCAGGTCCAGGATCGTGTCCATCATGCCGGGCATCGAGTGCGTGGCTCCCGAACGCACGCTGACCAGCAGCGGACGCGGGCCTCGTCCGAACGTGCGTGAGGTTTCTTTTTCCAGCCAGCGCATCCGGTCGAGCGTGTCTTCCCAGATCGCGTCCATGGTGGCCTGGGGATGGGCGAGGTATCGGAGGCCCACCTCGGTGGTGATGCAGAACGCGGGGGGGACCGGCAGATTGTGCCGGCGCATCGCGTCGATGCCGTGGCCCTTGTTGCCCAGAAGCTCCCGCGGGTGATTCCCCTCGCCGTTCAGCAACACCACGCTGTGCCCGGAGGACGTCGCCCCGTGCCGGCCGGACGGGTCGTCACGGGCACCGTTGCCCCGTGCGACACGAGTGATGGTGCACCCCCTGGCGGATTGGCTATTCATCGGCAAACGTCGGAACGCCCGCTATGTTCCCACACGGATTACCCGACGCAGCGGCTCGACGCTTCTGTCATCCGATCCGCCCCATGATCTAGGTTTGCATCTATGACTCCCTACGACGTCGGGTTACTGATCCTGCGGCTGGTGTTGGGCGTGACACTGGCCGCGCACGGCTTCAACAAGTTCTTCGGCGGCGGCCGCATACCGGGCACCGCGCGGTGGTTTGAGAGCATCGGCATGAAGCCCGGCAAATTTCACGCCACCGTGGCCGCCACCACCGAGATGGCCGCCGGACTAGGTATGGCGGCCGGGTTGCTCACGCCGATCCCGGCGGCGGGCTTCGTCTCGCTGATGCTGGTCGCCGCCTGGACCGTGCACCGCCACAACGGCTTCTTCATCGTCAAGGAGGGCTGGGAGTACAACCTGGTGCTGGCGGTGAGCGCGGTCGCCGTGGCCACGATCGGTCCCGGAAGACTCAGCCTTGACTGGGCGATCTTCGGGAAGAACTGGCTCAACGGATGGCAGGGCCTGCTCGTGTCGGTTTTGCTCGGTCTCGCCGGTGCCGTCGGTCAGTTGCTGATCTTCTATCGCCCGCCAGCCCGGCAAGCCGGGTAGCTACGGGCCGTCGTCGTCCTCGTTCGCCAACAGCTTTTCGGGGTGATGGAAGGTGTTGACTCGCGGTTGGCCGTGGTCGAGGTGTGGTGGGGGGATCCATTCGGTGTCGCCGTTGGCGCGTTTTCGGGTGGTCCAGCCGCCGGGTTCGATTAGGGGGTGGTCGGATGGGCAGGCCAGGGTGAGCGTGGTGACGTCGGTGCGGTGGGTGGTGGCCCAGTCTTCGACGTGGTGGACCTCGCACCAGTATCCGGGCGTGTCGCAGCCCGGGCGGGTGCAGCCGCGATCCTTGGCGTAGAGGACTATGCGCTGACCGGGTGAGGCCAGTCGTTTGGTGTGATACAGCGCGATGGGTTGGGCGTTGTCGAAGAGGGCCAGGTAGTGGTGGGCGTGGCGGGCCATGCGGATGACATCGCTGATGGGCAGGCGGGTGCCCCCGCCGGTCAGTGCGGTGCCGGCGGCGGCCTCGAGGTCGTGCAGCGTGGTGGTCACGATGATGGTGGCCGGTAACCCGTTGTGCTGGCCCAGTTTTCCCGACGCGAGCAGCGCCCGCAGCACGGCGTTGAGTCCGTCGTGGTTGCGCTGGGCGGGCGAGCGGGCGTCGCGCCGCTCGGCTTCCTCGCTGGGCGGACCATCTACCACGGGCAGGTCATCGTCGGGGTTGCACCGGCCGGGGGTGGCCGTTTTGGCCAGCACGGCCTCCAACGTGGCGCGGGCTTCAGGGGTCAGCCAGCCGCGCAGCGCCGACATGCCGTCGGGGCCTTGGTTGCCCAGGGTCAGCCCGCGGCGTCGGGCGCGGTCCTGGTCGGTGTAGCTGCCGTCGGGGTTGACACA
>NZ_JBKQOI010000310.1:0-5801 GCF_052145595.1 Mycobacterium sp. | reverse complement strand
GTGGACACCTCGTTCTTCCCCTCCAGCGCCGGTTTGAACCCCAGTTTGACGGTCGCGGCCAACGCCTTACGGGTGGCCGAGCATCTGAACCAGGCCCATTTCGCCAGCTGATCGATCGACTCCGCCGTTGTATTGACGCGGCGCGCCACCTGTTGTCCGAAGTACCAACCGCGCGAACGGATTAGCGTTCAGGCCGGCTCGCGAAGCGGGAGGCCCGCAGCGCGGTAGATCGCATCGATGACGCTCATGTTCTCGACCGCGTCTTCCGGCGTCGTCTTCACCGGTTCCCCGCG
Source organism: Mycobacterium sp. (assembly GCF_052145595.1). Lineage (GTDB taxonomy): Bacteria > Actinomycetota > Actinomycetes > Mycobacteriales > Mycobacteriaceae > Mycobacterium. The sequence continues at coordinate 5,508 of NZ_JBKQOI010000310.1, read as the reverse complement.
CAGCACCGCCGCGGCGAAAGCCTCAAGCTGATACTCAAAGGAACTGCGCGCCGGGAAGCGCTCTACACGCTTGCTATCGGCTGACCGGACCGAGAGCCGATGGAGAAGCTGGGGTGCCGCTGGACTGAGGTAACGCAACTGACCGCGGTCGCCAACCAGCTTGGCGCTCGCCCGAAACAGATCCGACGACCACAGCGCGCAGCGGACCCGGCCCGTGAGCCAACTTGTAAACCGCAACTCGGCCGTCATGGCCCGGTCCACCTCAGGACCGCTCAGTTTCGCCTGTGCCGAAACGACTTCCGGAGTCGAACCGCCGAACGTGCGCAACATGTCGACCGCATAGACTCCGGCATCCATGAGCGCGCCACCGGCAAGGGAGTAGTCGTAGACGTTGGCGTTGGAGCGCTTCGGCAGTAATACGCACAAGGCGACGTCCACCCGCTCCAGTTTGCCCAGCTCCCCTGAGGCGATGATCTGTTCAACGCGCAAAGTCAACGGATGGTAGCGGTATTGGATTGCCTCCATCACAACCCGGTCTGACGTGGCGGCCAGTTCGGCGATCTCGCGGGCCTCGGCGGCATTGGCCATGAACGGCTTTTCGCACAGCACGTGCTTGCCCGCGGCAAGCGCCGCCCGGGTCCACCTGCCGTGCAAGCTGTTCGGCAGCACGATGTAGACAGCATCCAGGTCCGGATCGGCGATCAGCGCGTCGTAACTTTCGTGCACCCGGGCGATGCCGTGCTTGGCGGCAAAGGCTCGAGCCTGGGACACGTCGCGGTCTGCCACCGCGGCCACCACGACCTCGTCGTTTTCCCGGGCCGGTTTGATGAGGATCATCGGTGCGAAGCGTGAAGCGCCCAGGATGCCGATCCGCACCAGGGCGCCGCTTTCAGCCATGGGCGCGATGCTAGCAGTTGACCCGGGTCGCCCGGATAGACGAACATCGGCCGGCGGGGCACGGCGCTGCGCTTGACCTAGCAGCGGTTCTTCACCGGCGGCCTGGTACTGGCCGCGATGACGGAAGAACCTCTCGGACACCTCGTTCTTCCCCTCAAGCACCGGTTTGAGCCCAAGTTTGACCGTCGCGGCCAACGCCGTGCGGGTGGCCGCGCACGTCAACCAGGCGTACTTCGCCATCCGACAACTTGTCGAATAATGCTTGAAAATGCCGCAGTGACATCTCTCAATCGATCCGGCGTGTTCGTCACCAGCACATAGGATCGCTTTCGTGGATTTATTTGTGCGCGAATCCGGTCCGGTCGGGGCGCCCGCTATCGTCTTCCTTCACGGCGGGGAATATAGCGGCCGATCGTGGCAGCCCGTGGTCGAACGAATGCCGCGATACCACTGTCTGGTCCCCGATCTGCCCCAGCACGGCGAGAGCTTCCAGCGGGGCCCATTCGAGATAGGCGGAGCCGCCATTGCGGTGGCAGAGCTCGTCCGCTCCCGGGTGGGTACCGGCCGGGTACACCTGGTGGGCTTGTCGCTCGGGGCTCAGGTGGGGGCGCAGCTGCTGGCGATCGCGCCAGAACTCGTCGATCGGGCGGTGCTGTGCGGGACAATCGTCGACTCGATGCCAGTTGTTCGGCTGACAGCGCCCCTCCTGGGCTGGGTCGCCTGGATCTCACGATCGGTGACCATCCGGAGGAATGCACGCCTTGCGACGGTTCCGTCGGCCAAGACCGATGACTACCGCGAGGATGTGCGTCTCATGCCGCCCGCACAGATCGCCCACCTCGTCCAGGCCTCCGCGGGGTTCACACTTCCCGAGGGACTCGACAGATCGGATTCGGCCACATTGTTTCTAACCGGCTCCAAGGAGATGCGGCTCATCCGCCGCTCGGCGGCAGCGCTCGCGCAGCGAATGCCCAACGGAGTCGACGGGGTCGCGGTTGGTATGGACCACGAGTGGCCCCTGCGCTATCCGGACCTCTTCTCCCGCACCGTCGACGGCTGGCTCTCCGGTACGGCCCTGCCTCCTGAGATCGCATTGCCGAACTCAGGCGCACCGGTGTAGCCGTCCATCGCGGCCACAACGACCTCGGCGTTTCCCCCCGTCAGGTTGATGAGCGCCAACGGTGCGATGCGGACTTTCCCCCGGGATGCCGATCCGCACCGTGCGCCGGCACATGCTCAAGGCCGGCGCCGATCAGGCGAATGCGTTTACGGCGAAGTGCGTCCCAAGGTCTTCATTACTTGCGCCACAGCACGCCAGTACCGTCTATGTCAACGATCTCCGCGGATATCCCATGTTTCGCGCGGTAGTCGGTGACGGCTTGCTCACACGCCTTCACCGCCTGGTAGTCGTCGATGATGCAGAAACCCCCGGCCGACAGTCGCGGATAGAGCGCTTCGAGCGCTTGTATGGTGGATTCGTAGAGGTCGCCGTCGAGCCTCAATACAGCGATACGATCGATCGGGGCATCGTGCAGGGTGTCTTTGAACCAGCCAGGAAGAAAGCGGACCTGGTCATCTAGTAGCCCGTAGCGCTCGAAATTCGCCCTGACTTCAGCTTCCGACACCCCCAGGATGCCCGCGGCGAACTCCGCCCTAATCCCTTTATCTGCTTTGTAATTTGCGGGATCCGAGCGTGGCACGCCCTGGAACGAATCGGCTAGCCACACGCTTCGCGTGTGATCCCCATAGGCCGCCAGCACCGCGCGCATCAGGATGCAAGCCCCTCCGCGCCACACTCCACATTCGATCAAGTCGCCGGGGATTTCTTCGGCCAGTACCGTCTCAACGCAATGCTGCAGGCTGGTGAGTCTCTGCATTCCGATCATCGTCTCGGCCTCCGCGGGCCAGTCCAAGCCCAACTCGCGTTTGCGCTGATCGAACAGGCTCGTGCCGTTGCGGCGGGCGCTGAGGGCGTTGGCGGTTTTGAGAAGGAGGCGTCGCCGCAGTGGCCAATCCGCGGGCACCCGCTCGTGCATCCCGTATCTGGTCAGGTTGCGTCGGAGCAGGTCGAGGTACAGGGATCGGACGTCGTAATCGGTTATGGTCAAAATTGCCCCTGTCTCGCTTTCCGGCTCTACCGGCGCTGAGTCTAGACTTCCATCGACGGCGTGTTCCGGAGTTTTCCAAGATCCGATCGAGGGAGCGTTCGGTTCACATTCGGCCGGGCGAGACGGCTCATGGGAGCGTACCTTGCGCCGACATTGAACTGCTGTGGCCATGATGCGACGGAGCAACGATGGGCTCCGAGCGGCATTCGACCTCGGGCTGCAAGGCCCAGCTCTCACGCCCGCACCGGAAATCGTGCGCCGGCCTGCCCAGAACAACCCTGGGAAGCTTCAGACGCGCCGACAGACAAGAAACTACCGGGTAGTGTTCCGGCCGTGTGGGGCTCACTGCTGGTGCTGACACTTATGGTGGCGCTCGATCCGGTGCGTCTCGGCGCCACCCTCCTCATGATCTCGCGGCCGCGGCCCCTGCAAAATATGCTCGTCTACTGGATCGGCGGCATGACGGTGGGTGTGACCTACATGCTGGGTCCGCTGATGGTGCTGCACGTCACACCGTTCTTTAGATCTCTTGCGCAAGAGTTGGCCAGCCCGGCCACGTTCGCGAGCTCCACCGTCAGGCACATTCAAATCGGCATCGGTGTGCTGGCGCTATCGCTCGCCGCGCTGATGGCAGTCCGCTTCTGGGCGCGTCCGCGGGCGCAGCTGCCGACACCGGGCGGCACCACGTCGACCCTGGTGACGGACTCGAGTGCGCCGAGCGCAATCTCGCCGCTGCTGGGCGGCGCGCAGGATGAGCCGACGGAGGGCGGATCTGCAATCCGGCGGCTGCTCGGCCGCGCCCGCAATGCGTGGGAAGACGGATCCTTGTGGGTCGCGTTCGTGATCGGCGTTCTAGCGGCGCCGCCACCTTTTACGATTGTATTTGTCCTCACTACCATCATGGCCACCGGAGCCGCGATCGGCACGCAGGTCGGCGCCGCCATCGCGTTCGTCGTCGGGATTCAAGCGGTTGTCGAGATCGCCCTCGTCAGCCATCTGTTTAAGCCGGCGAAAACCCAAGCGGTGCTGCGACTGCTGCACGACTGGACACGGGCTCACCGTCAGAAGATCCTGGTAGCCATGTGCGTGCTAATTGGGGTCGCGCTGGTGGCCCAGGGCAGCGCCTGAGCCGGCGGCGCCGTCACCAGGACACGGCGTTGCGCGTAAACCTCGGTCAATAGACCCACAACGTCACAAGATCCGATCGCGAGAAGTTTCGTGATCCCTTGCAGGACTGGACCTTTGGCTAACCCAAAGCCCGTGTCACAGCACGTCTGGCGAGAAATCTGGCCTACTTCCGTGGACACCGGATTGACTGCGGGCTAAGCCTTGCAGAAAACGCTCGCACTCGGTGATCGATCACGTCGCGCATCGGTGGCGCCGATCAGCCAACACGCTTCAGGCGGGCGAAATCCTCCACACGATCAGCAGCGGCCGCAACACTTTCGGCGGGCCTGGTCATCTGGGTCGCGATCTCGCGGGCTCGGGCGACATATTGAGGGGCGAGGATGGTGCGCAAATCCGCGACCAACGATTTCTCAGTTGTGGTCGAAAAACGCCGGGCCGTGCCCACCTTCAGCCGCTTGACCGCAGCCCCCCACATCAGCTGAACGTCCGCCATCCACAGGATCAACGTGGGCACTCCGGCGCGCATGCCCGCGGCCGTCGTGCCCGCGCCTCCGTGGTGCACAACCGCACGGCAGGCCGGAAAGATCGCCGCAAAATTCACCGCGCCCACCACCTTGACATGCTCGAAATGGGGGACGTCGCTGAAGTCACTCCAGCCGGCGCCAACCAACGCCCGCTCGCCCAATCGCGCGCAGGCCCCGGCGATCATGGCGAGCGTATCGGCCGGAGATTCGACCGGTATGCTGCCGAACCCGAAGAAAATCGGCGGTGTTCCCGCGGCAATCCACGACGCGACCTCCTCGTCGGCATCCGTCGGCGACTCCATCGTCAGGGTACCGACGAAGGGCCGCTGGCCATCCCATTTCGCCCATTCGGACGCCAGACCCGGAAAGCACACCTCGTCGTAGGCCTGGATTTCCAGTGATCCGCGTTCGGCGATCCGTCGCGGCGCGGGTCCTGTGGCCTTCGGCAGGCCCAGTTCGCGGCGCTGCGTGTCCTCGACCTTCTTTACCCCGCGTGAAACCAGCCACTCGTACATCGTCATCGCCCAGCGGATCAATGGCGGAGGCAGGATCGGAACGAGGTGGCCGTTGACCCGAATCGGGAACCAAAGCAGTGTGGCCAACGGCATGTTGCGATACTCCGCGACGTTGGCCGCAAGCTCCTGGTAACTCATACCTGTGAGCAGCAAGTCGGCCCCGTCCGCCAGCGACGTCAGGGTCGTGCTCATTTCTCCCCAGCACTGGCTAGCGGGCTCCCGAGATTCGCGCAGCAACTTTTTCACTTCCTGGATCTTCCAGAAGTTGCGGAAGAAGCGCTTCCAAAAGTCGCGCGTCACTTCCAGCCAGGCCTGCGTATCCGGCCCGTAGGCGAC
>NZ_JBKQOI010000309.1:0-9476 GCF_052145595.1 Mycobacterium sp. | reverse complement strand
CGAGTCTGCTCCCGGCAGATCGGTCCAGACGGGGACGGGCCGGCCGTAACCCAGGCAGCAGAAGATCCGCGCGAGTCGAGTTGGCGATCTTGCGTTGTACGTTGCGGAGCAGCGCTACGGCGGTGGTATCGGGGATGCCGGTTAGAGGCAACCACGCCGCACCCCAGATGATGTGGTAAGAGGGCACATTAACGACTTGTCAGCAACCTACTCAACGCTGGAACCCCAATCCACGTCGCGATGCGCTACATGGGCCACAAGAGCCCGGCGATGTTCATGCACTACGCCCAGACACTGTCGACGGTCGCCGAACATGAGTTCCTGCGATACAAGAAAGTCACCGCCGACGGCCGCGACTATGACCGCGATCCTGCTGAGATGTTCGAAGCACTCGCGCTGGACCAACGGACAGATCGCGTATTGCCCAACGGTTACTGCACGCTGCCGCCTCGGCAAGCCTGCGACAAGGGCAACGCCCTATTGACTGAACTAACTGGCACAACCGCGTGGCGTGACGCGGCGTAATGCGTCGGCCCCGATAGCTTCCCGGACGTGAACCAAGAACCAGTACAAACCAGGGATGTGGCCCGTCTTGTTGTTTCTCGCTGTGGGCACCTCGCCTCGACTGGCGATCTGGGTGAGCCTTACCGGTTGATCGACGCGGAGGGCGCCGTCGTGGAACCAGTGACCGCGTTTCTGCGGGAGCTGGTCGCGGCCGGACGATCGCCGGCGACGTTGCGTTCCTACGGCATGGACTTGCTGCGGTGGTGGCGATTCCTCGGCGCGGTCGATGTCGATTGGCACCGCGCGACCCGGATCGAAGCGCGCGACTTCAGCTGTTGGATTCAGCTGGCGGTCAAACATCAGCGAAGGCCATCGTCAGACCAAGGTGTTGCAACAGTCGAGTCGATTGGGCCGCCGAACCCTGTAACCGGCAAGCCCGCCCTTGGCCCTGGGTATGCCCCGGCGACGATCGCTCACAGCGAGAAGGTGTTACGTGGCTTCTACGACTTCCAGCGTGACCTCGGTGCCGGACCGATCCTGAATCCGTTTCCGCTGGATATCGCACGTCGGTGCGAACGGGCGAATGCCCACCACAACCCGATGGAGGCCTGGAAGCACAACCGCGTAGGGCGATATCGCCCCAAAGTGCCGCAGCGGATTCCGCGGGCGATACCCGACGATCGGTTCAACACGCTGTTCACTGCGCTGCCGTCGAATCGGGACCGAGCCATGGTTGCGTTCTGGATCTCAACAGGAGCCCGCGCGTCAGAGCTGCTGGGTGTTCGCCAGTGCGATGTCGACCCAGGCCAACAACTGATCACGGTGGTGCGTAAGGGTTCCCGCGCCATACAGCAGCTGCCCGCGGCGGTGGACGCATTTGTATGGCTCCGCCTGTATCAGCAAGACATGCAGGCCAAGGTGCCGCGTGGTCGGACCCATCCGCTGTGGTGGACACTACGCCGACCACACCGTCCGCTGACCTATCACGCCGCGCACAGGATGTTCGAGCGGGCCAACGCCTGCCTGGGCTCGGATTGGACGTTGCACGACCTCCGGCACAGCGCCGCGACACGGATGGCGCGGGATCCGCAGATGACGTTGAGCGACGTGCAGTGGGTGATGGGCCACGCCCACTTGACCACCACCGAGTTGTATTTGACGCCCACCAAAGAGGAGGTCGTGGCCAGCGTGCTGGCTCACCACGCGCGGCAAGCGGTGCAGCGCGATGACCCGGTGCCACCGCCGCCGGCGCCAGGCTACGACCCGCAATCGCTGAGCGTGCTGTTCGGGAGGTCGATGTGACCACGATCGCCAAACACGTTGCGCGCAAACCACTTGCCATCGCCAATGCGACGAAGACCCAGATCAGCGGGCGGAACCAACATCTGCGCGAACGGTTCCCCGCCCGGCAGCCCGAGCAGTGGTGGGCAGACACCGCCGGAACCGCCGAGGACACCATCGTCAGGCTGACCTCCGGATTGTTCACATCGGATGTCAAGACGACCCAGGCGGGTCGACGACGCGGTGTGACCAAGCTGCTGGACTGGCTGGCGACGTTTCCAGGCGACACCTGGCAACAGCGTTGGGAACTCAGCGGCGTCGAGCAGCATCCCGGCAAGAACTGGACCGGGCTCCCACTGACGTTGCTGCGGGAGCGCCGACAGAACGCGTCCTACGACGCCGACGATCTGGCCTCGGGCCTGCTCATGTTGATCTGCGGCGACGTCATCCGTCCGGGCTTGCCGTGGATGCTTACCCGCACACACGCCCGTCTTGCCGGTGCGGTGGCGCACACCAGAGACCCGGAAGGGTTCGCCCAGCTGCAGCGACTCGCCGAGACCCAACCGGCCAGCTCCGCCGTCGACGCGCGGGTCGCGGCGACCAGGATCGCGACCATCCTCGCGTGCAAGGGCGGACGCGTCGCCGACATCACCGTCGGCGACTGTGTCGAACTGGTCGACACCCTGCGCCAGGTACACGCTCGAGGCGGACAAAAGAAGGTCGACTTCTACCTACGCCTGCGCACGATTGGCATCTTCCCCGACGATGCGCCGCACACGATCCGCGCCTTCGGGCAAGCCACCGGGCGGCTCACGATCGAAGAATTAGTGGATCGATACCCATTGCGTTGCAGACCCATTCGCGACCTGCTTGTCGACTACCTACGGGAACGTCAGCCGTCGCTCGACTCGCCAGCATCGACGCGATCTCCCGCAGCCTGGCCGGGCTGTTCTGGGCGCGCATCGAAGCCATCGCACCGGGCATCGACACCCTGCAGCTGCCCCAGCACATCATCCGGACCTGGAAGGAAGACCTGGCCACCAAGAAGCAAACGATCACCAACGCCGCCGGCGAGCGGATCGAGGTCGCAACCCCGCGACTCAACGCCAAAGACGAACTAATACGGGTGCGAGCGTTCTACCTCGACATCGCCCAGTGGGCTGTCGACGATCCCGCCCGATGGGCCCAGTGGGCGGCTCCCTGCCCGATCGGCGACGCCGAGATCCGCCGAGCCAAGGAACGCAAACACCGCAAGGCTCGGATGGACCAGCGCACCCGCGAACGACTGCCTGTGCTGCCGGTACTGGTGCGCACCGCCAACCAGCGCCGCCGCACCGCACAACAGCTCGTGCAGGCCGCTGACCAGACGACGCCTGGCACGTTGATCCCCGGCACCGACGCCAAGTTGCGAAAAGCGCTCGTCCCCAAAGCCATCGGCCGACATGTCTGGGCCGAAGACACGGCCACCGGCAAACGGCGCAACCTGTCCTACGAGGACGACGAGGCGTTCTGGGCATTCGCCACGATCGAAGTTCTGCGACTGACCGGCATCCGCTGCGAGGAACTGCTTGAACTCAGCCACCACAGCATCACCGAATACCGCCTGCCCTCCACCGGCGAAGTGGTGCCGCTGCTGCAGATCGCCCCTCCAAGACCGACACTGAACGCCTGCTGCTCGTCAGCCCCGAACTCGCCGACGTGCTCAGCGCCATCGTCACCCGCCTACGCGCACCGAACGGTGCGATACCCCTGGTGCCGTCCTACGACATCCGGGAGCGGGTCTGGAACCCGCCGATGCCGCTGCTGTTCCAACGCGCCATCGGCAACGAGCACCGACCCTTCACGCCCAGTGCGATCCGCAAACTGCTCATCGACGCGCTCGCCGCCAGCGGGCTCACCGACGCTACCGGCGAACCACTGATTTTCTCGCCACACGACTTCAGAAGGATCTTCGTCACCGACGCAATCATGAGCGGTCTACCGCCGCACATCGCCCAAATCATCTGCGGGCACAAAACAATTGATACAACCATGGGATACAAAGCCGTCTACCCCATGGAAGCGATCGAAGCCCATCGAGCGTTCATCGCTCGCCGACGGGCAACCCGACCCAGCGAAGAGTACAGGACCCCGACCGAGGACGAATGGGACGACTTCCTCGCCCACTTCGAGAAGCGCAAGGTGTCGGTTGGGACGTGCGGGCGCGCGTTCGGAACGCCGTGTTTTCACGAGCACGCTTGTGTCCGATGTTCGCTTCTACGGCCGGACCCAGCCCAACGACCACGATTAGAGGAGATCCGGAGCAACCTCGAAGACCGAATCATCGAGGCTAAACTTCACGGCTGGCTCGGCGAAGTGGAGGGACTCCAAGTCAGCCTCGTCGGCGTCAAAGACAAACTTACCCTGATCGACACCAGCATCCGCGGCGCCGTCAACCTCGGAACCCCCTCCCTACCAACAAATGCGCGGCCACGATGAACGGATCGCCAAGTGCCCCTGCATACGTTCGCTCCGATTGGTCAGAGCGTCCGGATCCGCGGGTAGTCGGTCGAAGAACGCCGCACACCACTCGGTATCCAGCCAATCATTCGCCCCGACCGCCCTGGCTAGTGGCGGGCGTTTGAAGTTGTTTGGCGGTTGGCTTTCTTGAGGATTTCGTCGGCGGTTTTGGTCCAGACGAAGTGGTGGGCGCGGTTGTTCCAGCCGTTGATATAGGTGCGGATCGCCGGGGTGAGGTCGCGGACGTTGCCGAAGGTGCCGCGGTGGATGGCTTGGCGTTCGATGATGCCGAACCAGATCTCGACCATGTTCATCCAGGACGCTGAGTTAGGGGTGAAATCCACTCGTATGCGGGGGTTTTCGGCGAGCCAGTCGAGGATTTCTCCTTCTTCTTGTGGGCGGCGTAGTTGTCCATCACCAGGCGTAGTTCCTGATCGGGGTACGCCCGGGCGGACGGAGGTTGGCTGAGAGGAGCCGCCTGCATATCGACACCACGGGCGAGGTCGTACCCATCGATTACTTGTGCCCGATGTTTGTACTCCGATGATCCTGTCAGTTCAATTGGCTCAACTGGCTCCTCTCCACGGCGGACGACGGTACGATCCTGTTGTTCTGGGCTTTCCGCTCGGGCGTCAAAGCGGGTGAGAACAACATGACCGTGTCTGGCACGCCGACCACGGTACCCATGCCCTCGAACGATCAAGGCCACATCTTTTATCCAGGACCCGGGCGACAGCAAGGGCGGTTAGGTCACCGACCACCCAGCCGGCGCGGTCAGAGCCGGCAGAATCGACGCCTGTCGCGCCGGAAATATATGTGTGACGAAACGCCGAGAAGTCATCCGCAGGCAAGCTTCGGCTGCCTGATCAGATTCACAGTTTCTGTCAACGAGGGGTAGCCGCCATGACTCAGCAGTACTTTGCTCGGAACATTCCCGATGCCTGCTACAAGCAGATGAATACGTTTGGTGCGGGCGGTGACGATATCGCATGGGTGGCGTTTGTTCCTGGCAGCACGAACGGCTGGATTGTGATCTCCAAGAGCGGTGCCTTCGCCGACCAGGGCTTGCCTACGGCGTGCGTGCAAGGCCTGACGTCATTGAGCCAGAACGGCGCCAAACTCATGTGCGTCGCGTTTGCCCCTCAAGGCGGCGGCTGGGTCGTTGTCAACGATCAGGGCGAGATAGCTCAACAAGGTCTGCCTCCGGCGTGCACCGCGAGCATTTCGACGCTGAGCCAGAACGGCGCCAAGATCGTGTGCGTCGCGTTTGCCCCTCAGGGCGGGTGGGTCGTCGTCAATGACCACGGAGTTCACGCCCAAGAAGGAGTGTCGGCCGGGTGCGTGAACGCGATGGCACAGCTCAGCCAGAGCGGAGCGAAGATCGTTTGCGTGGCGTTCGCGCCAGCCGGCGGCTGGGCGGCAATTGATGACCAGGGCGCTTGGTACGGCGGTGACGGCGCCCCGCCCGAGGCGTACATGTACCTGAGCTTCTACTCCTCGCTCATGGGCCCGCTCACTTTCGCGGCCTTCGCTCCATCTGGCGGCTGGACGCTCACCTCCGCCGCGACCACGGTTGTGAAGGTGCCGATCTCCAATCCGCAGGGCTGCGTGAATGTCCTCGAGGTGTTCGGGTACATCGCCGAGCGTCTCGACGGCAACGTCGTCGGGTACGCCTGCATGATCGGCGGCTCCAATACGAAAACCTCCTTTGCCCATGGCTACGCCCGCACCTCGGCGGATTCCCCTGCCCAGCTGTTTCTGCCGTCGACGAAGTGGCAGACCGCCAGCACAAGCAAGGTCCTTGCGGCGCTGGCCGCGATCCCGATCTTGGACAAGCTTCCCGCCCCGCCCGGGACTACCTCGCCTTTGGACTCGCCGATCGGCCCGTATCTTCCCACTATCTTCCCAAAGCCCAAAGGCTGGGCCGCGGCCCCCGGCATCGGAGAGATCACCTACCGGCAGCTGCTGTCGATGACCAGTGGCATCAGGGATTACGGCGGTGGGATGACCTACGCGGAAATACAGTCCTTCATTTCGCCACCAATCGACCCGACGAAGATCGACCTGGCCAACAAGACGCCTTTTTACAGCAACATCAACTACGACCTGTTGCGGCTATTGATCCCCGCGGCAGCGGGATGGGCGCCCAGCCCGGGCGACGACCCCGCGACCGCCTACGCGTACCAGTTCGTAAAGTTAGTTAACCAATACGTGTTCGAACCTGTCGGAGTGACTGGCGTCGCGTGCGATCCCCCAGCGACCCCCCCGCAATCAGGCACCTATGCTCTGACCTATGCATACCCGGGTACGACTCCTGGTTACGACTGGGGCCCTCTGACCCTGCAAGCCGGTCCCGGCGGGTGGTGGATGTCGATGGATGATGTGGCCCCGGTGTTGGACAGCCTCAACAAGGTTGATGGGCGCATCCTTACCTCAGCACAGTGGGACGAGATGCTCGGGATCGTGAACGGGGTGGCAGTGGGTCCTGTGATGGGCTGGGATACGGCCGCGGGACCGGTTCCGCCGGCCTGGATTGAGAAGGACGGCGGAATCGACTCGGGGAACGGGACTCATCTCACAGCGTCCTTTGCATTGTTCGGTTCGGGCACGTTTGGCGCTCTGGTCATTAACTCCGACGTCTGCGGACCGAATCTTCAGTACGGGTGGCTGTGGTGCAACAAGTGCACGGAGCTCACCTTCGCCCTGAACACCAACCAGGGGCAATGCCCGGCCGGCGGCACGCACAACCACAAAAACGGAGCGACCTACACGCTTCCAATCGGCGTCGGGAACCCAGGCGGCCAACCGAATTGGCGCTGGTGCTCCAACTGCCAAGCACTCTGCTACGCCGGTAATGCATCACTTGGAGCTTGCTCCGCCAATGGGGGTGGTGCCCATGATCACACCGGAAGCGGCGACTACATCCTCGACATGTCCAGCGGTGGCGCTCTCCCTCCACACACTCAGGACGACTGGCGCTGGTGCAACAAATGCCAGGTACTTACTCACGCCGGATCGTACAACGGCGCCACCGTCACTCCGCACTGCGCCGCAGGCGCCAACCACGACACCAGCGGAAGCGGCGATTACGTGCTCTACCCCGTTACTGACGCGCCCACCGTCCTCCGGGACGCCTTCTACAAGGCCGTCGGACCCTGCTGACCCTCCCGGACGCTGCCAAATGGGCGATCATCGAGGCGTGGACTGACCGCAACTTATCCGCGTGACTCCCGCGAACGTGAGCAACAGAGCCGCCAAGATGGGCAATCTCGACCGTCTAGTGTCTTGAGTCAGGCTTGGCACCAACGTCCTGGCGTCGAGCTGCGTTGGCGGATTCTTCCCAACTGCCGGAACCTCCACGACCCGCTCAAACAAGCCTTCCAGCCCAAACGCTTCGCCCAGTCGGTCGAAGGTCTCCCAGCGCCGCTGCGGGTCGTCACGGGGACGATCCGGCTTCAAGCCCAGAGGCCGCAGTAGCAGCACGTCATGAACCCGATCACGTGCTCCAATACAGCCCTCGCGTCCCGGCCATCGCAAGGAGATAAACGATCCCACTTCCCGTCAGCCGACCGAACGGCCTCACCGAATCGTCGGCACACTGCCAAGTGCAGCTCGCCCACGCCCATATCCATCCCCGCCATCATGCCCGGTCAGGGTGTCCCCAAGCCACAGAGCCAAGGCCCTGACCCCCGCTGGTTTGTCACGTTGACCAATTCTTGGGGTCCGGCCACCAAGTTCAGAGAAGCTTGCCTTTCATGCTCGAAATTCGTAACGGACGCGACCTTCTCCGATGCGCTGCAACGGCAGCGCATCGAAACCCAACAACTGATTCAGAAACGACAAGAGGCCCACGCAGCGCGCTTCGGTGAACCCATGACCGCCGAAAACATCTGGCTGCGCGGCCGCAACCAAGAGGTGGCCGCCTTGGATGCCGTTCTGGTGTCGATTGCCGGCGTCCGCAGCACCGACGGCTCGCTCGTGCCGCTGCGTGGAGCAGGCGCCCCGCAACGACGAACCCCACCTACTATGTCGACTAAGCAGAAGGACGCGACATGAGCCGCAGCATTGAAGCGCTCCAGCAAGCCACCCGGCGGCGACACGAAACCGCCGAGAAAGCCGTCACCGCCGCGCTACGAGAAGCGCGAAAAGCTAACGTACCCATAACCTTCACCCGACTCGCAGCCACCGCTGGCGTCTCGACCGACTTCATCTACCGCCATCCCGCACTACGCGCACAAGTCGAGGCGCTCAGACGCGTCCGCAACGCGCCACGAAAGCAAACACACCGAACGACGAGGCCGATGCCGCTGAAAGCACACTAGTCCGAAGGCTTTCCCACGAACTCGTCGATCTACGCCGCAAACATCACGAAGAAGTCACCAGACTTCAGAAAGCCCTCGCCGCAGCACACGGTGAACTTCTCCAACTGCGACGCGGTCTCGCTGACCGCCCGACCGATGCCCGACCGCCCGACCGATGATTGCCAACAGCGGGGTTCTCGGCGGGGCGAGGTGATAGACGACGCCGATGGAGGATCGGAGTGGGCGAGGGTAGCCGGAACCGAAAAGCACGTGCTTTGTCAGCGGGTTTGCCGCCTGGTACTCCGAAACGGCCGCCATGGTTTACAAATGAGCAGTACAAGGCCTTCATTGGGTTGCAGGCGGAAGATACTGGGGCGCAACCGATCACCGCGATTGGTGTCGATGCCTCACAAATGCTGAAACACCGCAGGTGAGACGAGTATTTCTGTGACGAACTTCTGAGACGTTGCGACCTGGACAATCCACCTCCCGGATTACGGGCGGCTAAGTGTCTCAGATGTGGTCTGATTTGAGACATCCGCAAGGGCGTCACGCTACTTCACGCGCAGCCGGCTTAGTCGACGCGGTCGGTGCGGACGCGGTCGTGGGTGTCAGTGCGGGCGCCGAGGTTTGCTTTGGGTCGGGCCCGCTAGACCGTGCCGCGGGTGGGGCAGTGAGCGGTGGGGCGGCGGCGCGCGCTGGACTCGACGGTGCTCAACGATGCGGGCGCCACCCAAGGACTCGATCACCCAGCTCGCAGTGTGCTTGCTTCGGCGAGCAGACCGCTGCCGGCCCCGGGAGTTCGGCATATACGAGTCGGACGGCGCTCCTGACGAAAAGGAGCGCCGTCCGAAGCACCAACCACCTGGTTACCAAGCGTGCATGATGGCG
>NZ_JBKQOI010000308.1:0-2723 GCF_052145595.1 Mycobacterium sp. | reverse complement strand
GCTTGGCGGGCCATCGCCCGCTTCATGCTGTCGGGCAGTTGGATGTCTTTCAGCTCCACCAGGGTGACCTGCACACCCCATTCGATGGTGGTGACGTCGAGGATCGCGCGGATGTCGAGGTTGATCTTGTCGGTCTCTGAGAGTGTCTCGTCCAGGGTGTGCTGGCCGACGACCTTGCGCAGCGTCGTTTGGGCAATCTGATCGATCGCGGAGTAGACGTTCTCGATCGCCACGACCGACTTCACCGCGTCGACAACCTTGAAGTAGGCCACCGCCGAGACGTCGACACTGACGTTGTCGCGGGTGATGATCCCCTGGGATTGGATCGGCATCGTCACGATCCGCAGCGAAATCCGGTGCAGGACATCGATTAACGGAATGATGAGCCGCAACCCGGGTTGGCGTTCTCCGATCACCCGGCCCAGCCGGAACAGCACGCCGTTCTCGTATTGTTTGACGATTCGCACCGCCATCGCCAGCACCAGCAGTGACAAGACGACCAGAACAACGACTACGACGCCCAGCGCTTTCATCGCCGTGCACCTGTCGGTGAGCCGTGCTGAAGGGTGCCCGCGGCCACGTCATGCGCAACCGGCGTTGTTCGGGGGTCCGGTAACGGGGCCGATCGAGTGGACAATCTCTGTGGAACAGTCATGGTGATCCTGATGTGCAGACGATCACCGGCGCGTAGGGGCCTCGGAGCCAATGCTCCTCAAGTTCTGCAGCGGACAGCCGAACTCATCCCAAACCAGCTGAAATTCTCAGCACTTCCCAGGCTACACCCCGTGGGGACCAACCCGCCGAATCCCGTTTGGGGCGGCATCCCGTTTGGGGCGGCCCCCTTTGCAAGGCTTGCCAGCGTTGCTGGTGGTCGACGGATTCAGGCGCGAGGTCGCGTTCCTCGAGCAATGATCAATACCTACTTATCAGTGAACGGTGCATCAGCGGCCACGGACACCTGATCAAAACAGGACTGTTGGTAGGTCTATCCACAGGCCCGGTGCCGAGCTGCCGGTCACCGTTCGCCAGCTTGGCCCGGCGACCCCTGTCTCCCTAGGCGAGCCCGATCTTCAGGGCAGACCGCGGGCGCCGGGTCGGGTTCGCTGTCATGGTGACTTCTGTGGACCTTCAGGACCTTGAGTCCTCCAAGAAGACCGGGAGCCTGGGCGGCAGCACGAGCGGCTGGACCGGGAACGGCGTGTCGTCCCGGTCCACCGCTCTTCAACGGTTGGGATTGCTCGTGGTTCGAGCCCACTTGCACGACCGGACGCCCCGTATCTCTTCGAGAGCCGCAGAGCTCTGACGAAGACCGGCGCCGTGCGGGTGCGCTGGGATCGCGAACAGCTCATCGGAGGCAAGCCCGAGAGGCTCGTAAGTAGGGTGCTGCGCGTTCTCGCTGAGGTCTTGGACCAGTGGTATTACCTGACATGACGGAGGTGTGACGATATTGAACCGATACTGCGGAATCGACTGGGCCGAAGGGCATCACGACGTCGCGATCATCGACAACGATGGCAAGTTGGTGGCCAAGAAACGCATCAGCGACGACCCGGCCGGATTCAGCGCATTGACCGAGCTGCTCGCCGACTCTGGCGACCGCCCGGAAAGCCCGATTCCGGTCGCGATCGAAACCCCGCGCGGGCTGCTGGTAGCGGCTCTGCGTGGCACGGGACGGCCGGTGTTCGCGATCAACCCGATGGCCGTGGCTCGTTACCGGGAGCGGCACTCGGTGGCCCGCGCGAAGTCCGACCACGCCGATGCGATGACGCTAGCGAACATTCTTCGCGTCGATGCGCACATCCATCGACAACTGCCTGCCGATAGCGAATTAGCGCAAGCCATAGCGGTTTTGGCGCGCGCCCAGCAGGATGCGGTGTGGCGACGCACCAAGGCTGGCAATGAACTGCGATCGATCCTGCGCGAATACTATCCGGCGTTCCTGGACACTTTCGCCGGCAAGTCCGCCACCAACCTGGCCAAACCGGAAGCCCGCGCGATCCTCGCCATCGCGCCCACGCCCGCGCACGCCGCCCGACTCACCAAGGCCCGCATCGCTGCCGCGCTGCGGCGCGCCGGTCGTAAACGCGGCATCGACGATTTGGCCACCGACATCCTGCAACACTTGCGGATCCCGCAATTGCGGCAGCCGGACCTGGTCGAAAAAGCCATGGGCCGCCAGGCGATGGCCCTGCTGGCGATGCTCGATGCCGCCTGCGCCGGCGCTGACGATCTGGAACAGGTCGCGACCGAGGAATTCCGCAAGCACCCCGATCATGCCGTCATCACCAGCTTTCCCGGCCTGGCCGAGGTGACCGGCGCCCGCATCCTCGCCGAGATCGGTGACGACCGCGACCGGTTCGCCGACAACCGCGCACTGAAGGCATATGCCGGATCAGCACCTGTCACCAGGGCGTCCGGCAAGGTCACTTCCATCACCCACCGGCGGATCAAGAACGACCGGCTCGCCGCTGTCGGCTGGGTGTGGGCCACCTATGCATCGATCAACCCCGGCCCTGCCCGCGCGCACTACCGCAGGCGCCGCGACCACGGTGACCGCCACGCCGCCGCTCTGCGGCACCTGTTCAACAAGATGATCGGCCAGCTCTACCACTGCCTACAAACCCGCCAAACCTTCGACGCTCAGAAGGCCTTCAGCCACTCCGCCGAAACACCCCAGAATGGGGCCGCCGCTTGACAGTTAGCGGAATCGGAGGTCTGTGGAT
>NZ_JBKQOI010000307.1:0-2632 GCF_052145595.1 Mycobacterium sp. | reverse complement strand
CGGCGGCTAGCGCTTTGGCTGCACCTCGACGTAGACGTAGGACACCAGCCTCGCCGACATGCCCGCGTAAGCACGAAGCGCACAACAGTAAAGCCTGCGTCCGAGGCCGTAGTTGGCGGCAATCGTGCGCTCCGCGTGCCGCGATCCGCCCGGATCGAGGATCCGGGCGATTCCGATCGACGGGGGGCCGAACGGCTTGCCACGGTGATCGCACGGGGCGAGCCGCACCTCGGGATTGCGGGGGATGCGCTTGACCTTGCCGGCCGCCTCCTCGGTGTGGAAATACACCCGATCGTGCTCGTCGCGACCGAACCACACCGGTGACGGAACACCTTCACCGTCCGCGCGGTAGGTGATCAGAAGGGCGTACTTGTGGCCGGCGAGCGAGGCGAAGCCGGTGGTCGGTTCGGCGTCCGCCGTCGACCAGGCGTCCTTGTGCCGCCGGCGCTCATAGAAGAAGTCCGTGAATTTGGTGAGGGCTGACTTGGAGGAACCTGCCATGGCTGTACCTCAACCGCTACGCCGCTCGCGGATTGCCTGCTGCACGCGGGAAGCGAAGCGCTGCGCCATCGCCAGCGCGCGCTCACCGCGGCCGCCCGCCGCCGGCAGGAGGCCGAGTTGGCGCGAAACACTCAACGCGTCGTATGCGATGTGCACCTTGCACACGCGACCGTCCCGGTACTCGTAGACGTCGATTCCGTCGATCTCCCAGCGGCGGCCGGTGGGCGCGAAGCCAGGCGGCTCGATCGGACCCGTGAGCGTGGCCCAACCGCGCCAATGGACGGCGGCGCGAGGCTCACCAGGGATCACGTAAGGCCCGCTGATCGGCTCGAACGTCATGTCCGGCATCGCCCGCCAGATAAATTTGAGGAATTCACGTACGTCTGCGTGTCCTCGCATCGGCTTGGGCCAGCCGCCATCGCGGCACTCGATGTCCTCGGTCATGAGCGCCAGCACTCGGTCGATCTCATGGGAGTTCCACGCGTCCTGCCACCGCAGCATGAAATCGAGGATCCACTCGATCGACGGCGTCGCCTCGCTCGTCGTCTCGGCCGCGGTCCTCGTGCCGTCAGCCGCAGTCGTTGACTCGGTCTCGGACATCCGTGCTCCCCCAGTGTCGCCGGTCAAGCCGAGTCCTGACGCTGTCGCGGCGAGGAGGTCGACCCGGGAACCAGATGGGCGCCCGGGGCCCGTTGCTGACCGTCGGTGCCGATATGGCCTGCGCATCCGATTGTCCACGGGTGATCAGCGCGGGTGAACTCGTACTCGGTCTCGTCGAAGTTACGCGTCGCACGCCAGTACTGCCAGGTGAAACCCGGCCAGAGGACGCGGTTGACGCCCTTGTCATCGACAAACCAGTTCGTGCAACCCGCGGTGGACCACACGCGCTTAGCCAGCCGGCGCTGGATGTCCTCGTTGAATCGGTCCTGGACATCCTGGCGGACTCGGATCGAGGTGGCCGCGCGCTGCTGCATACCGTCCATGGCGCGCAGCGCGAGCTTGATCTGCTGCTCGATCATGAACACTATCGAGTTGTGTGTTATCCCCGTGTTGGCGCCCATCAAGAAGAACGCGTTGGGTGCCCAGGCGACGGTGATACCCATGTGGGCTTGGGGGCCGTCGGTGTTCCACCGCTGCCCAAGCGATTCCCCGTCGGCACCGCGGATATCGAGGCCGCGCAACGCGTCGCCGAGGTTGAAACCGGTGGCGTAGATGATGATGTCGACCTTACGCTCGGTGCCGTCGACGGTCACGATGCTCCCGGGCCGTACCTCGGCGATGCCGTCCGTGATCACCTCGGCGTTGGGCCGCGCCAGCGCCGGGTAGTACGTGGGGGAAAAGAGGAGGCGCTTGCAGCCGATCTGATACTTGGGGGTGAGCTTGGCCAGCAACGCCGGATCCTTAATGCTCTTGCGTATGTTGGCCCTGGCCGCCCATTCCAGCGGTTTATGCAGGTTGCCGTACCCGTGGAGCCCGAGGGCCAGCGACTCGGCAATCCAGTAGGTCAGGGCACGGAAGACGTTGCGGGTCAAGGGCACTTTGGCGAAAAGCTTCTGAACTGATTTGGGGATGGTCGGGTTGCGCCGGCGTAACACCCAGGGCGGGGTGCGCTGATACAGCTGCAGCTGCCCTACTTGCTCGGCGATGATCGGCACGAATTGGATTGCGCTGGCGCCGGTGCCGATCACGGCGACCTTCTTACCGGTCAAATCCACGCTGTGATCCCATCGCGCGGAGTGGAAGGCCGGCCCGGTGAACGACTCGATGCCGCTGAGCTGCGGAATGCGTGGTACATGCAGCGGAGAGGCACTGATCACCAGGAACTGGGCGGAGACTGTGCGTCCGTCGGCCAAGCGACCCCGCCAGCGCGACGCCACATCATCCCAGTGCGCCTCGACAAGCTCAGCGTCGAAAGCCACCTTGCGGCGTAGGTCGTACTTGTCGGTGAGTCGTTGCAGGTATGCCTGGATCTCCGGCTGCGAAGACCACATCTTGGACCAGAACGGGTTCTGCTCAAAGGAATACGAGTAGATGGCCGTTGGCACGTCGCAGCCGCAGCCCGGATAGGTGTTGTCGCGCCAGGTGCCGCCGATGTCGTGGGATTTCTCCAAGATCAGAAAGTCGTCACGGC
>NZ_JBKQOI010000306.1:0-5938 GCF_052145595.1 Mycobacterium sp. | reverse complement strand
GCGAGAGCCGGTTGCCCAGCCGGGCGGCCGCGGCCGGGAAGTCGGGATGGTCGCGCACCTTGCGGACGCCCTGGTCGGGCACGATCACCGCCCCGATCACCTCGTCGACCAACGGATCCGCGGTGAGGGTTGCCAGCGCGTTGGCGCAGTCCGCGGGGCGGTTGAACGTCGGGATGCCGACAGCGATGTTGGCTTTGCCCGGGGCGGGTTCGGTCGCGTACCAGCCACCGCTAAGCAGTTTGACCGCGGTGTCGGTGGTGATGTCGAACCAGACCCAACCGCCGTCCTCGAACGGCCGCAGCTCCACCTCGACCTCCACTACCGCGGGCTTGTCCTCGGTGCCGGCGAACTGGCGGCCCTCGACGAAGATGCGCGCACCGGTGGCCTTGGTGCGGTAAACGTCCACGCGCCCGGCGCCCGTCAACTCGACCCGCAAGACCACCGACTTACATATCGTCCAGCGGCGCCAGTAGCTGGCCGGGAATGCGTTGAAGTAGCAGGAGAACGACACCTCGGACTCCGCGCCGATCTGCACCGAGGTGCGGGACGTCGCATGCGCGCGGCGGGCGTTGGTGGTCGACTCCTCCAGGTACAGCTTGCGCACGTCGAGGGGCTCGCCCGGGCGCGGCAGGATTATTCGGGCCAGCAGGCTGACGGCCGTCATGTGCGCCGCTCCTCCTCATCGCTTCGCTCTGCATCGTCGCCGGCGCGGGTCATGTGCGCACGCCCTCCTCTTCGATTAGTGAGGCGCCGTCACGCAAATGCGGCGCGAGGGTGTTGTCGTACGTGTTCAGCGCACTGGCAATCGCCATATGCATATCCAGATATTGGTAGGTACCCAGCCGGCCGCCGAAAAGGACTTTCGATGACGCGGTCTCGGACTTCGCCCTCGCTCGATAGACGGCCAACAGGGCGCGGTCGGCCTCGGTGTTGATCGGATAGTAGGGCTCGTCGTCGTCCTCGGCGAACCGCGAGTACTCGCGCATGATCACCGTCTTGTCGGTCGGATAGTCGCGCTCTTGGTGAAAGTGCCGGAACTCGTGGATGCGGGTGTAGGGCACGTCGAGATCGTTGTAGTTCATCACCGGCGTGCCCTGAAAATCCCCGATGGGCAACACTTCTACCTCGAAGTCCAGGGTGCGCCAGCCGAGCCGGCCCTCGGAGTAGTCGAAGTAGCGGTCCAGCGGGCCGGTGTATACGACGGGGGCTTCCGGACTGTCGGCGCGGAGTTGGTCGCGGACGTCGAACCAGTCGGTGTTCAGCCTGACCTCGATGCGGTCGTCGGCGGCCATGTTCTTCAGCCACGCCGTGTAACCGTCGACCGGCAGGCCCTCGTAGGTGTCGCTGAAGTACCGGTTGTCGAAGGTGTAGCGCACCGGCAGCCTGTTGATGACGGCAGCCGGAAGCTCAACGGGGTCGGTCTGCCACTGCTTGGCGGTGTAACCCTTGACGAACGCCTCGTAGAGAGGCCGGCCGATCAGTGAGATCGCCTTCTCCTCCAGGTTTTGCGCGTCTGCGGTGTTGATCTCGGCGGCTTGTTCCGCGATCAGCTTCCGCGCTTCGTCGGGGGTGAAGTACTTGCCGAAGAACTGCGACACCAGGCCCAGTCCCATCGGGAACTGGTAGGCCTGCCCATTGTGCATCGCGAACACGCGATGCTGGTAGTTGGTGAAATCGGTGAACTGCCGCACGTAATCCCAGACCCTCTTATTAGAGGTGTGGAACAGGTGGGCGCCGTATTTGTGGACCTCGATGCCAGTCTTCGGCTCGGGCTCGGAGTAGGCATTGCCACCGATATGCGGGCGGCGTTCCACCACGAGCACGCGCTTCCCAAGTTGGGTAGCCGCGCGCTCGGCAATGGTCAGGCCGAAGAATCCGGAGCCGACGACGAGGAGGTCGAAACGAGCGGTCATCGGTTGCTTAGGGTATCTGACCGCGCGGGGCTAACCCATTTGACAAGGCCAGGGGATCGGGGTTCGGCTGGGGAACAACGGCCTGGGCCGAACCGGATCCGCGGTCACAGTCGGAGTCGCAATTACCTCACGATTCAATATCAGCACTCCAGTCACATCAATCTCACTCGTAACATCGACTCTGTGTGTTTCATGCCGGATCGGACGGGCATGACACGCCGACACAACCGCAGTTCCGAATGAGTTGTCCAGATTGAGGAGACTTCCGTGCCGAACCGACGCCGACGCAAGCTTTCGACAGCCATGAGCGCGGTAGCCGCCCTGGCAGTGGCGAGTCCTTGCGCGTACTTCCTTGTTTACGAATCCACCGCCGGCAGCAAGCCGGCCGAGCACCACGAATTCAAGCGGGCGGCGGTAATGACCGACCTGCCCAACGAACTGATGTCCGCACTGTCGCAGGGACTATCGCAGTTCGGGATCAACTTGCCGCCGGTGCCGGCTTTGGGCGGGACCGGGACCAGTACTCCCGGTCTGACCAGTCCAGGTTTGGGGACTTCGGGTCTGACCAGTCCAGGTTTGGGGACTTCGGGTCTGACCAGTCCAGGGCTGGGGACTTCGGGTCTGACCAGCCCGGGCCTCACCAGCCCCGGCCTGACCAGCCCGGGTCTCACCAGCCCGGGGCTGGCCAACCCAGGTCTGTCGCCCACGACGCCCGGGGTCACCACGCCCGGTGCGCTGACGACGACGCCCGGTGCGGGACTGACCAACCCAGCACTTTCCAACCCGGCGCTGACCAGTCCGGCCGGACTCACCCCCGGTGTGGGCAGTCCTGCACTGTCGCCCAGCGAAGTGCCGATCGACTCAACCGGTTTGGATCCGGGTGCCGGCGGCACCTACCCGATCCTGGGTGACCCGTCGACACTGGGCGGCGGCTCGCCGTTAGGCAGCGGCGCCGGCAGTGGGGGCGGCTCAGGCGGCGGGCTCGTCAACGACTTGATGCAGGCCGCCAACCAGTTGGGTGCCAGCCAGGCCATCGACCTGCTCAAAGGCGTGCTGATGCCAGCGATCATGCAGGGTGTCCAGCAAGGCGGAGCGGCCGCGCCGGGTGCCGCGGGTGCCCTGCCGGGTGCCGCGGGTGGCTTGCCGGCTGCCGCCGGTGCCGCTAAAGCCCTGCCGGGTGCGGCCGCTGCAATGCCGGGTGCCACCGCGGGTGCCCTGCCGGGTGCCGCCGCTGCGGTGCCGGGCGCCGCCGGTGCTGCCGCGCCGGCCGCCACCAGTGCCCTCACGGGTGCTGCCGTGCCGTTGCCTCACTAAAACCTCGGGGAACCTGTCACCTGACGGCACCGCAGAGTCGCGCATGGATCGGGACATAGCCACCCGACCAGCAACCAAATCTCTGCGGTGCCGTCGAACAGGCTTTCATGGACGTCTACCGACATCTACGCGCATATACCGTGTCGCCTCACAAATAACAATAGACACACCAGTAACATCATCTGGTGTCGTCCCGCAGTCGCGCGCCAACGATGTTGCTCACCGCCATCGCGGCGACCGTCGTCATCGTCTCGTGGGTGGGTCACGCGACACGGGACAGCCGCGCACACGACCCGCCGGAGGCGCGCGACACCCAGCTCACCAAACAGCCGCTGATCGGGCTCGGAGGCGGCATCACGGTCCGCGAAATCACCCAGGATGAGCCGTTTTCGTTGGTCGCGCTCACCGGCGACCTCGCCGGCACGTCGACACGAGTGCGCGCAAAACACCCAGACGGTTCGTGGGGGCCCTGGTATCAGACCGAGTACGAAACTGCCGCACCCAACACCAACCCGACCGCTGGCGAAGCGTCGGCGCGGAACACCGGACCAGCCGAGGGTCCCCGCAGCACAGATCCGGTGTTCGTCGGCACCACCACGACCGTGCAGGTCGCGGTCACCCGCCCCATCGATGCGCCGCTGACCCAGCCGCCCCCAGCGCCACAGAGCGCCCCGACAGGGAAGGACGGTTTGGGATATCGGCCGGTGTCCAAGGAACAGCCCTTCGCGCAGAACATTTCCGCGATTCTCATCTCGCCACCGCAAGCGCCCGCCAACAAGCAGTGGACGCCGCCATCGGGGGTCATGATGCCCGGCCAACCACCCAGCATCATCAGCCGAGCGGAATGGGGCGCCGACGAGTCTCTGCGATGCGGTAGTCCGCAGTACGACAACGGGATTCGCGCCGCCGTCTTGCACCACACCGCCGGCAGCAATGACTACTCTCCGCTTGAATCGGCCGGGATCGTCAAGGCCATCTACACCTACCACAGCAAGACCCTGGGCTGGTGCGACATCGCCTACAACGCACTGGTCGACAAATACGGCCAGGTGTTCGAGGGCAGCGCCGGGGGGCTCACCAAAGCCGTCGAGGGTTTCCATACCGGCGGATTCAACCGCAACACCTGGGGTGTGGCGATGATCGGCAACTTCGACGACGTACCGCCGACGCCGATCCAGCTGAGGACCGTGGGCCGGCTGCTCGGCTGGCGGTTGAGCATGGACGGGGTTGATCCCAAAGGCACGGTGGCGCTGGAGTCGGCCGGTAGCCACTACACCACCTTTCCGGCCGGCGCCATAGCGAATCTGCCCACGATCTTCACCCACCGCGACGTCGGAAACACCGACTGCCCGGGCAACGCCGCCTACGCGCTGATGGACGAAATCCGGGACATCGCGTCGCATTTCAACGATCCACCCGAGGAATTGATCAAGGCATTGCAGGGCGGCGCCATCTACGAGCACTGGCAGGCGATCGGCGGCATGAACAGCGTTCTGGGAGCGCCAACGTCGCCGGAAGACGGCGGGGAAGGCGATGCCCGCTATGCCACCTTCGCCAAGGGCGCGATGTACTGGTCGCCCGATACCGGCGCGCAACCCGTCACCGGCGCGATCTACGACGCCTGGGCCTCGCAGAGCTACGAGCGTGGTCCGCTCGGTTTGCCGACCAGCGCCGAAATTCAAGAGCCACTACAGATTACGCAGAACTTCCAGCATGGGACACTGAACTACGAGCGGCTCACCGGAAACGTCACCGAGGTCGTCGACGGGATCGCGACGCCGCTCTCGACGCAATCCCCCAGCGGCCCGACGGTGCCGCCCGAACACTTCTCGCTACCGACTCACCCGGCCGCAACCTAGCCGCGGCCAACGGTTAAAGCCACCACCGTTCCAACACCCGACCAACGCCATCGTCGCTGTTGGGCGCGGTGATCTCATCGGCGGCGGCCAGCACATCGGGATGTGCATTAGCCATCGCCACGCCATGACCGGCCCAGCGCAGCATCGGGAGGTCGTTGGGCATGTCGCCGAATGCCACCACCTCGTCGCTGGCGATCTCCAACGGCTTGGCGACCGCTTCCACGCCGGTGGCCTTGCTGATTCCCAGGGGCACGATCTCCACCAGCCCGTTGTTGGTGGAGTAGGTGATATCGCCCTCGATGCCGACATGCTTGGCCAGTTCGGCGGCCATGTCCGCGCTCCGGGCACCGGTCTTGCGGATCAGCAGCTTGATCGCCGGCGCGCTGAGCAGGTCGTCGATCGACACCTCGGTGTTGTCCGGGTTCAGCCACGCGTGCTCGTACCCCGGCGAGCTGATGAACTGGGGAGTCGCCGTGTCATGAGCGCGTTCGCCGATCCGCTCGACGGCCAGCCCCGCACCCGGGATGACGCGCGTGGCGAGCTCGGCCAATTCGGCCAGGGCGTCCACGGCCAGGGTGCGCGTCGATACCACCCGATCGTTCGCGGGGTCGTAGATGACGGCGCCGTTGGCGCACACCGCCATCGGCGCGAACCCGAGTGCGTCGACCACCGGACGTATCCAGCGCGGCGGGCGGCCGGTCGCCACCAGGAAATACGCACCGGCGGCGACGGCGGCACGTATCGCGTCACGGGTGCGCGGGGTGATGGTTTCGTCGTCGTCGAACAACGTGCCGTCGACGTCGCAGGCGATGAGCGCCGGCAAAGTCATCGAGACGATCCGCCCTTTTCAGC
>NZ_JBKQOI010000305.1:0-19982 GCF_052145595.1 Mycobacterium sp. | reverse complement strand
CGTTCCTACCTACAGGATTCATGGGTGGCTCACCTGAAGACGCTCTCGACACCGCCTGCGGCCTCTACCTCAACGACCCCACCGCCTGGACCTAGACCCCCGACGAACTAACGACCGTGACCACTAGCGGGCCAACCGCCACCGCCACGTACATTCCCGAGGCAGCCGGGCCCTGCTGGCTGGTGAAGATCCGAAAGGCACCGTGCCGGGTAGCGCGGTTGCCGTTCGCTCACGTTCGGACGCGTGCTAGCGAATCTCTTGGCCTTGATTCACGATACCGACCCGGGCGTCGAGACATCGCGCATTACGGGAAAGGATGTACGAACCGGCGAGCTAAACCTGTTGCAAACCCAGACCTACCGGTTCGAATGCGGGCACCTGGCGATCTGCGGGCTGGTATGGCCAGTACCCGCCGCCTCCCAGCCACCTACAGACTCCTGTAGTCGCTACTTCTTGCCGTAGACCCTTTCCTGCATGGCAGTGTCTCCGATGCTCACGGCTTTCACGAGTTTGCCATTGCGATAGGTCAACACATCGGCCTGGAGTGCGGATTCCCCGCCAGCGGTGACCTTGGTGATGACGACCACGTCATCGCCCTCGCCGAGGATTCGCTCAGGCGTTGTGGTGAAGGACTTTTCAGCGAGCTTCCCTAAAAATTCCATGAACTCGCCTTTGCCGCGATACGTGCCGCCGAGCTTGCTGTTACCGGGTATGGACCACTCGATGTTGTCATCGAAGTCGTTTAGGGCCGTTTCGATGTCTCCCGCGGCGTACGCGGCATACCCCTTCTTGGCAATCTCGACATTCTGACTTGCCACGATCACTCCTTTGTGTCGGTGTTCTCTCGGCCCCCGGTTTTCCGCCGAGCGGATTGATCTTCTTCTCCTGGCGGGACTTGGGGACCGTGACCATTCAACTCCGGCGCGACACAAGCAAAGTAGGGACTTTCGGCCACTCGTTACTCCAGGGTGGCGTTTGCGCTGCCGTCATGACGGCGCACGGTGTGGGGAAGGGTGGGTTACTGGTACCGTTCCACGGTTGGGGGTTCACCTTTAAGCAACCGGCCCCTGCGGGCAATCAAGGGCGGCAACTAGTTGTGGGCGGGCGGTACCCCCGCCACCTCACCCGCGATGACGGGACCGATTCCACCGATGTTCGAGGTGGGAGTGCGCTCTTGTGAAATCCTGTGAGCGTGTCTGCTGCAGCCGCCCCTTCCGGGGTGGTGACGTTTTTGTTCACCGATGTTGAGGGGTCGACTCGTCGGTGGGAGGCGAACGCGGATGAGATGCGGGCCGCGCTAGCAGCGCACGACGAGGTGTTGCGCTCTGCGATTGAGACGCACGGCGGTTTCATGTTCAAGCACACCGGCGACGGTGTGTGCGCGGCATTCTCGTCACCAAGGGCAGCGGTGGATGCCGCGATAGCCGCGCAGCGCAAACTGGAATTGCCGGTGCGGATGGGCATCGCGACTGGCGAGGCCGAGTTGCGCGGGGCGGATTACTTCGGCGCGGTGCTCAACCGTGCCGCACGGGTGATGGCCGCCGGGCACGGCGGTCAGATACTGGTGGCTGAGTCGACGGCGGGTCTGCTCAGCGGAGTGGATCTGCTCGATCTGGGGCCGCGACGGTTGCGTGACGTGCCGACGCCGGTCGGCGTGTTCCAGGTTCGAGCACCCGGACTGCGGGCGGATTTTCTGCCTTTGCGGGCGCTGGACACAAGCCCGGGCAACTTGCGGCGTGCGGCGACCAGTTTCATCGGGCGCGAGTCCGAGGTCGCCGAGCTGCAAGCCGCGGTGAAAGCTCATCGGTTGGTCACGCTGACCGGGGTAGGTGGGGTCGGCAAGACCCGCCTGGCGCTGGAAGTCGCGGCGCGGCTCGGCGATGGATTCCCGGACGGGGTGTGGTTTTTCGACTTGGCCGCGGTCGCCGATCCGGCGGCGGTGTCCGACGCGGTGGCCGCGGTGCTGGGCATCATCCAACAGCCGGGCAAGAGTGTGGCTGACAGTGTCGCGGCCGCGTTGGAGGGCAGAGTCCGGTTGTTGGTGTTCGACAACTGTGAGCACGTCCTCGACGCCGCAGCCGGTTTGGTTGAGGCGATCCTGGCGCACTCGGCGACCGTCAAGATTCTGGCGACCAGCCGCGAAGGACTACGGGTCGCCGACGAGCAACTGTGGCCGGTGCCCTCGCTGGATGTCGGCGCGGGAATCGACTCTGCTGCGGTCTCCCTATTCATTGAACGTGCACAAGCCGTTTCGCCGGGCTTCTCGGTGGCCAACGCCGATGAGGCTGCCGCGGTGGTGGAAATCTGCCGTCGGCTGGACGGGATCCCGCTGGCCATCGAGTTGGCCGCCTCGCGGATGGCGGCCATGACCGCGCTCGAGGTGCGTGATCGTCTGGATCAGCGGTTCCGGCTGCTGGTGGGCTCGCGGCGCGGCCTGGCACGCCACCAAACACTGCGCCACGCGGTGGCGTGGTCCTATGACCTTCTCGACGACGCCGAAAAGACCGTGCTGGAACGCTGTTCGGTGTTCGCCAGCGGTTTCGACCTGCAAAGTGCCTGCGCCATCATTAGTTCCGATGATGACTTGGCCACCCTCGATCTGCTCGATGCCCTGGTGCGCAAGTCGCTGCTGGTCGCTGACCGTTCTTCGGGGCGGACCCGGTTTTCGATGCTGGAGACGATCCGCCAGTTCGCCGAGGAACAACTCGTCGCCCGCGGCGAAGCATCCCAGATTCGGGCCGCCCACTCGCGCTACTTCGCCGGACGCGAAGCCGACATCCTGGCCCTGTGGGACAGCCCCCGCCAGCGACAGGCCCTAACCTGGTTCACCACCGAGCTGGCTAACCTGCGCACCGCGTTTCGCTGGGCCGCCGACCACGGCGATCTGGATGCCGCCGCCACCCTCGCCAGCTATGCGGGGTGGCTCGGCGCTGCGGTCCAAACCTTTGAGCCGATAGCCTGGGCCGAAGAGCTGATCGAGCCCGCCCGCACCGTCGACCACCCGCGGCTGGCGTTCCTGTATGTGATCGCGTCGCTGTGCTACACGACCGGACGGATCGAGGCGGCTGTCGGCTACAGCGACGCAGGCCAGATCGTTCTCGGCAGGAGCCGCGAGGCGCCGCCGTACGGCTCCGACGCCTTGCTTGGAGGTGTAAACCTAGCCCTCGGGCAGCCCGAGCGGTTGGCCGAGTGGTGCCGCGCACAGCTCGCACGCCGCCGCGACACCCACGTCCACATCCGGGCATGGCTGGTTCTCGCCCTTGCAGTGGCTGGTTCCGGCGGGGAGGCGATGGATTCCGCGGATGGCCTCATCGAGGCTGCGGAGGCAACAGCCAACCCGTCCTTGCTCGCGTTCGCGCTCGGTGCCTACGGTTTGGCTTTCGGTGACGCAGATCCCGTCGGGGCGCTTAACGCCCTCGGCCGGGGTCTGGTGATCGCTCAAGACAGCGGCAACCGCGCCCAAGCGTCAGCGCTGGCGGTGTTTCTGGCACGACTTGAGGCCGAACACGGCGACACGCTGGCCGCGTTCGATCACCTCACTCTGGCAATCCGCAACTACCACAATGCGGGCGACACCACCACGATCCGCGTCCCGCTGGCCATCCTCGCCGCTCTTTTCGACCGGCTCGGACTTTATGAACCGGCGGCCACCATCTCCGGCTTCGCGCTGAGTCCCATCGCCGCTGCGGCGTTCCCCGAAATCACCACCGCGATCACCCACCTCCGCGACGTCCTCGGTGAGGCGACCTACGAATCGCTCGCCCGCAAGGGTGAGACGATGACCACCGCCGCCATCGCGACGTACGCCTACGATCAAATCGACCAAGCCCGAGCAGAACTCGAACACCCGACCTGAAACGCGGCGACGGGAACCGCTTCGCTCACGCGGCGGCCCTGCGGCTCAGGTCGATAACGGGCATTGCGCACTCCTTTCGATCAGGCGTGGCGGGCTGCCTCCTGGGCGAGCTGCACCCGGGAAGTCAGTCCGAGTTTGGTGTAGACGTGGGTGAGGTGGGTTTGCACGGTGCGCGGTGAAACGAAAAGCCTTGTGGCGATGTCGTTGTTGGCGAGTCCTTCGCTGACCAGTCGCACCACGTCGCGCTCCGCTGGGGTAAGGGATGCCCAACCGCTGCTGGGTCGTTTGCGTTCGCCGCGGCCGCGCTGCGCGTAGGCGATTGCTTCCTCGGTGGATAGGGCTGCCCCCTCGGCCCACGCGGCGTCGAAATCTTCCTGGCCCATTGTGTTGACAAGCGCCGCCACCGAAGATTCGTATCCCGTTTGGTAGATCTGGAAGCGGCACTCGCCGGTGCGATGGCGGATCACCTCTGCGGCGCCGAAGAGCCTGGCCGCTTCGCGTTGTCTACCCGTATCGCCACACAGGCCCGCGAGCACCTCAAGGGTGTCGGGAACCTCTAGGACCGCTTTCACGCCGGCACTGCATGCGAGCGCGTCAACAGCGTCCCTTTCGGCCTCCTGCGGGACTTCCTGCGCGATCAGGACCCGGGCACGCGTCGTCAGCGCTTTCGCCAGCCACCAGCCGGTCATTGCCTTGACGGCGTCGTCCGCAAAGCGTCGCGCCGCGGTGAGATCACCGCGCGCCAGAGCCGCCTCAGCTATGTGCACGGTGTCTATCGCCGCTATCTCGCCATAGCGGCTGAGGTGAGCCCAGCCGGCCTCAGCCGCGCTCGCCGCGAGTGCGCTGTCACCGGCTGCCAGGGCCGCGGCAATCAACGCCATGTAGCCGGAACCAACATAGAGCTCGCCGACGTCCCCGCCGGAGTCGATAGCCGCTTCAGCCGCGGCCCGAGCCTCACCGACGTCACCGAGGTATGCCAGCACGTGGGGAAGCATGATCATGATGACGACCTTCAACAACTCGTCGTGATCGGCCTCGGCCTCGGCCAGCACCGCGCGGAACTGTGCGATCGCTCCAATCAGATCCCCCTGCATCAGCTGTGCGCCGGCGAGGCGCCACCGGCACTGCCGCGAATCGAAGCGGTCACCGATGGCGTCGGCGAGTTCGCGTCCTTCTTCGGCGGTCGTGCACACCGTGACCGGGTCACCCGCCATGAACGCCCCTTGAGCCTGCTGGCAGAGGATCTGGCTCATCCTCCACCGGTCACCCAGTGCGCGGGCCAGGCCGATCGCCTCGGCGAAGTACGGCCGAGCCGCTTCGGAGTTGAAAACCACCGCGCTGCCGCAGGCATAGAGCGCTCTAGCGAGCAGAGCAGGATCATCGAGTTCGCGCGCGAGCGCCAGCGCCTGTTCGGCGTCAGCCATGTTGTAGACACCGACGTGTTCGTCTAGCACGGCCTTGTCGGCGAGCGCGCGGGCGCGCACGGGAGGCGCTATCCCGATCTGACTTACGTTGTCGTCGCCCAAAACGGCATCGAACCAGGCCAGCCCTTCCTGGATGCGGCCGCGAGACAGCCACAGCGGCTGCAGCGACGATGCCAGCTCCAACGCGCGACTGACGTCGCCGATTTCGATGCTCCACCCGAAAGCGCTTCGCAGATTGTCCATCTCCTCATCTGCCTGTCCGACACGCTGGTCGTAATCACTGCGCGCCGATGCGTCGAGCAGCGCCGCCATCGCCGTGTAGTGATCGCGGTGACGCGACCGCATGGCGTCAGCTTCGCCGGACTCGCCGAGCTTCTCCAACGCGTATTGACGAACCGTCTCAAGCAACCGGTATCGCGTTGGACCACCTGTGTTTTCGGCGACCACTAGCGACTTGTCGACGAGCAGAGTGAGCTGATCGAGCACCTGGTAGCGCTCCGCATCCCCACCGCCCGCGACAGCTTGCACGGCATCAAGATCAAAGCCACCCAGGAACACCGCCAGCGCGCGGAACAAGACCCGTTCCGGTTCGCTCAGCAGCGCATGCGACCAATCCACCGAGGCGCGCAATGTCTGCTGGCGGCGCACCGCGGTCCGCGCACCACCGGTCAATAGCCGGAACCGGTCATGCAGGCTGTCGAGGATCTCGGCTAGAGATAGGGCGCGCACCCGCGCCGCCGCAAGTTCGATGGCCAGCGGTATCCCATCGAGGCGGCGGCAGATCTCCGTCGCCGTGGCGACGTTGTCGTCGGTAATGGCGAAGTTGGCCTGAGCCAAGCGGGCGCGATCGGCGAACAACTCGATGGCTTCGTCGGTCAGCGACAGCGACGGCACCCGCCACGTCGCTTCGCCTGTTACACCGATCGGCTCACGACTTGTTGCCAGAACTATCAGCCTCGGCGCCCCACCCAACAAAGCGACGACCAGCTCGGCACTCGCGTCGAGCAGGTGTTCGCAGTTGTCCAGAACCACCAGCATCTGACGGTCGCGAACAAACCGCACCAGCGTATCCATCGTCGAGCGGCCCGGTTGGTCGGGCAGACCTAATGCACGCGCCACCGTCACCGGCACCACGGCCGGATGGGCGATCGGCGCCAGATCGACATACCAAACACCGTCACGGAACTCTGGCGCGATGCGAGCCGCGATCTCAACGGCGAGACGGGTCTTCCCGGCGCCGCCGGCTCCGGTCACGGTTACCAGCCGGTTATCGGCCAGCAGCTGGCACACATCGCGCATCTCTGCAGCGCGTCCGACGAAACTGGTGAGTTGCACCGGAAGATTATGCGCACCAATGGTTTTAGGGGTACGCAATGGCGGGAACTCGACTCGCACGTCGGGGTGGCATAGCTGCACCACCCGCTCTGGGCGGGGCAGATCGCGCAGCGGGTGAGTGCCCAGATCGGTCAGCCAGGCATCGGGCGGGAGCCGATCGACCACCATGACCTCGGTCGCACCCGACAAAACCGTCTGGCCGCCATGCGCCAGATCGCGCAGCCGCGCGGTCCTGTTGATGGTCGGACCGGCGTAATTGCCCTCATCGCGCAACTGCACCTCACCGGTATGCACCCCGATCCGCAGCCGGATCGGGGCCAGCGGTGCCCGCTGCAACTCCAGCGCGCAGGCCACCGCGTCACTGGCGCGGGTGAACGCCGCCACAAAACTGTCGCCTTCGCCTTGTTCCACCGGCCGCACCCCGCCATAGGCGGCGATGACTTCGGAGACGGTTTGGTTGAGGCGTGCGACGGCGGCGGTCATCACCTCGGGCTGGGTCTCCCACAGCCGCGTCGAACCCTCGACGTCAGCCAAAAGCAGCGTCGCCGTTCCCGTCGGCAAAAGCCCGCTCACGCCAAGATCGCTCCAGTCCACCGGCGGCAGGTCCACGCGTCGGTCGATCTCGCTCATGCTAGCCAGCATGTGGCCACCGTGTGCGGCAAAACATCAGCGCAAACGCGCAGATTACAGCCGGTCGCACGCGTATCTACGACCCGTGAGCGCGCAGATCTAAGCCGGCCGAAGCACAACCAGAGCGAGACAATCACCGACCAACAGCCTGGAGCCAGTTCGCGCCGCCCAACGCGGGGCCACTTCAACTTGAAGCGCGAGTCGGGGCTGCCTGCCACGGATGTGCCGACGCTATGTGGCGAATCAAATCCCCGCGGACCTGTCGGCACCTAACGTATAGCCGTTAAGGCCAGCCATTTGCGGGAGAGGAACGGCGATGGCGACAACCGAGGATTCGAAGGCGCTGATGTGGCGTATCACTGATGAGATCTGGAACAACGGCCGATTAGATCTCATCGACGAGCTCATCGCGGAGGACCTCGTCGATCACGTTGACCTCGCGGGTCTCGAGGGAAGCGGTCGTGCCCGGTATCGAGCAAGCGTCGAGATGATGCGTTCAGCCTTTCCCGACTATCGCAACCCCCTCGACTTCGTCATCGCCGAAGACGCGTTCGCGGTTTCCTATGGGCGCAGCACTGGAACGCATCGTGGCGAGCTTTATGGGATACCCCCGACCGGCCGGAGAATCGATATACCGACATTCGGCATCCTGCGCTTCGAAAACGGTCAGGCAGTCGAGCGATGGGGTTTCGCAGACAACCTCGCGATGATGCAACAGCTGGGGTTGGTGAGCTAGTCGCCGTCTTTGGATTGACCAACAGCCCCTCATCGGCCAGCCACCACCACATGGCCCGCGATGGCAAACCTCAACGAGTTCCTCGCCAAACCAGGAGCCGATCAAGCGCATAAAGAGAACTGGCCTCAATGCGCCCACTGGCGGATCAGTATCCGAGTTCCCTTCGCACGGAGTGCATGTCGTAGTACTGCTCCTCTTGAACGATCAACCCGTCGTCGTCAAAGCGGAAGATCGCGCAGAACGGAAAACTGACAGTTCGGCCGGTCGCTTCCATCCCGCGCCAGGGTCCCGCAAGTGTGCAGGTATGGCGTCCTTGGATGATAATTGCACCGTTCGTTGCCTCGAAGGCCTGTTCTATGTCGTAGCGGGCGCTGCTATAGGCCGAGGCGTCCTCCTGGGCCTCATGAAGTTCAGCCTCTGATCGGGCAGTAAGCCCGGTGACATGATCGATCCACACATAGCCGGGCCCGATGCACGGCCGGCGGTCTCCCAGTCGAGTTCATCGCTGGCCTTGTAGTAGGCGCGGATCGTGTCGAGGTTTTTCGGCGTCATTGACGAAAGCCTAGGACCGTTGTCGTGGCGGGACCGCGATAGTGCGAACCACAGGCGCAGGCTTTCTTGCGGTGCCGATCCCGTCGCCTCGCTGGACGCCCTGCGTCGGGGCCTGGTGATCGCCCAGGACAGCGGCAACCGCTTCACCGAGTCACTCCTGGCGGGCAGTCTGTGCCGCCTCGAGGCCGTATAGGGCGACGCGCTGGTCGCGCTCGACTACATCACGCTGGCAATCCGCACCTACCACGACGCGGGCAACACCGCCGGGGTGCGCGGCGCCGTCTCGATCCTCGCCGCCGTGTTCGACCGGCTCGGACGCTACGAACTAGCTGCCACCATGGCCGGGTTCGCCGTCATCCCCTACACCGCAATGCTTGCTGAGTTCAACACCCTGATCACCCACCTCCGCGATGTCCTCGGCGACCAAACCGACGAATCGCTCGCCCGCAGGGGCGAAACCATGACCATCGCCGCGATGGCGACCTACGCCTACGACCAAATCGACCAGGCCCGAACAAACTGAGCGCTGCCTCGAAATAGACCACATCTGAGACACCGATTGAGGCGGATCTGCCGTCGGCGTTTCCCATGGTCGGGATGTCTCAATTGTTTGTCTCAGAAATAGGTGTCTCGTAATAAGCGTTGAAGTAGTTGTGGGACGGGGAAATTCACTGGAAATGGATTTGCGGGTTGGTGGCGCGCGTGTGGGCTACACCAGGGTAAGTACCGTCGCCCAGACCTTGGATCAGCAGAACGCCGCACTGGAGGCGGCCGGGGTCACCAAGATGTTCTCCGACACCATGTCCGGCGCTCGTGATGACCGTCCCGGCCTGGCTGCCCTGCTGGACTACCTCCGCCCCGGCGACACCGTAGTGGTCTGGAAGCTAGACCGGCTCGGGCGCAACATGATCCACATCCTGCAGACCGTCAAGGAACTGACCGACCAGGGCATCACCCTGGTGTCGACCACCGACGGCATCGACTCCTCGACCGCTGCGGGCCGCATGATGATTGGGGTGCTCGGTTCCCTAGCCGAGTATGAACGCGAGCTGATCAAGGAGCGCACTGCGCTTAAACGGGCGGCCTCGCGGGCGAACGGCACCACATTCGGTCGGCCCCGCAAGGTTTCCGATGCCGAGCACATCACCACCGCGAAGCGGATGAAGGCCGACGGCCACACCGCCAAGGACATCGCCAAATACCTTGGGGTCAGCCGCGCCACGCTCTACCGCTACCTCGCCGCCTAACACCACAAGCGCCTGGTCCTCTCCTCCCGACCCTGCCGCCCACCGGCGTCCTCGATCCAGCCCAGCAGCGGCCACCCGGCCCTGTGTGACGAGAGGAGACAACAGATGACGCCTCCGCCTCCTCCGTCATCGCGCGGTATCACCGGCACGATGACGAAAGGCTCGCAATTGCTTCGGTCCTGCTTTCGTAGATGTGGGGTGCCACGCCGCGGCTGGCGAGCTGGTCGTGGAGTTTGAGGCGCATGAATGAGCTCGTTGTGTAGCGGCTCGCAGACAGATAGAAGCGGTCGGCGAAGTCCTTGATCGACGCCGCATAGAAGTCGTAGAGGTCGTTGGGAAGGGAGAAGTTGTCGTAGTTGGCGACGAGATGGACCTTCTTACCGACCTCGACAAGGCGGGCTTCGATGGCAGAACGGATCGCCTCGGCCTCGGCGGCCGTGGTGACGGTGATTCCTTCCATGTTGAGGAAGAAAGCGTTCCGTTTGGCGTCATAGGCGAAACGCGCGTCGAGCGGGACGAAGAGCATGCGCTCCTTCAAGCACATTTTTTCCGGGGTGAAGATTCGCGGATCCATCAGGATCGGTTCGTCATCGATGATGGGTTCGAAGCTCATGTGGGCGAGGATGTCTTTGTCGATGTCCACACCGGGTGCGACTTCGGTGAGCTGTAAGCCCTTATCGGTCAGGCGGAAGACGCAGCGGTCGGTGATGTAGAGCACGGGCTGGCCGGTCTTGACGGCTTCGGCGCCGCTGAAGGTGCGTTGTTCGACTGCGTCGATGAACTTCGGCGCGGCGGCGGTCGGGTCGACAACGATGTGGCCCTCTCGGACATGGGTGCGGCTCGGCGCGAGGAAGGTCCCGAGGAAGAAGACTTCTTTGGCGTTCTGGCTGATGTCGATGAACCCGCCGCAGCCGGCGAGTCTCGGTCCGAATCGGCTGACGTTGATGTTGCCCTGGCGGTCGGCTTGGGCCATGCCGAGAAATGCGGCGTCGAGACCGCCGCCGTCGTAGAAATCGAACTGGTAGGGCTGGTCGATGACAGCGTTCGCGTTGACCGCGGCGCCGAAGTCGAAGCCACCGACCGGCATCCCGCCGATGACACCGGGCTCGGCGGTCAATGTCAGATAGTCAAGGATGTGTTCTTCTCTGGCGACGCTGGCGACGCCTTCGGGCATGCCGATGCCGAGGTTGACGACACTGTTTGCGTGCAGCGCGAGCGCTGCACGCCGAGCGATGACCTTTCGTCCATCGAGCGGCATGGGTGCCGTCGCGCGCAGCGGTACGTGAACTTCGCCGCTGAATGAGGGGGAGTAGACGGTGCCAAAGGTCTGCCAGTGGTGGTCCGGTGTCGAGACCACGACGCAGTCGACCAGCACGCCGGGAATCTTGACTTCGCGCGCGTTGAGTGAGCCGCTGCTGGCGAGCCGTTCGACCTGCACGATCACCAGGCCGCCGGAGTTATGGACGGCAGTGGCGATCGATAGCCCTTCCAGAGTGAGAGCTTCTCTTTCCATGGTGGTGTTGCCGTCAGGGTCGGCGGTGGTGCCGCGCAGCAAGGCGACATTGAGCGACAGCGCCTTGTAGAAGAGGTATTCGATACCGCTGAGGGTGAGCAACTCGACGCGGTCTTCCGTCGTTCGCTCGTTGACCTTGCCGCCGCCGTGCCGAGGGTCAACGAACGTGCCGAGCCCAACGTGGGTTAACAGTCCGGGTTTGCCGGCGGCGGTGTCGCGGAACAGTTGCGCCAGAACGCCTAGCGGCAGGTTGTGCCCGACGATTTTGTTCTCGAAGGCGAGTTTCTGGATCGCCGGGCACATTCCCCAGTGCCCGCCGATGGCGCGGCTTAGCAGCCCCGGGTGGCAGATGCGGTCGAGTCCGCGGCCGCTGCGGTCGCCTTGCGCGACGGCG
This sequence comes from Mycobacterium sp., assembly GCF_052145595.1. Lineage (GTDB taxonomy): Bacteria > Actinomycetota > Actinomycetes > Mycobacteriales > Mycobacteriaceae > Mycobacterium. The sequence goes on along the minus strand of NZ_JBKQOI010000305.1, from coordinate 8,295 downwards.
AAGACGATGCCGAGATCCCGTGGAGCACCGTCGGCGAGGAAGCGTTGCTCGAGGGCGATGGTCAGTTCCTCCGGGAAGCACTCACCACCGAAGCCTTCGATGGCGACGGTGTCGCCGTCGCGGATCAGGCGAACGGCCTCGGCGGCGCTGACGACCTTGTCACGGGAAGGGGCAGTCGGCAGGAAGTCTGCGACGGTGGGCATTGGTTTTCCTTCGACTGAGTGGGGCAACGGCCAATCGGGTCGGGCCCAGGACACGGATGACTTTCCCTGTTAATTATCGGGTCGGTGATGGTCGCGTGGGCGTGTTCGGCGAAATCCCGGGCGCCGCAGATGGTCATGCGCAGACCGCGACCTTCGACGCGGCGCGGGATTCAAACTTGTCTCGCCGTACCCGGGGTGTCCCTGGTGTCGACCAGAACCGTTCGAGGGGCTGCCGAGAACGGCTGGCCGCGTGCGCCAAAGTCATCCGGCTGGAAGACGTTTCAACGGCCACGTGGTTGAGCATCACCGCTTCCCGGTGACCCGGATGCCCGGAAGACACGGTTCTCAGGGGGCATAGGTCACCAAGTGGTTGGCCATTGGTCCTCAGTCCGTGTCCAGCCCTTGCGGAGTGGTGCCTCAACGGCGATATGGTCGTCTCGCCCAACGCGTTGCGGCGCGCTCAGCGTGGACCCATTAATTCAATGCAAGGGACGCTGGCCATGAAGCTGCCCATCACTATCGACCCGCGCTATCACGACGCGGTGATCTTCGACCTCGGCGGTGTGGTGACCGACACCGCATCGATCCATCAGGAGGCGTGGACGGCGCTTTTCGACGTCTATCTCGCCTCCCGGCCCGAGACACAGGGCGAGGATCACGCGCCGTTCACCGACGCGGACTATCGGCATTTCGTCGATGGCAAACCGCGGTATGACGGGGTGGCGGACTTCTTGAAGTCCCGTGGAATCTCGCTGCCGTGGGGCGTCGAGACGGACGACACCGACGACACCATATGCGGCCTGGGCAACCGCAAACAGAAGCTGTTTCTCGATCGGTTGGCCTCCGGCGTGCGGGTGTTCGAGTCGACCGTCGAGCTCGTGCGGCAACTACAGCAGCTGGGCATCGGCACGGCCGTCTTCTCGGCCAGCCGCAACTGCGAACATATTCTGCGGGCTGGCGGGATCGCGGATCTCTTTCCGGTTCGCGTCGACGGCGTGGTCGCCAAGGAGCTCGGGCTGCCCGGCAAGCCCGATCCCGCGGTGTTGCTCGAAACAGCCAGGCGGGTGGGGGTCCGTCCGGATCGATGCGTGGTCGCCGAGGACTCGGAGGCCGGCGTGGCCGCTGGGCGTGACGGCGGATTCGCGCTCGTCATAGGCGTCGACCGCACCGATCACGGCGAGGAGCTGCTTCAGTCCGGGGCCGACGCGGTGGTTTTGGATCTCGTGGCCGTCAGGGTGGCAACCGGCTACGAAAAGATGTCGGCCCTGCCGGACGTGCTCGACTCTTACGGAGAGATGTCCATCATGATCGCGATGCGGCAACCCGTGGTGCTCTTCGATTTTGACGGCACGTTGTCTGAGATCGTCAGCGACCCCGGCGCCGCCACGCTGATCCCCGGGATGGCCGACGCGTTGAAGTCATTGGCGAAGCACTGCCCGGTGGGCGTGTTGAGCGGTCGCGCCCTGGAGGACATTCGGGCACGCGTTGGCCTGTCCGGCATCTGGTATGCGGGAAGCCACGGCTTCGAGCTGACCGCACCCGAGGGCACGCATCATCAGAACGATGAAGCCATCGCGGCCGTCGACGTGCTAGAGCACGCCGCGGCAGAACTGAGCAATCGGTTGTCGGGCATCGACGGTGTCCTGGTGGAAAGCAAGCGGTTCTCCGTCGCCGTGCATTACCGCAACGTTGCCTCCGAGCGGGTTGCAGAGGTCACCACTGCGGTGCGGGTCATCGGACAGCGCAACGGCCTGCGGGTGACGTCCGGGCGCAAGGTCATCGAGCTGCGACCGAACCTGGACTGGGACAAGGGCAAAACGGTGGAGTGGATCCTTGAGCAAGTCGAGGGCCCGGGACCGACCTTCCCAATCTACGTCGGTGACGACCTCACCGACGAGGACGCCTTCGACGCGGTGCGTCACAACGGTGTCGGAATCATCGTGCGCCACGGCGAGGATGGGGATCGACGGTCGTCGGCGCGGTTCGCCCTCGAAAACCCGACTGCCGTGCGCCGGTCCGTCAAACGGCTCTCCGAGCAGCTCGCCGCCGAGCAGGACACCTCGAACAATCCGTGGACGATGACGTACGGGGGCTATGATCCGCGAGACGAGCGCATGCGCGAGGCGTTGTGCACCTTGGGCAACGGCTACTTCGCGGTCCGCGGATCCGCGCCGGAGTCGCGCGCCGGCCAGTTTCACTACCCCGGCACCTATGTCGCAGGTCTTTACAACCGGCTGACCGACCAAGTCGCCGGCACCGCCATCGACAACGAAAGCATCGTGAACCTGCCTAACTGGCTGGCGTTGACGTTCCGGATCGATGGCGGTCCGTGGTTCGACATCGACGACACCACGGTGTTGAGGTATCTGGTCACCATCGACCTGCGCCGTGCAGTACTCACCCGCGAAATTCGGTTTCGCGATGAATCCGGCCGCACGACCAGTCTGACGCAGCGCCGATTCGTCGCGATGCACCGTCAGCATGTGGGCGCGATGGAAACGACGTTGCTGGCCGAAAACTGGTCGGGACGGCTGGAGTTTCGCTCGCTGATCGACGGCGATGTTCAAAACACCGGCGTGGAGCGTTACCGCGACCTGTCGTCGCGCCATCTGACCATATGTGTCACACGGGAATTGTCGGAAGAATCGGTGGTTTTGGAAGCAGAAACCAATCAGTCGAAGATTCGAATCGGCGTCGCGGCGCGCAATACCGTATGGCGTGGCACCGAGCCGGTCGCCGCCGATTACCGAATCATGCAGGAGCAGGCGAGGATCGGGCATGACATCGCGGTCGACATCGCGGCTGGCCAGTCCGTCACCATCGAGAAGATTGCCACGCTCTTCACCGGGCGTGACTTCGGTATAGCGGAACCCGCCACGGAGGCTGAACGGGAGCTCGACCACCTCGGTCGATACGCAGAGCTCGAACGTGGCCATCAGTTCGCCTGGGCGCATCTATGGGAGCGCTTCAACATCGACATGGGCCGCGACGCCAACGCACTGCGGATCCTGCGCGTTCACCAATTGCATCTTCTGCAAACGCTTTCGCCGCACACCGCTGATATGGACGTTGGGGTGCCCGCTCGTGGGCTGCATGGTGAGGCATACCGAGGGCACGTGTTCTGGGACGAGCTGTACGTCTTCCCGGTGCTGAACATCAAGCTGCCCAAGGTTACTCGATCGCTGCTGTTGTACCGGTATCGACGGTTGCCTGAGGCCCGCCGTGCAGCCAAAGAGGCCGGCTATGCCGGCGCGATGTTCCCTTGGCAGTCCGGCAGCGACGGTCGCGAGGAAAGCCAGCAAATGCATCTCAACCCGCGCTCGGGCCGGTGGCTTCCAGATGCGAGCGCCCGCGCACATCACATCGGCCTCGCGATCGCCTACAACATTTGGCAGTACTACCAGGTCAGCGGCGACATCAGCTTCCTCATCGACTATGGGGCGGAGATGCTGGCCGACATCGCCCGATTCTGGGTGAGCCTGGCGACGCTCGATCAGGCGCGCGAACGCTACGTGATCCGCGGTGTCATCGGGCCCGACGAATTTCATTCCGGCTATCCCGACCGCGGTTACGACGGCATCGACAACAATGCGTACACCAACGTGATGGCGGTCTGGACGATCCTGCGCGCGATGGAGGCCCTCGAGCATATACCGATCTACTACCGAGTCGCCCTGCTGGAGACGCTCGGCATCGGCGACGAGGATCTCGAGCACTGGCAGGATGTCAGCCAACGCATGTTCGTGCCGTTCCACGCCGGGGTGATCAGCCAATTCGAGGGCTACGAGCAGTTGCGCGAACTGGACTGGGAGAGCTATCGCAAGCGATACGACAACCTGCAGCGGCTCGACCGTATCCTCGAGGCCGAAAACGACAGTGTCAACAATTACAAGGTCTCCAAGCAGGCTGACGCGTTGATGCTGTTCTACCTGTTTTCTTCCGACGAGCTGTACGATCTCTTCGGCCAGCTCGGATACCGCTTCGCGCCCGAACAGATACCGAGGACGGTCGACTACTACCAATCCCGCACCTCGCACGGTTCCACATTGAGCGCCGTCGTGCACGCCTGGGTTTTGGCCCGCGGCAACCGTGATCAAGCGATGCGATACTTCAACGAGGCGATGGCTTCAGACGTCGTCGACATCCAAAAAGGCACCACGGCCGAAGGGATACACCTGGCCGCGATGGTGGGCACAATCGACCTCGTGCAGCGCTGCTTCACCGGGCTGGAACTCCGCCGTGACCGGGTTGTACTCGAACCGCTGTGGCCGAAATCGCTTGGCAAATTAGAGTTCACGTTGCGATACCGAGGCCACCGGTTACACCTGTGGGTCAGCGGGCGCAGCGCACAGATCAGTGCCGAGAGGGGCGTCGCCGCGCCGTTTGAGGTCAAGTGCCGCGGCCAGACGAAACAGCTGAAACCTGGCGGCACAGTCCGATTCGACTGAAGCCGCTACAGAAGCTGGTGAACGGGCACCATAGAGTCAGCCGCGACACGGGGCTGTAGCCCCAATGGTTTGACGAGGCCGGGCGGGCCGTCTTGCGGATCGAAAGGTAAGGGCCGCCCCCCGGTTCCACGTCAGGCACGAGCACATGCCAGAAATACGACGCGCGGTTCCGCAGTGGCTCCAGCGGGATCACGCGAGAAGGCCGCGCGTCATCGACATCGTCGATCAGCCGCAGATCTAACTGCCCAGCGGTGCGCGACCACACCGAGGAGTTCGTGCCGCCGTCGGCGCGGCGGCCACCGACCGGAGAAGCCCGACCGGGGCCTCACTCCCACAGTGGTCCATGTCCTTCGGTGGGACCAGAGACGCTCTACTAAAGCCCGCGTCACGACCCCCCACTGGTACCGAAACGGTGTCGGCTTGTTGCTCTACCTGCAGGACCCGCCGGGTTGTCTTGACCACGGTGTCGGGATTGAGGCTCATTGAATCGATGCCCACCCGGACCAGGAACTCGGCCATATCGGGGTAGTCCGAGGGCGCCTGGCCGCACAACCCGGAGTGGAGTCCGTTGCGGCGGCAGCCTTCCACAGCCAGGCGGATCATCTCTGCTTGCCGGCGGCTGCAGTTCACCGCCGACAACGCTGATTGTCCGGCGTGCACGTACCTTCTGCGCATCCCAGATGGCGGCGGGGGAGTTCGATATCAAGCCCGACAAGTTGATTGGCGCATCCCTGGGTAGCCGTCGAGGCGCCCGCTCACTCCCGCTCAGCAGGGGGCCTTGCCGGCGAGCTGAGCGAACCCCGACCGGGCGCGGCTGCAGCCGATGACGACGTAACTGATAATGTGACCCTCCCTCGAATCTGTTCCCCCGAGTGCTAGCGCTGCACCGCAAGCGCCGAAAGCCTGGTCGCCCTAAAGGGTTCGCGGGACGAATTAGGCTCTGGCGCACGGTCATGACGATGTTCCGAGCTGGTCCTCCTGCGCGAGGTGGTGCGCGTAGAGCGCGCCTATAGCCACCGAAGCCAGACGGGCGTGCGCGCTATCGGCCCGGCTTGTCAGGATAATAGGCACGCGCGCGCCGAGCACGATGCCGGCGGCATCGGCGCCGGCCATGAAGATCAGGTTTTTCGCCAGCATGTTACCGGCCTCGAGATCGGGTACGACCAGAATTTGGGCGCGACCAGCCACGGGCGAGACGATTCCCTTGAGCTTCGCGGCCTCAGGGCTTACGGCGTTGTCCATGGCCAGCGGCCCTCGTCGACGGGGTGCGCAACGTATTCAGCGTCGCCGCCTCAGATGAGAGGAGAGAATGCTTCGTTCACCGCTCCACGAATCCCGATCGCCTGGTTCCCAGCGTGCCATCGCCGACGAATGTGCCGCCCCTGCAGATCGCAGCCCGGTATGCCGCTGGGAGGCCCAGGGCGCTGCGGCGCGGTTGACCTTGCCGAGGCCCGGATCTCTCGAAGTCATCATGTCGGGCGAATCGGACACTGTGCTGCCACTGGGCTGGGCCGCTGGTGCCGGTCCTACAAGATCTGTGGCGACGGCATCGGAATCGGCTCGAGCGGGTTGCCTTGGTGGATCGACGAACAATTCTGCGGCGCCGGCAGGTCTTCGAAGCGCTCCTTGATCCAGGCGATCGAGTGCAGCAGCCAGGGGGCCACGCTCGAGATGTGGCCGAGCAAGTCGTACTCCTCGTAGTGGACTTTCGTGCCCTTGGCGCAGTAGTCGCGGGCAAGTGTGCGCACGTCGCCGGCGATCATCACGCCGTCGCCGGCGCCGATGTCCTTCTTGTCGCCCGGCGTGCCCTCGAGCTCACCATTGGCGCCTTGACCGATGAACAGCGGGATGGTCGGCGTACCGCCTGTGCCCATGATCAGCTTGTTGGCCAGCGTGACGAAGAGCGGCAGGCTCTCAGGAGTCGGGTAGGCGGGGATGACCAGCTTCTGCCAAGTCAGACCCTTGTAGCGGCCCAGGACGTCGACGATCGAAGTGGTCTGCATCTCGTTGAAGACCGTCACGCCGGTGGGGGTGAGATAGGGCGTGAAATCGACCTCGAACGCGCGCGCGATGCCCACGAGTGCCATCGGCATGACGCCGCCCCAGAACCAAGTGCCCTCGACGTAATCCAGGTTGTGTGCCGGATCGACGAGCACCCCGCCCATCGCCGCGCCGATCATGCGCGCGTTGACGTCGGGCGCATACGTCGGGGCAAGCTCGGCAGCCCACTCGGTGGCGATCGCACCGCCGGAGTAGCCGAGCATCGCAACCTTTGCATCGTCCGGGAGCCCCACGGTCGACGACGGTGAAAACACAGCGCGGATCGAGTCGAGCGTGTTCATGCCGTACTCGGGGCCTGCGGCGAAGTCGGCCCGCTGGCCCTCGGTGTCGGGGACGATGACGGTGTACCCGTCGGCGAGGAACGGACCGAAGACCGTCCCCTCCACGTTGGGGACGAGTCCGCCGAGCGTGACTCCGCCCGAGATCGCATACGACGGCTCGTCGTTTTGGTTCAGCGAGTCATAGGCGGACTGGTATGAGATCACCTTCGTCTTGTCGTCCTGGTCAGGTGGCTGAATGACCGAGGTGACGTTGACGGTGGGGTTGCCGGTCTGGCTGGTCGACCGGTAGAGCAGCTGCGTGGCCTTCAGCCATGTCGGGACACCGAATGCGCGGTAAAGAATGGGGCGAGTCTTCAGCACTGTTCCCGGAAGGATGGTCTCCAGGCTGTCGGTGTACTTGTAGAACGGATCATCCTTCGGCTGCGGCACGGCCATGCCCGGCTCGCGGCCCGGATCGGGATACCAACCTGTTGGTTGCAGCGGTGCAGTCATAGCTCCCCTAACTGTGAGCACTATGTTGCCTTCCGAGGAGACCCAGGTACAGCGTTTCGTGTGTCACGCCGCCTGCCGCATTGGGGCGAGATGCGGCTTTAGCCGATCTTCGTCAAAGTAAAAGAATCGGCCGGCGCTTCGCACCCGGCTCCTTGACCGTTTGGGACCCCGCTTACTTCGCCGGTAAGCGTTACGGGATCCCACGACCACGTCTGTATCGCACCAGAGAGCTGGCCGTCCAAGCAGAATGTGCCGTCTGGCCTGTCAACCGTCATAGTCCAACGACCGTCCACCAGCTGTGCATCGCCGCCCCATCCTCTTGAACTGGCGATGTTCGCGATACAACCTGCGGGACCACATGTCGAATTAGCGATCCACGTGGTTAGGGTTCCGGGCTCACCGCTATTGTCCAGCGAATACATGCCGTTGAACTCGTCCGCGCACGCTGGGATCGGTAGACCCACCGCGGTGGCAGCGAAGATGGTAGTTGCGGTCAGACCGCAAGCGATAGTCACGATGTTTCGCCTTCTGCCGGCAGCTAAGTCTACCGACGAGTGTCCGACCTGCACGACGCTTAAGCGTTGCGGTCCGACTGGTTGCACGTAGCCTCCCCGGCTCCCACGCCGACCAATACGAGGCAATCGAATATGCAGGGTTACCGGTAACTGCCTATCTGGCTCGTGTCGTGATCGTCTCCTCGCCGAGCATCCCAGGGAGTGCGCGAAGCGTGTTCAACTTGGCGGCGCCGGACGAACGGAGAGAATGCCGGGCTCTCCACTCTACGAACCCCGATCACCTGATTCCCAGCAA
>NZ_JBKQOI010000304.1:0-7100 GCF_052145595.1 Mycobacterium sp. | reverse complement strand
GGACCCTTAACGCGCTCCGCGCACCAGCCGGCCGGGCCGCGCCCCGGTGTCGACATCATTTCGGCGCGTCACCGTTCCGCTGACGATCGTCGCCGCGTATCCGCTTGCTCCCTGCAGGATCCGGTTTCCGCCGGCCGGCAAGTCGAAGGCCATCGCCGCGGGGTGCAGCGTCAGCGCGTCCATGTCGATGACGTTGATGTCGGCCTTCTTGCCCCGCTCGATGGTGCCCCGATCGGTGAGGCCGAACAGGTGGGCGGTGTCGCGAGACTGCTTGCGGATCACGTACTCCAGCGACAGCTTCTCGCCCCGCTGACGGTCGCGCGCCCAATGAGTGAGCAGGAAGGTCGGGTACGAGGCGTCACAGATCATCCCGCAGTGGGCGCCCCCGTCGGAAAGCCCGAGCACGCCGGCGGGGTGCAGCATCATCTCGCGAATCGCTTCGTGGTTGCCGTCGGCGTAATTGAACAACGGCAGCATCAGCATGGCGGTCGCGTTCGACTCGAGCATGAGGTCGTACAGGGTGGACAGCGGGTCCTCGCCGCGCGCCTTGGCGATGGCGGCGACGGTGCGGTCCGGGGTGGGCTCGTAGTCGGGCGGATTGCCGAGCGCGTACAGACGTTTCAGGGAGTGCTGCACCAGGGCAAACATCCCGTCGAACAACAGGGTCGGGTCCGCGGGCAGGTCGTCCTCGGACAGGATCGCGGCCTTCACCGCGGGATCAGCCAGGCGCTGCGCGAGTTCCTCTCGGCTGCATTCGGCCTGCAATCGGCGGTAGGTGGGCCGATGGCTGAAACCGTGATGGCCTTGGAACCCGATCATCATGCCGAACGGGCGCGCCGCGACCTGGGGGTACAGCCGGCTGCCCGCCGCGTGCGCGTCCGCGGAGAGGTCCAGCATCTCGCGCCACAATTTCGGATCGGCGTCCACCTGGATCAGAGCGAACGACACCGGTCGGTCGATCTCGCCGCCCAGTCGCCGCATCCAGTCCAGCTCCTTTTTCGGGGCGACGATGTCCTCACCCGCCGATCCCTGCGGGGCCAGCTCGAACACCGCCTGGCCCCCGGCCGCCATGGCGCGGCCAAGACCGAACAGCTCTTCCTCGGCGGCAAACGTGCCGGGCACCGGCTCGCCATCCATCGCGCGGTGTCCCATCGTGCGCGACGTCGAAAATCCGAGCGCGCCGGCCTCGATCGCTTCGGTGACCAGTCGGCCCATCGCCGCGATGTCGTCGGGTGTGGCCGGCTCGTTGCGGGCGCCCCGCTCGCCCATCGCATAGGCGCGGATGGCGCCGTGGGCGACCTGGCTGCCCACGTCGATCGCGAATTTGTGCTTGCCGATCGCGTCGAGGTACTCGGGGTAGGTCTCCCAGCCCCAGGTGATGCCCTCGGTCAGCGCGGTGCCGGGGATGTCCTCGACACCCTCCATCAACTCGATCAGCCATGCCTCCCGGCCCGGCCGAACCGGGGCAAAGCCGACGCCGCAGTTCCCGGTGACCACGGTGGTGACCCCGTGACCGCTGGACGGCTCGAGCAGGCTGTCCCAGCTCACCTGCCCGTCGTAGTGGGTGTGGATGTCGACGAAACCGGGGGCCACCACATGCCCTGTCGCGTCGATGGTTTCGGCAGCCCCGCCGGCCATCTCCGGGTCGTTGGCGCCGCGACGAACAACGTCGACGATCACGCCGTCCTTGATGCCGACGTCGGCCTGGTAGCGCTCGGCGCCCGTGCCGTCGACGACGGTGCCACCGGTGATCTTCAGATCGAACATGAGAGCCTCTCCTTGTCGCCGTGCGCCGTCAACGCGAGACGCGCGACATTACGCTACGCGACGTAGCGTAACTTCTGACGATATTCCTGGCGATACGTCGAGTCAATGAAACTTCCGAGGCTTTCTCCGCCGACGCGCCCACAACGCCGCGTAGACTTTGAACCCCGATCCCTCGGGCGGTGCACCGCCCCTGAACTGCTGGTTTGGCTGCGAGCGGCGGCCTACGGCCCGGTGCTGCGGCTGGCGGCGGTCTCGCGACTCGTGCGCCGCCAGCCACATTGCGGCGCGGAGCTGGTACCAACGCCGCGCCCCAACGGTGCGCGTACGCTCCGACCATGGAGCTGCGCGGGAAGCGTGTGTTGATCACTGGGGCGTCACGAGGCATCGGCGAATCTTTCGCCCGTGCGTTCGCCGGGGCAGGGGCCACGGTCGCACTCGTTGCTCGGACCGAGGACTCCATTCGGGCGCTCGCGGCCGAGCTCGGTGGCACGGCCCATCCCGCCGACCTCTCGGACCCTAAGCAGGTCGACGCCCTCATCAGCCACGTGGAGGACGAAGCCGGGCCAGTCGACGTCCTGGTGAACAACGCCGGGGTCGGGTCACCTGCCGCCTTCACCGACGCGCCCGATGGCGACCTGCGCCTAGTCACCGAGGTCAATTACTTGGCGCCGGCCGAGCTTTGTCGGCAGGCCATCCCGCGGATGCTTCAGCGCGGCGGCGGCCACATCGTGAACATCTCCTCGAACGCGGGCTGCGGTGTCGTGCCCGGCCTGGTCGCCTACTGTGCATCGAAGGCAGCGCTGTCCCATTTCACCGCCGGGCTGCGGGCCGACCTCCGCGGCTTGCCGATCGGCACCACCCTCGTAGAGCTCGGGCCGGTCCCTACCGACATGTTGGCCGGACTCGACGACTATGAGCCAACGGCCAAGTCCTTCCGGCGCTTCTACCGCACGCGGCTCATGGTCGACGTCCCCCGCGAGAAGGTGGCCGATGAGGTCGTTGAGGCCGTACAGAAGGGCCGAAGGCACGTGCGGATCCCGAAGCGAGCCGTGCTCGCTCCGTTGTTGTCCGAAGCGCCGCGGCGCAGCATGGAACTGCTGCTCACCGGCGTGCCGCATCAAGTGAAATAACCACAGCAGGAGCGCTTCTGCGCGCAGGATGAAGGGGCGCGCTCACGGCGCGCATCACCGGCTACATGGAACCCTTCAGTGCCGCAATGGTTTCCAGATCATCAAGTGCTGCCACACCGCGCCGCAGACCTTCCATGGCGATGTTCTCGACCTGCATCCCACCCATTCCCGCGGTGATCAGCGGAGCGACGTATCCGTAGAGCGCCCCCTGCCGGTACCGCAGCCACAGATCGTCGCGATGCAGCTCGGGTCCACCGGCCGCCGCGAGCGCGCGTCGGTAGTGGTCGAGCAGGTCGCGTTGAGTCGCAAGGCGGTCTTCCGGCGTCAGGCTGGTGATCAGGGTGTAGGCCAGTTCACGGGAGGGGTGGCCGCGCCGCACCGCCTGCCAGTCCAGGAGCCCCGCCTTGCCGCCGTGGAAGTACATGTTGCCGGGATGAGCATCGCCGTGCATGACCGTATGTGGGGGTCTGTCGATCAGGGCAGCGACGGCGCGGTAGTTGTCGGCGATAAAGCGGCCTTTTTCAATGGGGATGTCGACAGGGAAAGAAGTGCGCTCGGCAAGGCGCTTGATCGATGTGTTCATCAGTGAACCGGTCAACAAGGAGGTGACGTCGCCCGACGGCGTGTAGAGCCATCCGAGCGGCCCGCGCCCGTTGCTGGGCAGGCGGTCCCAAAAGGTGGCGTGCAACTCGGCCAGCAACTCGAGGATGAGGCTTGCCTGGTCAACGGAAATCGGGTGCAAGGTGTCGGGAAATTCGCACGACTCGGCGGGCAGGTCTTCCAGAACCAACAGGTACCGGCCCGTCCAGGCGTCGAATGCCGCGCCGTAGGCTTTCGGGACACCGGTCAGTTGCGGTGCGAGCTGGCTGTAGAAGCGCACCTCGGTGTGTCCCAGCCGGCCGAGTTCACCCATCAGGCGGGTCGCGGCGGTCTTTGCCGCGATCTTGACGAACACCGACTCTGGTACATCTTTTCCGGTCAGCACCAGCCGGGCCCGCGACGAAGTCCCCGCGTCGCTGCGAAGGACACGGACCGATCGCACGGTGGTTCCCATGACGTCAGAGAGGACCGCGGCGTCGATGTCCTCGACCGTGCGGGGCAATCCCCGCCAGCCTCTCACCGCCGCGTCGGTGGCCACCCGGCCGACTCCACGGCCCAGATGGGCGGCCAGGCCGACGACGGAGAATGCCTGTTCCACAGGGTTTTTCATATCCGTCCGTTCTTATTGGGGACCCCTGCCAGCGGCGGCGGGCCGCCCGATTGGCACAGCGCGCCGTCAGACAAAAGCAGCCGAACGTCTGGACATCAGACAATACACGATTATTGTCTGATCTGTGGCACCAGTGCACGCACCACAAACCGCTCGACGAATTCACGTTTGTCGGCTGCGGGTCGGTACCGCCATGAAGGCGCCAGCAAGAACAATATGGTCGTGTGCAACCACTGGACGATCGATCGGGGATCCAGATCGTCGTAGAGACGTCCCGCCAGCTTCCAGCGATTCAGCAGTGGTTCGTAGTGCCGCAACAGCAACTCCACGATGGGCTCCGAACCCTTCTCCAGGGCCGCGGCCACGGCGGTGCTCTCGGCGGCGAACAGTGCCTCGTTCAGCGGATTGCCGTCCACTGACTCGACGCGGGCCAGTACCATCTCCGGCACCGACCGAACGGGGTCGTCAGGAGCGGGCAGCGAGCGCACCAGATCACCAAGCGCGTGGTCGACACGCATCAGCATCAGGCCCAGCAGGACGTCATCGCGGCCGGGGAAGTACCGGTACACCGTCGAGCGCGACACCCCGGCCTCGTCGGCCACTTCGCCCATCCGGAACTGAGTGTTACCACGGCGCACGATGCAGCGGCCCGCGGCATCCAGGATGCGCCTGCGGGCTTCCTCGTCATCGAGGATCGCGCGGTCGTCGCCCCACCGCCGGCTCGGTTCCATGGCGCAGATGTTACGGGATGCGTTGTGCTGCTTCTCTGATGCGCAAGGCCAGCGCGCTTAGCACCGAATCCCCTTGCTTACCAAGCAATTAGCCAGCCAGAGAGGGCCATGATGGGTTATTCTGCCGCGGACGAGTCGTTCACCCACCAGCTTCCGACGACCTTCGACCAGGTGCACGATCCCGATCCGACGTGGTCGGATCGGTGCTACTTCTTCGCCGCGTCGCCGGACGGGACGATGCTGTTGGCCAGCGGCTATGGCAACAACCCGAACACCGGCGGCGGGCTGGGCTATGTCAAGGTCAGCCTCGCCGACGGCCGGCATTGGGATCTGTTGTCGGGCCGGCCGGTGACAGGTGACGACCGCGGCGACCTGAGCGCCGGGCCCATGCGCTGGACCTGCGTCGAGCCGCTGAAGAAGTGGCGCCTCGACGTCGAACCCAATGCGTCCGGAATCAAATGGGAGCTCTACTACGAACCCACCGCGCCGATGTGGGAGCTGCTGCCCATGAAGGTGCGGGGCAGGGACGGCCAGATGCTGGCGGACATGTATCACATGAAAGAACCCGGCCGGTGGAGCGGCTGGGTGCAGATCGAGGGTGAGCGGTTCAGCGTCGACGGGTTTCACGGCGGTCGCGACCGCACCTTCGGCGTGCGCGTCTCCGACAAGATTGACTTCTGGCTATGGCTTGACGCCGGTTTCGAAGACTATGCCATCGAAGCCTGGATCATCGAATCATCGGACGGCACGGTGAATTACGTCGACGGCGGCATCACCCACGCGGACGGTACCTTGTCAAAGCGATTCGTCAAGATCGAGCACGACGTCGAATTCGACGGCGACCGCAAGCGGCCGGCTCGTGCGGTCCTGCTGTTCACCGACGAGGAGGGCAAGAGCTACCGCGTCGCCGCCGAAGCCCCGCATCAGGACGTCAACGCTTACTACGGGCTGCCGATGTCGCACTGCGAGTATGAAGATCTGGGTGGTGGCGCCTACTTCATCCACTTCCTTTGGAACAGCACCAATCCCGAGCAACTGGCCGAGACCGAGGGCAAATCGATCGCACTGGACCAGCTGATGCGCTTCGAGCTCGACGGCGCCACCGGTTGGGGCATTTTCGAATTGCTGCTCGGTGGGCAGGGCTACCGTCGCTATCCCAACTGGACGGCGATGGACATGTCGGCGTTCACCCAGGACAAGACCCCGGTCGATCGGCTGCCGGCAGACAGCGAAGGAGTTCGTCAATGACGTTGGACGCCAACATAGCTGAGCGTTTGTCCGCCTGGCTGCGCACGCGACTGCCCGACGCCGAGGACGTCCGCGTCGAGGGCCTGGACCGGGTGAGCTTCGGACATTCGGCCGAGATGATGATGCTGAGCGTCGTCACGCGAGGCGGCGACCAGGACAGCCGCCAGGAGGTGGTGTTGCGTCTGCGGCCCAAACCACCCGCGCTGCTGGAGCCCTACGACCTCCTGCGTCAGTTCACGATCTTGCGCTCATTAGAAGACACCGACGTCCGCGTTCCCCGGGCGCTGTGGCTCGAGGAAACCGGCGACGTGCTCGGCAGGCCGTTCTTCGTGATGGAACGCGCCGCCGGCGCCGTGTACGAAATGGAGGCACCCGCCGACGTGTCCGACCAGACCGTGGTGCGGATGTGTCAAAGCCTTGTCGAACAACTCGCGGCGATCCACTCGGTCGACCTCGACCGGACCGGGCTGGCCGCGCTCGATGACGGCAGTGACCACCTCGACCGTGAACTCGCGCACTGGGCCGCGGAGATGAACCGGGTCAAGCGCGACCGCCTACCCGCCCTGGAACGGCTCTACCAGGCGCTGCGTGTACGCAAGCCAGACCCGTGTCCGAAGGTAACCCTGGTTCACGGCGACGCCAAACCGGGCAACTTCGCCTTCACTGACGGCGAGGTCAGCGCGGTCTTCGATTGGGAGATGACGACCGTCGGTGATCCCCTGACCGATATCGGCTGGCTCGAAATGTTGTGGATACAGCCCGTCGGGATAAACAGCCACGCCGCGGCGCTGCCCATCGACGCCCTGCTCGCGCACTACGAATCGGTCAGCGGAATCGAGGTGCGGAACCGTCCGTGGTACCGCGCGTTCAACGCCTACAAGATGGCCGTCATCTGCCTCATCGGCGCGATGCTCATCGAGGATGGCCACAGCGATGATCAAAAACTTGTGCTGGCCGCCTACGGCACCTCGCTCATGACCAAAGTCGGCCTCGGCGAACTCGGCATCGACGAAC
>NZ_JBKQOI010000303.1:0-25479 GCF_052145595.1 Mycobacterium sp. | reverse complement strand
TGGTGCGGCGTTGGCGCGCAGGCTACTTCGCGGCGTTGGAGGCCGCGCAGGGTCGGGGCCGCGGATGGGTTTCCGTGCACTCCGTGTATCGCGACGCCTTGGACGCCGTCCTGGACGACGGCGGCATCACGGGATTTTCCGATGCCGAGCGCGAGGAGCTCGCGCTGGCCTGGCAGCGGCTCAAGCCGTGGCCGGATGTGGTGCCGGGGCTGACTCGACTGAAAACCACCTACACGTTGGCCACCCTGTCGAACGCCGACGTGTCCACGGTGATCAACATCTCCAAGCGAGCGGGGTTGCCGTGGGATGCCGTCTTCGCCGCGGAGATGGCCGGGGTGTTCAAGCCCGACCCGGCGATCTATCGCATGGCCGCGACCTACCTCGGTCTGGACCCCGCCGAGATCATGATGGTGGCCAGCCACAAGTACGACATCCGCGCCGCGGGGCGCCTCGGTTTCGCGACCGCCTTCGTCGCGCGCCCGCTGGAATTCGGGGTCGACGGCGACGCGGACGTGGCCTACTCGGACGAGTTCGACGTCAACGCGTCCGACTTCCTCGATCTCGCAGCGCGACTCGGCTGCTAACGGTGCGCCGACCCGGTCAGGGGTTGACCGTTGCCGGCCTGCAGCAGACAGATGACGGTGCTGGGGGCGGGGTTGGCCCCGGTTCGGTCTTGATTCGAGTCAATGAGATACGTGATCGAGTACGGGCTGCCGCCGGCGGATTGGCCGGTGTAGGGAGCCAATCCGGCGGCGCAATCCCGGTTGGCGACGTTGGCGACGGCGGCGTCGACGGCCATCGGTGCGCGCAGGTACACCTCGGCCAAATGCGCTGTCGCACAGTCGACGACGGTGACGGTCACCCGGCTCAGATCGGCCGGCGGAAGGTCGGCCACGCAATCGCCGACCTGCAGGTCGATCCACTTCTCGGTCCGCGAGCCCTGCGGCGCGGGGGCGGCGGAGGCGGTCACCGTGGCACAGGCCGCAAGCAGTGCGCCCGCGGCCAGGCCGCACCACGCACCAAGGCTCAGGACGCGCATCCCAGCCTCCTCGATCCGATCGGTTAGCGCTGCAGTTTACGCGGAAGTCAGTGCCGGGTCGGGCTTTTCCGACGACATCGACAGGAACCCGCGCACGCAGCGGGCGGCCAGCAACCAGTTCGCCGGCTTCTTCATGTCCAGGCCACCCAGCAGCTGTTTGATCATGGTCAGCGTGTCGAAGTAAATGCGTTCGCAGACGAGCGTTTCCGTGTCGTCGAAGACGAAGTAGGCGGTCATGCGGACCCGGAACCGGCTGCCGGTGGGCGGAACGTTGCCCAGGTAACCGCGATGGGTGCCCATCAGCCAGAACTCGACGATCACCGCGTCGGCGCTGTGCCGCAGCGCGATGATCTCGTGGTCCTGATCGGGGAATGCGGTGCGGGTATAGGTGTAGTAGCCGCGCACCGCCTCGTCGCCGTCGTGGACGACCAGCTGCGGGATCAGCTCGTAGCGCGGGTGGGGGAACGTCGACAGCACGTCGTCCCAGGCCTGGCGGACCTCGTCGTGGAAGTGGTCGAGCACGAGTTTCTGGCGGGCGGCCAGCACCTCGGGAGCGGGAAACGCGGGAATGGTCACGGTGGTTACGATAAGCCCGGATTTGATAGCGCATGCGCTATCAATTTTGAAAAGGCGGTATGGCTTCTGGCTCGGCCGTTCAGGGCTCCGTGGAAGGGATGTGACTCGCCCAGGATTTGATAGCGCATGCGCTATCGCCTAGCCCCGCGGTGGGGTCCAGGCGACCGGCAGCCTCTTGATGCCGTGGATGAATTGCGACAGCAGCCGCGCGGGTTCCTCGATCGCGACGATGTCGGGTATTTCGCGCCGCAGTTCATCGAAGACGACCCTGATCTCACGACGGGCCAGGTTGGCGCCCAGGCAGAAATGGGCACCTCCGCCGCCGAAGCCGAGATGCGGATTGGGGTTGCGTGCCACGTCGAAAACCCACGGATTACGAAACTTTGACTCTTCGCGGTTGGCCGAGTTGTACCACAGCGTGGCCTTGTCGCCGGCCGCCATCTTGACGCCGCTCAGCTCAAAGTCTCGGGTCAGGGTGCGCCGCATGTAGACGACCGGGGAGGCCCACCGCACGATCTCCTCGACCGCGGTCGGCGCCAGGGCGTCGTAGTCAGACCACCATTTCTCGCGTTGCTCGGGGTAACGGGACAGGGCCAGCACGCCGTGGCTGATCGCGTTGCGCGTTGTCTCGTTGCCGGCCACCACCAGCAGGATGAAGAAGGACGCGATCTCCGACGACGACAGCCGGTCGCCGTCGACCTCGGCTTCCACCAGGCTGGTGGTCAGATCGTCGTGATGATTGGCCCGGCGGTCTTCTGCAAGCGCGCTGGCGTAGGCGCCGATGTCCATCGAAACCCGAAGGAACTCATCGAAATCGGTCGTCAGATCGGGGTCTCCGAACCCGAGAATCACGTTGGTCCAGTGGAATACCCGCTGGTGGTCTTCCTCGGGAATTCCCATCATGTCGCAGATGATCTGCAACGGCAGCGGCCCGGCGAGCTCGCTGACCAGATCGGCCTGGCCGTCGGGGTGATTGGCGATCAGCGATGCCACCAGCCGGTGGGCCCGCTCGCGAACCGACGCCTCGATGCGGGCGACCACCTTCGGGGTGAACGCCCGGCTGACGATCGATCGCAGCCGCTGGTGTCGCGGATCGTCGAGCACGATCATCGAGCCGAAGTACTCGGCTATCTCCGGCAAATTATCGCCGATCGTGATGTTGGGGCTGGAGCTGAATACGTCCGGATGCCGGCTGGCGTAGTGAACGTCGTCGTGCTTGGTCAGCGCCCAATACCCACTGCCCGCCACAAACCCCTCATACTCGATCGCGGGCCAGAACGAGAGCGGCGCCTCGCGGCGCAAGGTGGCGAACGCGGCGTCGCGGAAGTCGTCATCGAACCCCCAGAAGTCCAGGGACTCGAGATGGATGTCGGCAAGTGGAACCTCGGGCGGTGGCGCTCCGTTTACTCGAGTCGCGATCCCTGTCTTGAGGCTCACCCAGACCCTCCTTCGCCTTTGAAGAGGTGACACTGGCGAGCCTAGACCGCCGTCAGTGCGTACAGACGGTTCTGGCCGGCGTTCCCACCGTCGCCGTCGCGTCGCTCACCACGTTGCCGTCGACCAGGATCTTGCAGGAGATGGGTCCCGGTCCCTGGGCGCTGATGACGAATACCTGGCCGCCAAAAGCGGTGAACTGCGTCGACCAGGGGAGTGTGGCGTTCACCGCGTGCTGCTGACCGGTGTCGGTTTGGTACGAGATGTACTGCGCGACGCCGGGGCCACTCACCTCGTAGCGAACCTGAGGATTGTCGGTGGCGTTGGCCATGCCCGCGACTGTCCCACCGCACATGTTCGCGAACCCGATGCCGATCGCGAACAAGATCGAGGGTCCTCTGAGATGGCTCGTCATGGTTTTCCATCGTGTCATCACGTAAGACGGGACGGAAGCGGTTCGTCGTCCTTTCGGCTGCCGGCCGCGACGCCGAGCAGAACAACAGCGAGCACCGCCCCGACCACACCCGAGATCAGCAATGGCAGCCGCCCGTCGGCACCCCACAAAAAGCCGGCCCACAGGCCCGCGGCCAGCACCGCGAACCCGCTCAGACCCTGGAACATGCCCTGGGCGCTGGACTGCAGTTCTCCCCCGGCAAGCGTTGAGATCCAGGCCTTCCCGACGCCGTCATAACAGGCGGTGAACAGGCCGTACGCGACGATCAACCCCGATGCGGTCGCGACGTCGGTGGTGATGCCCAGACCGAGATAGCCGACCGCGAAGAACACCAGCCCGACACCGTACGCGACGGGCCGACCGAAACGGTCTGCCAGCGCCCCGGCCGGGAAGCTCGCCAGTGCGTAGACCACGTTGTAGCCGACGTACGCCAAGATGACGCCCACCACCGAAAAGCCGATGTGCTTGAGCCGCAACAAAAGCAGCGCGTCGGGGAAGTTGACGAGGCTGAACGCGACCAGGAAGGAAACCACCCCCCAGTAAGGGCGCGGCAACCGCCGGGTCCCGGCGAGCAACGACACCCGGGCCGCACGCGGCACGTCCTGCGGTCGTTCACGGACCCAGGCGATCAGCAGCACGCTCAGCACGGCGGGGATCACCGCCAGATACAGCACCGGACCGATCCGGTGCTGGAACAGCTCGTATCCGGCCAGTCCGAGCAGCGGCCCGATGACCGCGCCGAACGTGTCCATCATGCGGTGAAACCCGAACACCCGACCCCGCTCGGCCGGCTTGACGCCTTCGACCAGGAGCGCGTCGCGTGGCGCACCGCGCAGCCCCTTGCCCAATCGGTCGACAACCCGCCCCACCAGCACCCCGGGCCATGCGCCCGCGGCGGCAACGATGAGCTTGCCCAACCCCGCCATCCCGTAGCCGGTCGCGATCAGCGGGCGGCGGGCGAACCGGTCGCCCAGCGGGCCGGACACCACCTTGGTGAGCGACGCGGCGCCCTCCGCGGCGCCTTCCACCGCCCCGACGACCGACGGCGGCGCGCCCAGCACGGTCGTCAAATAGATCGGCAACAGCGGGTACACCAACTCGCTCGCCGCATCCTGCAGCAGCGACACCAGCGACAGCACCCACACGTTTCTGGTGAGCCAGGCCGGCCCGTTGCGCTGCGTTTCGGCTTCCATCTCAAAGAAACCTACTGCCGGGCCGAGACCGCGGCGACAGCGCTTAGGGTGATACCTGGTTCAGGCGGGTGACGGGAAGGTGAATATGTCGGAACACGGCACAAAGCGCGTGGCGGTGTGGGGCACCGGCTTCGTCGGCCGGATGGTGATCGCCGAGATCGTCAAGCATCCGCTGTTCGAGTTGGTCGGCGTGGGCGTCAGCAACCCCGCCAAGGTCGGCCGCGACGTCGGCGACATCTGCGGGCTGCCCGAACCGATGGGCATCGTCGCCACCGACGACGTCGAAGCCCTCATCGCGCTGCGACCCGACGCGTTGGTGCATTACGGTCCGACCGCGGCGCACGCCGACGCCAACATCGCGCTGATCACGCGCTTCCTGCGCGCCGGCATCGACGTCTGCTCGACGGCGATGACGCCGTGGGTCTGGCCGACCATGCACCTCAACCCGCCCAACTGGATAGAGCCGATCACCCAGGCATGCGAGCTGGGCGGCTCGTCCTGCTTCACCACCGGCATCGATCCGGGATTCGCCAACGACCTGTTCCCGATGACGCTGATGGGCGTCTGCTCGGAAGTGCGCATGGTGCGGGCGTCCGAGTTGCTGGACTACACCAACTACGAGGGTGACTACGAAATCGAGATGGGCATCGGCCGCGAGCCCGAATTCTGCCCGATGCTGGAAAATCCCGGTGTGCTCATCTTCGCCTGGGGCGCCACGGTGCCGATGATCGCGCACGCCGCGGGCATCATGCTCGACGAGATCACCACCACCTGGGACAAGTGGGTGACACCGACCGAGCGCACCACGGTGAAGGGCGTCATCAAGCCCGGGCACGTCGCCGCCGTCCGGTTCACCATCAACGGGATCTACAAGGGCGAGACGCGCATCCAACTCGAGCACGTCAACCGCATCGGGCACGACGCCGCCCCCGACTGGCCAACGGGCCATGACAACGACGTCTACCGGGTGGAAATCGAAGGGACCCCCAGCATCTTCCAGGAAACCGCATTCCGGTTCAGCGACGGCTCGGGCCGAGACGCCGCCACGGCCGGGTGCCTGGCGACCGGGATGCGGGCGCTCAACGCGGTCCCGGCGGTCAACGCGCTCCCGCCCGGCTGGGTCACCCCGCTCGACCTTCCGCTGATCGCGGGGGCCGGCAGCATTCGCTGACCTAGCCTGACATGTACTGAGATGACGATGCCTCACACAGCTCACGCATAGCCAGCGCCGATAGTGGCTATAGGTTCGAGCGGCAAAATTACGACCGGGCAGGAGTCCGGGCGCACGCCGCTGAACATGGGAACTAGACATATGGCCGACGGAGCTGGGCCCGCATTGGGCTTATCGATCGGTGCCACCAACCTGGCTGCCGTGACCGCCGATCTCGCCGTCACCCGCAAGCCCGTCCTGACGCTGTTTCGCCAACGTGCGCCCGAGGTGGGCGTGCCGTCGGACAACCCCAGGCTGGACCAGCCGGGCCTGGTGATCGCCGACTTCGTGGACCGGGTCGGCGACCCGGTGGGAATCGCCGCGTCCGACGGCTCTGTGCACCGCAGCGAGGCATTGGTCGCCGACGGGGTGCGCGCGCTGGCCTACGCCGCCACCGGCGGGCGCGCCCTGCCCGAAAGCATCGCGGTGACCCATCCCGCCCATTGGTCTTCCAAGGCGATCGACGCCCTGGGCGCCGCGTTGAGCCGGGTCGCCGAATGGTCGAATCAGGGGCGGCCGCTGTTGCTGATCCCCGATGCCGCGGCGACGTTGTGCGCCGTGCGGGCCAATCCCGGCATGCCGGCCCGCGGGACCGTGGCCGTGTGCGATTTCGGCGGTAGCGGCACCAGCATCACGTTGATGGACGCCGCGGGCGACTATCAGCCCGTGGCCCCGACCGTGCGGTACCACCACTTTTCCGGAGACTTGATCGACCAGGCGTTGTTGACCGCGGCCATGGCCAACATACCGAGCATGGGTTCATTCGACTCGTCCCGCACCGTGGCGATCGGCTCGTTGAGCCGGCTGCGGACCGGATGCCGAAGCGCCAAGGAGCAGCTCTCGTCGAGCACGGTGGCCACACTGCCCGACGAGCCGGCGGGGCTGCCCGGCGAGATCCGGCTCACCAGAAGCGAACTGGACGACGCGATCCGCCAACCGCTGCACAAGTTGGTGGCGGTGTTGGATGCAGCTCTGAGCCGCAACGGAATTCGCGACCTTGTCGCGGTGGTCGCGGTGGGTGGTGGGGCGAACATCCCGGCGGTCACCACGACGCTGGCGGGACATTTCCGGGTCCCCGTCGTCACCACGCCGCGTCCGCAACTGACGGCGGCGATCGGCGGTGCGTTGCGGGCGGCGTGCTGGCCCCGCGACCCCTCCGCGACGGCGCCGGCTCCCTTCGCGACGCGGCCGGCGCAGGCTCAGTCGGAGGCGACGGCGACGGCCCAGGCGGCGCGGGCGTCGGGTCCGAAGCCCGTGCTGGCCTGGTCCGAAAGCGGCGACGAGTCACGCGCCGCGCCTGCCAGCGCCGAAAGCCCGCGTTCGAAGCGCAAGATCCGGCTCATTCCGTGGCATCTGCTGCCCGCGTTGGCAATCATCGGCTCGGCGCTGGCGCTCTTGTTGGTGGGCACCGCGGTCGCGATCGAATTGCACTCCGGCGACAAGGCGGCGACAACGCCGGGCGTGAGCACGACACCGGCTGCCCCGGCTTCGCCGGCCAACAGCGGCCCCGAGCCCGCACCGGCGTCCCAGCCACCCGCCGGCCCGCCCGCGCCTCCCACGCAGCAGGCGCCGCCGTCCGCCGTCCCGCAGGCGATTCAGCAGGGGGCGATGACCGAGGTCCCGGCGCCGCAAGCGCCGCCACCCGCCCTCGCCGCACCCCCTGTTCCGCCGATCCTGCGGATTCCGGCGATACCGCCCATTCCGCGAATCCCGGGGATCCCGGGAATCACGGCAGCGATCCCCGGACTGGGCGAAATCCCGGGCCTAGTCAGCCAGCTCGTGCCGCATAGCCACTAATGGTCCTTCGGCTCAGCGCTTTTCGCCCTCGTCCTCGGCGACCGCGGCCTTCCTGAGTTCCTCGTTCAGGGCTTTGTCCTGCTCCAGCTTGGCCCTGAAATCCGGGCCGGCGTCGTCGGGAATTCCGTATTTAGGGTTACCCGTTGCGGCGTTGTGTCGAAACTCTCAATCGTGCGATCGTTCGCGTTTGACCAGCACGACCGAGGCGAGCGGAATCCGCATCGGCTCGGGCGCACTTGACAAACGTTGCGCCACGGCGGACTCCAATTGCTCGACGAATTCGGCCGCCCGCGGTTCGTCACCGCCGCCGTCCAGCGCGCCCACCAGGGCCGGGAACAGTGCGGCCCGCGCGAATGCCGCCCACCGCGCGCCGAAAGCCTCTGCGTCGTCATCGGTTTGGAACCGGGCCCAGAATCGGTCTTCGGCGTTGAAGATCTCGAGCTGGTCGATCGTCAAGCTTTCGAACCGCCCGGTCGGCGCGAACGGGGCGCGAAAGTCCTTCTCGCTGCGGGCAAATGTGGGAATGACCATGCGCCGCAGCTCGTCCTGGCGCAGCAGACCGTCGCGCACCTGATCGCTCAGCGCCGCAACCATCGCGTCGAGCAACGTTGGGAAGCCGGCCCCGCCGTCCTCGTCCGTGGCCAGCGTCAGTACCACCAAACGCCCTTCAGGGGCCAACTCGCGGCCGCGGAACGCCACGAAGTCGTGCCAGTCCAGGGCGGCCTGGCGGGCGTAGGCCGCGCGGGCCGCGTCGTCGTTGCTGTGCGCGACGTGCACGTGATCGCTTAGCTCGCAGGGGATCCGGCGCAGCCACTGCGTCGCCCACGACGACCAGCCGAGGTTGACGGTCTTGGACGGCAGGATCTGGCCGTAAAACGACCGGCCGATCGCCGACGTGAAACTCGCTGTGTCCGTGTGCAGGTAGCTCTCCGGGTCCTCGGCCAGCGTCCGGAACAGCGCCGTGAAATCGTTGTCGGCTACATCGGTGTGCGCCACCAGGATTGCGTGATCGTGGCGGGTGCGCCGGCGCAGCACGGCAATCGCCGCCGACATCGGCTTGAGCGAGTTGCGCCCGTTGGCCGCGCCGTAGTCGGCGATGATGATCGGTTGCGGAGACGTGGGCAGCGCCACCTGTTCGGCGATCCGCTCGAACAACGCGATGGCCCGCGGCAGGCCGGCGGCCTGCAGCCGCGACGACTGGGTGTACGTCGGGCTGCTCGTCGGCTCCGGCCGGACCACGATGCTCGATTCTGGTATCCGAGGCTCCGGCCGCATGCACCAACGATAATCGCTGCGGTCGTGGTCAGTTCGGCTTCGGATAGCTGACGCCGGTGAGCTGCTCGGAAAGCTTCCACAGCCGCCGGCAGTCGGCTTCGTTGCGGGCGCGCTCGGGCACATGGGCCAGCTTCACACCGCCGCCGGCGGCCTCGTAGAACCCGCTAGGTCCGTAGAACGCGCCGCCCTCGGCATGCGGCGTGGCGGCCGAGTAAAGGGCGGGCAGGATCCCGTCGTCGATCTCTTGCCACAGGAACGGCGTCCAACGCCATGACGCCTTGTACAAACGCTCCATCAGCGCGGGCTTTTCGCGGCCGAGTGACGGGCCGCTGATCTGCAGGTTGGTCTTGGTCAGGCCGGGATGCGCGGCGCTGGAGACGATGCCCCAGCCGGCCGCACGGCTGCGCCGGTCCAGCTCGAGGGCGAACATCAACACCGCCAGCTTCGATTGTCCGTAGGCCGCCATCGGCTTGTAGGACTTCTCGAACTGTGGGTCGTCGAAGTGGATCTGGCCGCTTTGACGGGCGGCCAGGCTGCTCAGGGAGACGACGCGGGCTCCCTTGGCGGCGCGCAATAGCGGCAGCAGGTGTCCGGTCAGCGCGAAGTGCCCGAGATGGTTGCTGCCGAACTGCAATTCGAAGCCGTCGGCGGTGGTGTCGCGTTCCGGTGGCGTCATGACACCGGCGTTGTTGATCAGGATGTCGATCGGGCGGCCCTCGGCGTTGAGTTGTTCGCCCAGCGCGGCGGCCGAGGCGAGCGACGACAGGTCGAGGGATTTGATGGTCAGCTTGGAGTCGGCAACCGTGGCGCGGATCTCCTCGATCGCCGCCTCACCCTTGGCGCGATTGCGGATCGCCATGACGACGTCGGCGCCGGCGGCCGACAGCCGCCGAGTGAGCCCGAACCCCAGACCGCTGTTGGCTCCGGTGACGATTGCCAGCTTCCCCGACAGGTCGGGCACCGTGACGACGAGATCATTGGCCATGAGTATCACTCCTAATCCGGTATGAGCCCCGTCCCAGTCTGCTCTTCTCCTCGCCGTCAGCGAACCGGGGCGGCATTCTGATCGACGTGGCCCTGCGCATCCCTGGTTGGGCGGCCGCGTTGGTCGCCGGCGCGCTGCCCGCGCTGGCCTTTCCCGCGCTTGCTTTTCCCGCGCACTCGCGGTGGTGGCTGGCCTGGTTCGGCGTCGTCCCGCTGCTCTTGGTGGTGCGGGCCGCGCCGACACCATGGGAGGCGTGCGTGCGGGCCTGGTGTGGTGCCGGCGGGTTCGTGTTGAGCACCCAGTACTGGCTGGCGACCAGCATCGGTCCGATCCTGGTGCTGCTGGCCATCGGGTTCGGAGCGCTCTGGCTGCCGTGGGGGTGGTTGGCGCATCGGTTGTTGGCCGCGCCCGTCAGCGTGGGGCGAACGGTCGCCGCCATGGTGGTGTTGCCCAGCGCGTGGGTGGCGGCCGAAGTCGTGCGGTCCTGGCCGCCGCTGGGCGGCCCGTGGGCGTCGCTGGGTGCATCGCAGTCCGGCCAGCCCGTCACGCTGGCGTCGGCGTCGTTGGGCGGGGTGTGGCTGACCAGTTTCCTTGTGGCCGCGGCCAACACCGCTCTCGTCGGCCTGATGGTGCACCGGGATGCGGCGGGCCGACTCGGCGCGCTGGCGTGCCTGCTGCTGTGTGTGGCGCTCGGCCCGGCCTGGTATCTGCTGGGCCCGGCACCGGTCGGCGGTCCGACGGTGCGGGTGGCGCTGGTGCAGCCCGGAAACTTCACCGACTCGGCCGCCCGCGAGGCCGAAGGTGAGGCGCTCACCGCGACGCTCGCGGGGCAGCGGCCCGACTTGGTGGTCTGGGGGGAAAGCAGCGTGGGGCAGGATCTCGCCAGCCACCCGGAGGTGTTGGCGCGGCTGACCGAACTCTCCCGGCGGGTGGGCGCGGACCTGCTGGTCAACGTCGACGCGCCCGCGCCGGGTGGCGGAATCTACAAGTCGGCGGTGCTGGTCGGCGAGCACGGCTCGTTGGGCAGCTACCGCAAAACCCGGCTGGTGCCGTTCGGCGAATACGTGCCGCTGCGACCGCTTTTCGGTTGGATCACCCGCCACAGCAAGGCCGCCGCCGAGGACCGGCAGCGGGGGAGCGGGCCAGTGGTGCTGCACGCGGGCAGCGTGTCCGTCGGGCCGCTGGTCAGCTACGAGATTCTCTTTTCCGACCTTGCCCGTCGCGAGGTGCAGCTGGGGGCCGACCTGTTGGTGTATCAGAGTTCCACCTCGTCGTTCCAAGGGAGTTGGGCGCAGCCGCAGCTGGCCGCCCAGCCCGCGGTGCGCGCCGTCGAGGCGGGCCGCCCGGCGGTGCACGTCGGGTTGTCCGGCGACAGCTCGGCCTTCGACCTGCGCGGCCACCGGCTGGCGTGGTGCCCGTCGGGGTTCCGGGGTGTGGTCGTGGTGAGCGTGCCGTTGGGATCGACTGTCACGCCCTACCAACGGCTGGGTGACTGGGTGCCGGTGCTGGCGTTTGTCATCCTGGGCGGTGCTGTCGGCTTCGGGTTCGTGCGCCGGCTCCTGCGCTGGCATGGCCTGGCTCGCGGTGACACACTGCGTGAATGACACGGCTCGCAAAGTTTTCGCTGGCCGCTGCCATCGTGATGATGGTCGTGTCGGTCGGCGGCTTCATCGTCGCCTTGGTGCTCAACACGTTCTTCCTGGACAAATACGACGCCTACGGCGAGGTGCCAATCCCCGGGTCGGGCAGCCTGCACCTGCCCTCCGGTGAGGTCACCGTCAGCCTGCACACCGTCGTGATCGGCAGTCCCAACGGCGGCCTGCCGGTGCCGCCGCTGGGGCTCACGATCGCGCCCCCCGACGGGGTGGCGCAACCCGTGATGACGGAAAACATCGGCAGCACGACGACGGTCAACAACGACGCGCACGTGCGGGTGTGGGTGGCTCAGATTCCCGCCAGCGGCACCTACAACATCACGACAGACGGCCAAGTCAACGGATTCATCAACCCGCGACTGGCCTTCGGCCACAAGAGTTCCTACGGCTTCCTGGTGTGGTTGTTCGTTGCCATGTTCGTTGTCGGACTGATCGATTCGATCCTGTCCGGACGGTGGTTGGCGCGCACCCGGCGCAAGGCGGTGGTGGCGGCCAACCCCTACCTGCAGACGTCGGTCCCCTTCGACTCGCCCACCGTGTCGCCGGTCGTACCGTCGGCCGCGTTCGGGGCGCCCCCCGCCGCAGCCCAGGAACCCAGCGACGAGGGGGTCCGCCTCGAGCGGCTCAAAGCCCTGGCGGCGCTGCGCGATTCCGGGGCATTGACCGAGGCGGAGTTCGAGGCGGAGAAACGCCGGATCCTCGAGGGGTATTGACTCTCCGACCGGCGAGCCACGCGATCGTCGGTGTTGATCTGGCGGATAAGAAACAGGCAATCGATTCGCCTGGACCCTAGGATGTCCATCCCGACCGCGATACGATCTGCCCTGACAACGCGGACTGATGACGATCCGACCACAGCCCGGTGGGCAGTGGGGGTGGGAGTTGGCTCATGTCGCATGTGATCGCGACGCCGCACATCTTGGCGGCTGCGGCCGGGGATTTGGCCTCGGTCGGTTCGACGATAAGCGCGGCCAATGCGACCGCAGCAGCCGGGACCACGGGAGTGAATGCTCCGGGCGCCGATGCGGTGTCGGCGTTCGTACAGGCGCTGTTTTCCGCGCACGCCCAGGCCTACCAAGCCGTCGGCGCCCAAGCGGCTTCGTATCACAACCAGTTTGTCCAGGCCCTGCGAATGACCGCGGGGTCATATGCCAGTGCCGAGGCCGCCAACGTATCGCCCCTGCAGAAGGTGCCGGGCATGGTCAGCGCGGACAGCCAGGCTTTCGCCAGGCACCTGATCGACAACGGTGCCAATGGGGGGGTGGGTACTGCGCAACATGGCGGCGTTGGCGGGCCGTTGCCCGGCAGCGGCGCCACCACCGGGCCCAGCAGCGGCAACCTGGTGGGCGGCGGGGGCGACGGCCACGCGGCCGCGATCGGTGGCCCACAAGGCGGCAATATCGGGGGTGGCGCCGAAGGCGCTAACGGTGTCCCTACCGGTGGTGGCGGCGGCCCCGCCGCGGCGACTAACGGCGGCGGCGGGGGCGGAGCTGACCTGGGTGGCGCCGGTGGTGGGTTCGTCGGCGCCAGCGGAGCCGGTGCGGCGGGCGCTGGCGTCCCAACTGCTTGGGCACCGGCGGTGCCGACAGGCCCAGTCGTGCCGGGCTTAGCGACGGCGCCGGGTGCGCCCGCCGTCATGGCGGGTGCCTACCCGGCTGTGGCGGGGCTGGCGGGGCTTGGCGCGGGCGGCGTTAGCGGCGATTCCGCCGCCATCGGCGGCTTGGGTAAACCGGCGGCACCGGCGGCCCTCCCGGCGGCACCGGCGGCCGGGCCGGCCATACCAACGGCGCCCAAGGCGCAACCGGTGCACCCGGGCAACCCGGTGCACCCGGGCGACGGGGCGCACCGGGCTGATGCCGATCATGACAAACCGACATTGCTCCTTCCCCTGCCAAGGCTTCGGGGGTTGCGCCGAAATCCGCGGTCGGGGCTTCGAGACAAAGATGAGTGGCAGCAGGAACTTCGCGAGGCTGCCAGCAGCAAGCCGTGGGGGCGTGATGAACTTCTGAACGCTCTCGGCCTTCGACCGCCCGGGTACGACTGACGGATTGCAGACCTTCTTGCCGGCGAGCGTGCGTGTTTGCACGGCGACACGCCGGTATCGCTGGCATTGTGCGCACGTTCGCGGCCAGGACTCAGTGTCCCCGGGCCACCCATTCGTCGTAATGCACCATCTCGTCGCCGACGGTGGTGCTGTCGCCGTGGCCGGTATAGACGACGGTTTCTTCCGGCAGCTTGCCGAGCCGCCCCGAGATCGATTCCAGGATCGTCGGGAAATCCGAAAACGAGCGTCCGGTGGCGCCGGGCCCGCCGGCGAACAGGGTGTCGCCGCTGAACACGGCACCCAACTCGGGGGCGTACCAGCACACCGATCCGGGGGAATGGCCCGGGGTGTGCAGCGCGCGCAACCCGGTGCCGGCGACACTCAACGCGTCGCCGTCGGACACTGCGCGAAAGTCCTTGTCCGGGTGAGTCATTCGCCACAACATGTCGTCACCGGGGTGAAGCAGTACCGGTGCGTCGAGGGCCACTCCAAGCTCGGGGGCCACCGTGACGTGATCGTTGTGGCCGTGCGTGCACACCACCGCCACCACATTGCGGCCACCGACGGCCCGAATGATCGGCTCGGCGACGTGGGCGGCGTCGAAAACCACGACATCGGAGTCGTCACCGACGATCCAGATGTTGTTGTCGACTTCCCAACTGCCACCGTCGAGTTCGAAGGTTCCGTGGGTGACCACACGTTCGATGGGAGCCATTACAACATCACCACCGAACGCAGCACCTTGCCGCCGTGCATTTTGTGGAACGCCTCCTCGACGTCTTCGAGCCCGATGCGCTCGGAGACGAACTTCTCCAGCGGCAACCGGCCCTGCAGGTACAGGTCGATCAGGGTGGGGAAGTCGCGCTCGGGCAGGCAATCGCCGTACCAAGACGACTTCAGCGACCCCCCGTGCGAGAAGAAGTCCACCAGCGGCATGTCCAGGCGCATGTCGGGTGTGGGAACACCCACCAGCACAACGGTTCCGGCGAGGTCGCGGGCGTAGAACGCCTGCTGCCAGGTTTCGGGGCGGCCCACGGCGTCGATCGCCACGTCGACGCCGAAGCCATCGGTGAGGTCCTGGATGGTTTTGACGACATCGAACTCGCGGGCGTTGACGGTGTGGGTGGCACCGAACTTGCGGGCCCAGTCCAGTTTCGTGTTGTCGGTGTCGACCGCGATGATCCGCCTGGCCCCGACCAGCGCGGCACCGGCGATCGCAGCATCGCCAACGCCGCCGCAGCCGATCACCGCGACGGTGTCGTTGCGGTCGATCGCACCGGTGTTGATCGCCGCACCCAGCCCGGCCATCACCCCGCAGCCCAGCAGGCCCGCCACGGCCGGATCGGCTTGGGGGTCAACCTTGGTGCATTGACCCGCGGCCACCAGCGTCTTGTCGGCAAAGGCGCCGATGCCCAGCGCCGGGGTGAGCTCGGTGCCGTCGGTCAGCGTCATTTTCTGCTCGGCATTGAAGGTGTCGAAGCAGTAGGCGGGCCTGCCGCGTTTGCAGGCCCGGCACTGGCCGCACACGGCGCGCCAGTTCAGGATCACGAAGTCGCCCGGCTCGACGGCGGTCACACCCGGACCGACCGCTTCGACCGTGCCCGCAGCCTCGTGGCCGAGCAGAAACGGGTACTCGTCGTTGATACCGCCCTCGCGGTAGGTCAGGTCGGTGTGGCACACCCCACAGG
This sequence comes from Mycobacterium sp., assembly GCF_052145595.1. GTDB lineage: Bacteria > Actinomycetota > Actinomycetes > Mycobacteriales > Mycobacteriaceae > Mycobacterium. Next base: position 10,129 of record NZ_JBKQOI010000303.1, on the reverse strand, counting down.
CGATGATGTCGACCACCGCCTCCCCGGGCCCGGGGTCCGGGACGACGATGTCCACCAATTCGACGGGTTCGCCCTTCTTTCGCGAAATCACGCCGCGCACTGTCTGACTCATGGCGTCCAACCTACTGATGGACGTCGTGCGCTTCGCAGCCGCCCGGTACGTCCGTCGAGCCCGCGACGGCCGGTGCCGGTGTAGCGTCGCTGAGCGTGACGGCTTCCGAGACCGCCGAAGAATTCACCGGGCGAATGGTCGCGGCCATCGACGGCGCCAGCCTGGCGCTGCTGCTCAGCATTGGGCATCAGACCGGCCTGCTGGACACCATGGCCGGGCTTGCGCCCGCCACCAGCGCCCAGATCGCCGAGGCCGCAGGGCTCGACGAGCGCTATGTCCGGGAGTGGCTGGCCGGCATGACCACCGGGCACGTCGTCGATTACGACGCCGACACCGCGACGTACTCGTTGCCCGCCCATCGCGCGGGCGTGCTGACCCGCGCGGCCGGGCCCGACAACCTGGCCCTGGTGGCCCTGTTTCTCCCGCTGCTCAGCGAGGTCGAGCAGCAAATCATCGGCTGCTTCCGGGAGGGCGGCGGGCTGCCGTATAGCGAATTCCCGCGCTTCCACACGCTGATGGCCGAGATGAGCGGAGCGGTGTACGACAGCGCGCTGGTCGATGTCGTGCTGCCGCTGGTCGACGGCCTGCCCGAACGCCTCCGGTCCGGAGTGGACGTGGCCGATTTCGGTTGTGGCAGCGGGCATGCCATCAACGTGATGGCGCGGGCGTTTCCGGCCAGCCGGTTCACCGGCATCGACTTCTCGCCGGAGGCGATTGCGGCCGGCATCGCGGAGGCCGCTCGCCTCGGCCTGACCAACGCGAGCTTTGAGAGCCACAACCTGGCGCAACTGGATGCGGTCTCGAAAAACGAGGCCTACGACGTCATCATGGTGTTCGACGCCATCCACGATCAGGCCCATCCGGCACGAGTGCTTCAGAACATCTATCGGGCGCTGCGGCCCGGCGGCGTGTTCCTGATGGCCGACATCAAGGCGTCGAGCCGGCTGGAGGACAACGTCGGCGTCCCGATGAGCACCTACCTCTACACGACCTCGCTGATGCACTGCATGACCGTCTCGCTGGCGGCCGACGGCGCCGGGCTGGGTGCGGCCTGGGGAACGCAGCTGGCCACCTCGATGCTCGCCGACGCCGGGTTTGCCGATGTGCGGGTGGCCGAGGTCGAGTCGGACCCGATCAACAGCTACTACATCGCCAGGAAGTGATGGCCGCTCTCGACGGCGTTGACGAGTGGCCGGTTCCGGCCGTCGCCGCCGCGGTGGTTGGACCCGGTGGGCTGCTGACCGGCCACGGCGACACCGAGCGGGTGTTCGAGCTGGCGTCAGTCACCAAGCCGCTGGTGGCCCGGGCCGTGCAGATCGCCATCGAAGAAGGGGTCGTTGATCTCGACACGGCGGCCGGCCCGCTCGGCTCCACGATCCGCCACCTGCTGGCGCACGCATCGGGTCTGGCGATGCACTCCGATCACGTGCTGGCCAAGCCCGGCACCCGCCGGATGTATTCCAACTACGGCTTTACGGTGCTGGCCCAGACCGTGGAGCGGGAGTCGGGGATCGAGTTCGGCCGCTACCTGGCCGAGGCGGTGTGCGAACCGCTGGCCATGGCGACGACCCGGCTGGATGGGGGCGCCGTGGCCGCCGGATTCGGAGCGACCTCGACGGTTGCGGACCTGGTGGCCTTCGCCGGCGACCTGCTGCGCCCATCGATCGTCTCGGCGCAGCTGCACGCCGAGGCGACGACGGTGCAATTTCCCGGTTTGGACGGCGTGCTGCCCGGCTACGGCGTGCAGCGGCCCAACGATTGGGGGCTGGGTTTCGAGATCAGGGACTCGAAATCGCCGCATTGGACGGGTGCGCGCAACTCGGCGCGAACATACGGCCATTTCGGCCAGGCAGGTGGGTTTATCTGGGCAGATCCCGAGGTGGAGCTGGCGCTGGTGGTCCTCACCGACCGCGATTTCGGCGACTGGGCGCTGGAGCCGTGGCCCGCGGTTTCCGACGCGGTGATATTCGAATACAGCCAATTGGCACCGCACACTAGCGCAACAGGGGCATCAAGAGGCACAATAGACACGCACGACACATAAATAACGTGAATATCAGCATGCTGCCTGCTTGCGGGTCCACCAGGTCGTTGGGGAAGACGTCCCTCGTGGAACCGAAGGAGCAGGAGATGCGTGCATCGGATCAATTCGCCGACGTGACGACTGGCGTGGTGTATGTCCACGCCTCGCCCGCGGCGGTATGCCCGCATGTCGAGTGGGCGTTGTCGTCGGCCTTGGGAGCCAAGGCGAACCTCACATGGACACCGCAGCCGGCGATGCCCGGGCAGCTGCGCGCGGTCACCAACTGGGTCGGGCCGGTGGGCACCGGCGCCAGGCTGGCCAACGCGCTGCGCTCCTGGTCGGTGCTGCGGTTCGATGTCACCGAGGACCCCAGCCCGGGGGTCGACGGCCAGCGGTTCAGCCACACTCCGCAACTGGGGTTGTGGAGCGGGTCGATGAGCGCCAACGGCGACATCATGGTTGGGGAGATGCGGCTGCGGGTGATGATGGCGCAGGGCGCCGACACGCTGGCCGCCGAACTGGATTCGGTGCTGGGAACGGCGTGGGACGAGGCGCTCGAGGTGTATCGCGACGGCGGCGACGCCGGCGAGGTGACCTGGGTGAGCCGGGGCGTCGGCTAACCGACCGACTCTGGGGTGCAATGGGCGACTTTCCAATGCGATAGCGCATGCGATATCGCATTCGAGAATCGTCACCCGGCGGGACGAAGAATCTGCAGTGCGGCGGGCACCGCCGAGATCTCGGCGGGCAGCGCGCACGCGAAGTCGCCGTCGGCGTACACGTTGATGCCGGGGCACTCGACGTGGATCGATTTGGCGCGCGCCGTGCTCACCTCGTCGAGGTTGACGTGGGTCCCTTTCATCACGGTGGGGAACAGGCGGATCAGCTTGGTCCGGGATGCCGAATGCGCCATGGTGATATCGAGCAGACCGTCGGTGGGATCGGCGTTGGGACAGATCAGCAGCCCACCGCCGTAGCTGCGGGTATTGCCGAACGCCGCAAGCGTGATGTCGGCCTCGATCTCCCGGGTTCCGTCGAGCACCAAACGGAACGGCAGCATCCGCAGCTGCGACAGCTCGGCGAGCATCGCGATGTAGTAACGCAGCCGCCCGTGGGGCCAGCTCATCCGGTTGGCGCGATCGGTCACCAGGGAGTCGAATCCGGTGGCCGCCACGGTGCCGAACCATTTGTCCCATTTCTGGCGGCCGTCGCCGCGCTGAATACGGCCCAGGTCAATGGTTTCCGTCCAGCCATCTCCGACGACGTCCGCGGCGGCCTCGGGATCCTTTGTGGGAATACCGAATTCACGGGCGTGATCGTTGCCGGTGCCCGCCGGGACGATTCCCAGCGGGATATCGGTGCCCGCCAGCACCTGCATCGCGTTGGAGACGACACCGTCACCGCCGGTGACCATGACCGCGTCGGTGCCTCTCTCGAGTTCGGCGCCGACGAGGTAACGCGCGTCTTCGGCGTCGTCGCCGATGATTTCGACGACCTCGATGCCCCGCTGATGGAGCCGGGCGATCGCGACCTGGGCCGCGCGGATCGCGGCGCCGTGCCCCGACACCGGATTGGTCAACGCGGTCACCTTGGTGATCTCGCGCCGGCGCCGGGTCACGGAATCAGCTTGCCGGGGTTCAGAATTCCGGCCGGATCCAGCGTCGCCTTGACCGCCCGCAACACTTGCACACCCAACTCGCCGACCTCCTCACGCATCCAGGGCCGGTGGTCGGCACCGACCGAATGATGGTGGGTGATGGTTCCGCCGGTGGCCATGATCGCGTCCGACGCGGCCTTCTTGGCCGCCTGCCACTGCTCGATCGGATTTCCCCGCTGCCCGGCGACGACGGTGAAGTACAGCGACGCGCCGGTGGCGTAGACGTGCGAGATGTGGCACATCACCAGCGCCGGTGTGCCCGTCTCGGCCAACGCGTTGGTGAGCGCTTGGGTGACAGCGGCTTTGAGCGCGGGAATGTTGGACCAGTCGGTGGCGGTTTCGAGGGTCTCGCATATCGCGCCCGCGGACAGCAGCGAGTCGCGCAGATACGGCGCGGTGAACCGGCCCTGCTCCCAGGCCTGCGCCGGCCCTTCGCCCAGCGAGGTGCCCCCGTCGGCCGCGAGCAGTGCGCTGGTCTCGGCGTGCCGGCTCTCGACGTGTTCCTTGGTGCCCTCGAACACGGTGATGCCCAGGCAGCCGCCGGTGAGCTGGCTCTCGCCGATCGCCTCGGTGGTGGCCAGATTGACTCCCGTTTCAACCTCGTCGGAGAGCCGAATGATGGTGGGGCCGGTGGCATTTTGGGTGACCGCGCGCACCGCGGCGGCCCCGGTCGCGAAATCGGGAAACGACCACGCCTCGTAGCCGACGGCTTCCGGGACCCGGTGCACCCGCAGCCGCACCTGGGTGATGACGCCGAAGAGACCCTCCGAGCCGATCAGCAGCTGGCGCAGGTCGGGGCCCGCGGCCGATTCCGGTGCGCGGCCCAGGTCCAGGGTGCCCACCGGGGTGACCATCCGCAGCCCGCGAACCATGTCGTTGAACCGGCCGTAGCCCGCCGAGTCCTGCCCAGACGATCGCGTCGCGGCATAGCCGCCGATGGTGGCGTATTCAAAGCTCTGCGGGAAATGCCCGAGCGAGAAGCCGTGTTCGCCGAGCAGACGTTCGGCGTCCGGTCCGGTGACGCCGGCGCCGAGCACGGCCTGGCCGGACACCTCGTCGAGGGATATGAGCTGGTCGAAGCGGCGCAGATCAAGCGACACCACGGCGCCGAACTCACCGCGGGTGGGGTCGAGCGCACCGACCACGTTGGTGCCGCCGCCGAACGGGATCACGGCGATGCGGTGTTCGGAGCAGTAGCGCAGGATCGCGGCGACGGCGTCCTCACCTCTGGGGCCGCCGGGCAGCAGCACGGCGTCGGGCGCATCCTGGACGCCGGAGTCCCTGCGACGCAACAGGTCTGGAGTGGACTTGCCGCCGGCATGCAGCAACCGATCGCGGTCGGCGGTCCGGCAGTACTCATCGCCTACGATGGCGGCCAGCGCGTCGCGATCCGCTTGCGCCAACGCCGACGGGCGCACCTTTACCTGATCGGCGTCGAGTTCGGCCTCCTGCATCTCCGCCAGGCCCACGGCCTGCTTCAACAGCGAGCGGATCGCGTCGGAAAGCGGTTTCGCCGCGGCGGGATCTCCCCAGGCGTTCCATTTCATCGGCGGGAGGAGGTCCTCGGGGTGCGTCATGCGTTACAGTATTACACATGCTGTCAATCAGTAATGCGCCCTCGGATACCGGAGACCGGATCCTTGCGGCAGCGGCCAGCTGCGTGGTCGATTTCGGCGTCGACCGGGTGACGCTCGCCGAGATAGCACGACGCGCGCGCGTCAGCCGGCCGACCGTGTACCGGCGCTGGCCGGACACCAAGTCGATCGTCGCGACGCTCTTGACCCAGCACGTCACCGGCGTGATGCGTGACGCGCCGTTGCTCGGAGATGACCGGGAATCGCTTGTCCGGCAGATCGTTACGGTGGCCGACCTGCTGCGCCGTGACAAGCTGGTCATGTCGGTGCTGCACTCGGAGCTCGCGCCGATCTACATCACCGAACGCCTCGGGTCCAGCCAGCAGATGCTGATCGACGCCCTGGCCGAGCGGCTGCGCGTGGCCCAGCGCCACGGCAGCGTCCGGACCGGCGATCCCCTTCAGATGGCCGCCATGGTGTTGCTGATCACCCAGTCGACCATTCAGTCGGCGCAGATCGTCCGGCGGATCCTCGACGCCGACGCGCTGGCCGCCGAACTCGCCCACTCACTGAACGGATACCTGTCCTGATGACTCCCGCGCTCAACGCCGCGCGCCGCACCGCCGACCTCACGGCACTCGCCGAGGGCGAGCCGTTGGACGTCGTCGTGATCGGTGGCGGCATCACCGGCGCCGGGATCGCCCTGGACGCCGCGTCGCGGGGCCTGCGGGTGGCGCTCGTGGAAAAACACGATCTGGCGTTCGGCACCAGCCGCTGGAGTTCCAAACTGGTGCATGGCGGCCTGCGCTACCTGGCGAGCGGCAACGTGGGCATTGCCCGGCGCAGCGCCATCGAGCGCGGAATCCTCATGACGCGCAACGCCCCTCATCTCGTTCATGCGATGCCGCAGCTGGTTCCGTTGCTGCCGTCGCTGAGTCACGGCAAGCGCGCGTTGGTGCGCGCCGGATTCCTGGCCGGCGACGCGTTGCGGATGCTTGCGGGTACGCCGGCCTCGACGCTGCCGCGATCGCGGCGGGTTTCCGCGCGGCGCGTCATGGAGATGGCCCCCACCGTGCGGCGCGACGGCCTGGACGGTGGACTGCTGGCCTACGACGGACAGTTGGTCGATGACGCCCGGCTGGTCGTCGCGGTCGCGCGCACCGCGGCCCAGCACGGCGCCCGGATCCTCACCTACGTGGCGGCGTCCGAGGCCACGGGCACCTCGGTGCGGTTGAGCGATCAGCGCACGGGACAGTCGTTCGATATTTCGGCCGGCGCGGTCATCAACGCGGCCGGGGTGTGGGCGGGCGAGATCGATGGCTCGTTGCGGTTGCGGCCCAGCCGCGGGACCCACCTCGTCTTCGATGCGGGTGCCTTCGGTAATCCGACTGCGGCGCTGACGATTCCGATTCCTGGTGAGCTGAACCGCTTCGTGTTCGCGATGCCCGAGCAACTCGGCCGGATTTACCTGGGCCTGACCGATGAAGATGCTCCCGGCCCGATTCCCGATGTGCCCGAACCGTCTGCGGCGGAGATCGCGTTCCTGCTCGACACGGTGAACACCGCGCTGGGGACGACGCTCGAGACCGCCGACGTGATCGGTGCCTACGCCGGCCTGCGGCCGCTGATCGACACCGGTGAAGGTCGCACCGCCGATGTGTCGCGCGAGCACGCCGTCGTCGAGTCACCGTCCGGTGTCATCAGCGTCATCGGCGGCAAGCTGACCGAATACCGCTACATGGCACAAGACGTCCTGGATCAAGCGATCGGCTTGCGGCGCCTGCGCGCCGGAGCCTGCCGGACTCGCAATCTGCCGCTGATCGGGGCGCCGGCCAATCCCGGGCCCGTCGCTCGGCCACAGCAGGGGACGGCCTTCGGGTTGCCGGTGTCACTGGTCGAGCGTTACGGCGCCGAGGCGCCCAACGTCATCGCCGCCGCGACCTGCGAGCGCCCCCAGGAGCCGGTCGCCGAGGGCATCGACGTGACTCGCGCGGAGTTCGAATACGCGATAACCCAGGAGTGCGCGCTGGAGGTCTCCGACATTCTCGATCGGCGGACTCGCATTGGTCTGGTGCAGTCCGATCGCGAGCGGGTCGTCTCCGTGGCGGAGGAGTTTCTGGCATCGTAATATGGAATCAGCTATCATTTCATAGTGACTTCCATATTGCGGGTACCCGTCCTGATCGTCGGCGCCGGCGCCGGCGGCCTGGCCACGTCGGCGTTGCTCGCCAAGCACGGGGTTCGATCCCTGCTGGTGGAAAAGCGGCGCGAGGTCTTCATTTATCCGAAGGCCCGCAATCTGAGTTTCCGCAGCCTGGAAATTCTGCGCGGCCTCGGCCTCAGCGACCAGGTGCACAAGGTCGCCGACCATGTTTCGGCCATGGTCGTCAAGCCGGCGCTGAACAGCGCGGACGAACAACTGGCCATCGACGTCGACGCAATCTTCTCGGGCCTGGACAAGCTCAGTCCCGAGCCCGCCGCCCAGTACTGCCCGCAGAGCAGGCTCGAGCCGATGCTGCTCGCCGAAACACGCCGGCAGGGTAGTGAAGTGCGTTACGGGACGGAGCTTTCCTGGCTCGACGTGGACGAGGCCGGCGTCACCGCGGTGCTGCACGACCGGGACTCGGGCGAGTCCGAGACCGTCCGCGCCGACTACCTCGTCGGGGCCGACGGCGTGCACAGCCCGATCCGTAACTCGCTGGGCATCAACACCTCTGGCTACGGCGCGCTGCCGATCTATGTCGTCTTCATCTACTTTCGGGCGCCCTGGGGAAAGTTGGTCGGGCGGCTGGGCGACGGCGATGGCGTGCAAGTCAAAAACCCTGACGTGGACGGCATCTTCCTGGTGGTCGAAGGCGACCTGGGGATGTTCATCACCACCTATTTCCCGGGCAAAGGTGAGACGGCGGATCAGTTCACGCCGCAACGTTGCCGCGAGGTGCTCACCAAGGCATTCGGTGAGCAGATCGACATCGACATCATCGAGGTCGCGGCGTGGCAGCCCTACGAACAGGTGGCGGATCGATTCCGTTGTGGGCGAGCCTTTCTCGTCGGCGATTCGGCGCACACCATGCCACCGTTCAAGGCCGGGGGAGCCAACACCGCCATCCAGAGTGCGCACAACCTGGCCTGGAAGCTGGCCGCGGTCCTGGGGGGAGCGGCCGGGCCGGAACTGCTTGCCACCTACCACGACGAGCGGTACCCGGTCGGGCGATTCGCCGCCCGCCAGTCCCTCACCGGCCCGACGGTCGCCCTACTCCCACTGGGCGACGACCGGCCACGGTTGCCGGCCGAAGAAGAGTGCTCGATGTTCACCCTGCTGATCGGCTACCGGTACCGTTCGGCGGCCGTTGTGACCGGCGAGCCCGCGGTGGACCCGGACGCGGTGCAGCTCGTGGAGGAGTTGCGTGCCCAGCCGGGCACCCGAGTTCCGCATGTGTGGGTGCGAGACGGTGTTTCGACGCTCGACCTGCTCGGTCCCGGGTTCACCCTGCTTACCGGGGACGAGCGGTGGCGCGCCGCAGTGACTTCGGCGTCGGCCGCGCTCGGCGTCCCGGTCACCATGCAACCCATCGACGACGACGCGTGGGGGGCCGCCACCGGACTTGCGCCCGCCGGGGCGGTTCTCGTCCGCCCGGACGATTTCGTCGGCTGGCGTGCCGACGAACTTCCCGACGACCCCGAACGTGAACTGCACCAAGCGCTTTCGGCGATCCTGTGCCGCTAATCTGCCGCGAGCAGACGCAGAATCGCACTACGCGGGCCTTCGGCGTGCGATTTTGCGTCTGCTCGCCGGCCTCAGCCAGCCATGCGCGCGCGGTCCAAGTGTCCAGCGATTCGTTCGACGAGGCGGTCGGGGTCCCGTCTTACGTCATCGACGACTATCGGGATGATCGTCCACCCCAGCTCTTGGATCTTGCCCCACCTTGTCTTGTCCCTCAGCATTTCGTCCCGCCCTGCATGCCAGTCGACACTTTCGTATTCGGCCGCCAGACGCACATCCGGCCACGCAAAGTCGACGCGCCACAACTCGCCGTCGCGGCCATGGATCGCGTATTGGAGCTCCGGAAACCGTAGCCCGCGGTCGATCATGACCAGCCGCGCCTCGCTCTCCATTGCGGATTCGGCCCGCCCGTCGGCCAAGGGCAGGAGTTCGCGCACAGCGACAATGCCACGGCGGCCTCGCTGCTCAGCAACGGCGTGTTCAATTTCAACGCGGGTGCATCGCATGGAACGCAATGCTGCGTCGAGTGTTGCAAGCGCACGTGGACGCCGCAGCTGCCTTGAAACCTCGACGGCGGTCCATGCGGGCGCGGTTGCCAGACGGCCTGATACGCGTTGCAGTCGGGCGCCGGTACGTTGGTGAACCATCAAACCGACGGTAGGACGCATCCGTACGCCAGGATCGAGCACATGAATAGCGTTGGTGTCTTCCATGTCGAACCCATACAACTTGGCGGCTGTGCCCATGCACACAACGGCGTGTCGCCCCATGAAAATGTCGAGTGCGGCCAAGCGGCCCAATAGATTTGGTTCTTGTACTGCGTAGACCCCGTACCAAACGCGCACGAGGGCACCGCTCCTGACTTGAACGTCGAGCTGTTGGCGAGTCATGACCGTTAGCAGTTCTGCGGCGCTCGCGAATCCGCCGGCTTTATCTAGGACCGCTATCGCGTCGGCGTGCACCCCGAAAGGATCCGGCGGTTACCTTATATTGACCAGTCACCCCTTGGGATAACTCCGCCGAGCAGACGCAGAATCGC
>NZ_JBKQOI010000302.1:0-10874 GCF_052145595.1 Mycobacterium sp. | reverse complement strand
ACCCCAAGGCGCATGAGAACGACGTGCGGCGTGCCGTCGCGGCGGGGCTCGAAATCACCCGCGCCATCGCTCAGCTCAGCGAGCGGGCCGAACGCAAGTTCGGCGTGGCCATCAACGTGCGGGTCGGAATCCACCGCGGCCTGGTCTATCTCGACACCGACCAAGACGACGTCTACGGCTTCGCCGCCAACCTGGCCGCCCGTCTTTGTGGTTTGGCCGAGCCGGGCACGGTGGCGGTGTCGGATGCGGTCGCACCGCTGGTGGGTCACTTGTTTGACCTCAGCACACGTCCGGCGGCCGCGGTGAAGGGCGTCGAGGGGTTGATCAGCCATCACCAGGTGCTCGGTGAGCGACCCGAAGCCCCGCCGCTGGGGTCGCCGCCCCTGATAGGGCGTGACCGTGAGCAGAGCTGGCTGCAGCAGAGCTGGCAGCGGGCCCGCGACGCGGCGCTGAGCAGCCCGGGCGTCGTATTTCGCGGTGAGCCGGGAATCGGTAAGACCCGGCTCGCGAATGAGGCGGCCGAATTGGTCCGGAGTTCGGGTGCGCCCGTGATCGAGCTGTTTGGTTCCCCGCTGCATACCGACATCGGCCTGCATCCGGTGCGCCGGCTGGTGGAGCGCCGATGCGGCATCACCCGGCTCACCGACGGCCGGGAGCGTCTGCGGTTACTGCAAGCCGAACTGCTTGCCTGCGGGCTGGATCCCGCCAGCGCCGTGCCTTTGCTCGCGCCGGTCATCGGCGTCGGTCCCGAGCACGGCTATCACCCGGCTGCCGTGGAAGGCCGAACACTTTACGAGTTGATCGGCGCGACCGCTCAGCAATACGTGCTGGCCTGCGTCGGGGATCAAGCCGGATTACTGGTCGCAGAGGATGTGCACTGGTTCGACCCGTCCACCCTGGAGCTGCTCAACTCATTGCTCGCAACCGCGGATGGGCGGCTGCTGGTGGTCTTGACCGGACGCAAGGATAATTGGCTGCGAACTGATTGGCCGGTAACACTTTTCGAACTTGCGCAGCTGACCGACGAGCAGTCCGACGCGCTGATCACTGCGTTGGACCCGTCGGTGACCGACGTCCAGCGGTCCGCGGTACGCAGCCGATGTGACGGCGTGCCCTTCTACATCGAACGTGTCGTCGGCGAACTTGACGTCGCCGGAGCCGAGTCCCGGGTACCCGAGGCGCTGTATGAGTCGTTGTTCGCCAGACTGCATCACTCCCACGCCGATTTTGTGCCGGTGGTCGAGGCGGCCGCCGTCATCGGGCGCGCCGGCGATCTCCCGTTGCTTCGCTCCGTGGTCCGACGCGACGCCAAAGACATCGACGACGTGGTCACCGAACTCGTGCGGGCGCGCGTGCTCGAACGAACCGGGACCGACGGCTGGCGATTTCGCCATGAGCTGCTCCGCGAAGTGGCAACCGAGCTTGCCCCGCCATCACTGCGCCGTGACTTGCACGCCCGCATTGCCCGCGCACTGGTTGACGCAGCAAGTGCCGTCGAGCCGGACTGGCGTCTGGTCGCAACTCACTTCGAGCAGGCTCGGCAACACGACGAGGCAGTCGAGGCCTACCAGAAGGCCTCAGTGGACGCCCGACGGCGCGGCGCTCTCCAGGAAGCGCTGGCCTGCCTTACGACCGCGCTCGATCAGCTCGCCGGCTGCGTCGCGGGCTCCGCGCGAGACCGTAGGGAAATCGCGATCCGGCTGGAGCGCGGCTTTTTGGCGGGCGCCACGCAAGGCAGCATGAGCGGTGAGGGCCCAGCCGACTTTGAACGCTGCCTGGCATTGGCGAGCACCGGCAACTACCAAGATGAGTTGTTCAGCACGCTCACTGCGCTGATCAGCTACTTCCTGCCGCGCGCCGAACTGCGCCGGGCCCATGAACTGCTCGACTCGCTGTCCGCCCGGATAACCAAGGATCGGCCCTGGAGTAATCCGGCCATAGCGTCATCGTTGGGTGCCGTCACCTGGCTGGAAGGCGACTTCGCCGCCGCCCGCGGACATCTGCTGCAGGCGCTGGCCGATCGTTCCGCCGCCGATCCGCGGGTGCTGGAAACCGCCTGGTGGGTGGTCGTCGACCCGATCTCGTCGGCACACATCTTCCTGGCGCTCACGGACATGGTCTGCGGGGACCTCGACCGTGCCTACGCGGAGTTGGCCGAATCGGTCCGGCGCTGCGACGACTTGGGGTTTCCACAGAACGCCCACAACAGGGCACATACGTACTTCATGGAAATTTGGGTTCGACTGGAGAGCGGCCAAATTTCGGAGGCCGCCACCCTGGCCGCCGAGCTTCGCAGCCAAAGCGAGCAGTCGGGGCTCGACTTGTGGCGATTGGTCGGTGCCACTCAACACGCGACCGCCAAAGCGCTTGGCGCGCTTGCTGCGGGTGCCGACGCTGCCGCGCTGACGGCCCGGGCGGAGAAGGTAGCGCGGCTCGTGGACGGGTCGCGCCTGCTACACCTCAACAGCTATCTGACGTTTCACGACGCTGTTATCGGACGCCTCCTGATTGCTGCGGGCCAGCCGGAGAAGGCGCGCGAACGATTGGATATGGCGCTGCGGCATGCGGAAGACACGGGAATGCGCTTCCACGACGCCGAGTTGATGCGCGTGCGCGCTCATACGTTCACCGAGCCCGATGCGCGCCGCCAGGCCCTGGCCGCCGCGCTTGAGTTCGCACGCCACCAAGGCGCGACTCTGTTCGAACTGCGCTGCCTGCTGGATTCTTTCGACCTGCTCGGCGACGGGGATCGGTCCGAGCTGGCCGGCCTCATGAGCCGCTTTCCCGGTGATGCTCGTTGGCCGGAATTTGCACGGGCACAAAAGATTCTCTCGTGACTCGCCGTCGCGAGCAGATCAGAGGTAACGCTTGTCCAGCTTGTCGGGGGTATTTGAAATTCCTTCGAGCGCCCGGATGTTGGCTGCCACGTCACGGCTCTCACGTTTGGCGATGATGCGGACAAGTACCGGAAACAGCGTGAACCGCGCGGGCGGTTGCAGGTACCAGGCGCCCAGTGTCGCCGTCCAGGCGGCCTGATGCACTCGCTTCTGCCTGGCATCGTCCGGTTGCACGGCCATGTAGATGGCGAATAACCACGCGGAACTGCGTAATTTTGTCAGCATCCGCTTCAGGACGCCGACCTCATCCGGTATGAGCCGGCGGGTCCAGCGGAGCTCCGGGGAGCGCTGCTCGACGACATCGAGGATGCCGGGGATCTGGGAGCAGAGAAGGGCGTTGACGCGATGGAAATCGTCCTCGAGCGTGTCCAGCGAGTCCCCCGCAACGGACAAGAGGGCGAGGCCCAGGTCAAACGTGATGTGTGCGTTCAGCCCAGCCATCATGTGCTGCAACATGATCGCCCGGTCACTTTGACCGACGAACGAGACCTCCCAGGGAATAGTCAGGCCCTGGTACTCGCTCGGGTAGAAATACGCATTCAATGAGGTGAAATACCGACGGGCAAAGGCGACGCCGAGCTCTTCTACGCGGCGCCCGTCGTCGAACACACCTTCGCGGATGGCCTGCTCGATGGCGAGAGTTATGCGCTTGTACAGCGCGGCAAAGTAACCGATGTGGCTTTCCGCCCTGATAGCCCAGTCGACGACCTGATCGATACCTCGCACAGCATCGTCGATGGTGGTGGGCTCTTCGAGGCGCGGGAAGTACGGCAGCGTCGGTGGCAATGCGATGTCATGTGGGGGCGTGATGGAGGTCGTCATGTTCGTCAGTGTCGGCCGACTGAAGTGGCCGGGCACGCGTAGTCGACTACTCATGTTTTCGCGATCCCGTTTGCGACTGAGTGACCTTTTCGCGAGTGCTCTCATGCCAGCAGGTCCCAGTTGCGGGCGAGGTGATCGGGTATGTCGAACGGCGCGCGCTCGCCGCCGCGCTCCAACTTGAGCCCGGTGTCCAGCAGATCCCGCCCGAACGGAGCGGCCATTCGCGACGCCAGTTGGTAGCGCGGCAGGTCGCGCTCGACCTGGCCCAAGACGTGCACGAAGAACCACTTGGCGATGCGTGCGAGCGGCCCGAGGTGGTCGGCGAGATCCGACTTCGGAATGAGCAACAGGTCGGCGGTCTCGTCGCCGATCAAATGACGTATCAACGGCGGAATGGTGCCGTCTAACCGGTGCACGGGTGTCAGCTCGTACATCAGATCCAGCAGCGCACGGGTGAGTTCCTGCCCTTCGGCCGACGCCTCGAACTGCCTGCGCCGGATAGTGTCGACCAGGGCGGTGGCGTCGGCGACGTCGTGCACCAGCAGCTCGTCGCGCAGACCGAGCAGGTGCCCGATGACGTTCCACAGGTGCAGGTAGGCCTCGACGTCCTGGGCGGGCACGCGCACGCCAAGGCGACGCATCGGTTCGGAAAAGACATACGAGAAACTCATGCGCGTCCCGGCGAGGTCCTCCTGGTTGATCGGTGTCCCCCAGTCGGGGTGCCACATGCCGGGCTTCTGCTCGTTGCGGGCCTTGATCAGGTGCCGAACAGCCGCATGCATCAATCGGACGCGCTGAATGGTGCGCCGTCCCTTGCCGTTTTCGTCGAGCCCGCCGACGTTCGCCACATCGATCAGGAACTGCCCGGTCTCCATCACCCGCCGGCGCGCGTCGGTATCAAGCCGGGCGGTCGCGTACAACACCCTCACGCCGTTGGCTGCCGCGTATGCCGACGGGAGCGATGCGCAGAACAGGCAGCATGCGATCTCGAGGCCCCATGTCTCGAATAGCTGCTGCCCACGCTTGATCTTGCCCATGTCGGCCCACTCAGGCAGGGGCAGGGTCTCGGCCAGGTAACCCCGGATCTCGTCGGGCAACGCCTCGGGCACCAGCTGGTCGACGCGGACCAGCGTCTGCATCATCGCGTTGACCTCATCGATGCCGCCACGGTCGAGCACGGCCGCGACCGGCTCGTCTGCCAGCGGATCGCCCAGCTCTCGCATGCCATCGAGCAGCGCGTCCGTCCATCGGGAACTTCCATTGCCGCCCACCATGTGCGTAGCTTTATCAGACTTCGCGCTTTTCGCCAGGGCTTACGCGTCAGTGGGGTAGATGTCGGCCGCAATACGAGTAGCCCGCTACTCACGCTGTCCGGCCGGCGCCGGTCATAGGTTTCACGCATCATCACAGCCACGCAGCGTGGAGGCGATCAGCGATGTCGGATTTCAGACCGCCCGCCGCGGCAACGCGGCATGCCACCACCGGCAATCAACCGACCGTAAGTGATCACCACCTATCACAGCCCCCGGTTCTGATCACCGAACAAGAGGTGATGTTCGGCACCGCGGCAGCCGCGTCGGCAAGGTCCACCCCGCTAACCCGGCGAATGATCGGCGCGCTTCGTGTCGTCGCCGCGGGCTTGCAACCGCCGCCCCCTCGGCCCCACTGCGCCGGCTACCTCGAACGCGCCCGCATGTCACGAGAAATGGGCAGATTGTGAGCCACCCTGGCCGGCCCGCAATATCTCGACCAGCTCTTCGCGCGACCCGGCTCCCAGGCGTTGGTACGCGCGATACACGTGCCCCTCAACGGTGCGCACCGACGTGACCAGCCGTTCGGAGATTTCCTTGTTGGACAACCCCGCGGCGACCAGTTCGATGATCTCGCGCTGACGGCCGGTCAACGGCTGGCCTATGGGGTTTCGCAACGCCGGCGTGCACAGCCCACCACAGTCGGTGGCCAGCTGCTGCGCCAATGCCGCGGCATGCAGACTGCGCTTGCGCTGCTGGTTGCGGCTGAACGCCACGGCCGCCTGCGCGGCGGCGTCGGCGGCGGCGGCCCGATCGCCCAGCTTCCGGTAGTCGGCCGATGCCTCCAGCAGACCCTCCCCGTCGTCAGACCGCAACGATTCCGTATGCCGCGCAACCGTATCCGCGAGGGGAAGCGACAATTCATCGGCCAATTCACGCGCGCGCGTCGCGCCTGACGTGTCGCCCCATTGAGCCGCGACTTGCACGCAGGCCAGTTCATACGTCGGCTCATTGCGCTCGCGCGCACCCTCGGCGGCGGCGCGAACGACCGAGATCGCGTCGGTCAGACACCCGGCGGCCGTTAGCGCCCAACCGCTGGCCACCGCCAGACTGGTCTGCATGAACAGGTAGTCGATCGGGACGTATTGCCGTGCTTGGGTGATCGCGGCGTTCGCGGCATCCGCCTGACCCAGCTTGGCGTGGGCCTCGGCCAACGCGAAGCAGCTCGCTGGTCGTAAACCGGTGGTGACGCTGTGCTTTTCCGCCCCGGCCAGCGCCTCGTGCAGGAGTTCCACCGCGGCGGGGATCTCCCCGCGAACCAGCTCGGCATAGCCCAGCAAGAACGCAAGGTTCGCATAGGCCAGACCGGGAACGTCACGTGTCGACTCGGACAGCTGCTTGGCCGAGCGCACGCATTCGTCGATGCGCCCGTTCACCCGGCAGGCGCGCGCATAGACACCGCCATACCAGAACCTCATGGGCGACGCCTGAGACGACATGATCGCGCGGTCGATGGCCTCCACCACGAGGTCGGAGACATCATCGAGTCTGCCGAGCGCGCCGTGCGCGATGGTCAACGCGATGGACGCCAACATGGCGTGAAAGTCGGGCAGTGTCGGCGAGTCCAGCGCTAACCGTGCCTTTTCCGCCGCGGTCTCGCAGCGGGCCAGCACCGCGTCCACACATGATTCGACCGCGACGCGCTCGGCCCGCTGCGCGGCGGATTCTCGCGTCGATGCCAGGCCGTCGAGAATGGCCGACGCCTCCCGGGGTCGGCCGAGATTCCAAATCAGGTTTGCTGCACGCACGGTTGCCCAGTGATGTCCGTCGGGGTCATCCACGCCGATCCCGGCCAGGATCGGCTCGGCCTGGTCGCCGTGCCCGCGCCCGGCCAGGCTGATCGCCCGGAGGCCGACAGCCTCGCTGACCCCCGCGTCGGCAGCGGCGGTGGCGAACCGGTCGGACAGGTCCAGATCGAGCAGCGTCATCGCGAACCGCGCCGCCTGCAGGTACAGCTGCGGGTCTGGGTCAAGGTCCGATTCGAGGGCCAGCAGCGCCCTGCGCACCGTCGCGTGCATATCATCGTCGACGTCCTTGGCCAGCCGCTGTGCCAGCTTGCCGCGGATGCGCGACAGGTACATCTGGCTGGCCGCCGCCCGCCGAAGCTCACCGAACAGCGGATGGGCCAGCCGGGCCATCAACCTGGAGCCGCTGCGCTCCACGGTGACCAGGTTCATCTGTTCGGCCGCCTCGAGATCGCGGCGGTGCACCAGATCGCAGAGCACGTCGACCGCCACCGGCTCGTACTGCGACAACGTATCGACGACCAGCGCCACATCGGGGGCGAGCCGGCTCAATTGCCGACCGACCATGTCGCCGATGCTGTCCGACACCGCGACGCGCTCGTCCCACATCCACACCCCGGCGACCTGCCATATCGCACCGGCGGCGATCTGGTCCTTGAGCAGTTGCCGCAAAAACAGCGCGTTGCCTCCGGTCAGTTTCCAGAACCGCTTGGCGCTGCGACTATCTACCGGACCGCCAAGCGTGGTCTCGATCATGCGGCGGGTGTCCGTGGCCGACAGCGGTTCGAGGTCCAGGCGGGCGAGCAGGTCGTCTTTCCATAGCGCGGTGATCGCATCGGGCTCGTCCCCGCCCGTGCGCACCGTGACCACCAGACGTGTTGCATGGGCCTGTGCCAGCTGGTGTACGACGTGTGCCGATAATCCGTCGAGCAGGTGCGCGTCATCGACTCCGATCAGCACGCGGCCATGACGTTGTTGCGCGACGAAGGAATTGATGACACGTCGGACGTCAGATATCGGGTCGGACATGGTCTCGCACATGGATGCGGTGAACGCACCTAATGGGAGCTGTCGCGCGGACTGGGTACCCACAATCCAATAGGTCCGCTCACCTGAGGCTTCGGCGCGGGCCAGCACTTCATGCGCGAGCCGGGTCTTGCCCACTCCCGCGGCGCCGGCGATGACGACGCCGGAGTAATTGCCAACTCCGGTGAGCGCACGGCGAATAACGGCTAATTCGGTGTCACGCCCTGTCAGCGGATCGCCGCTAATCACCGGCCGACTATAACCTGTTTTATCGAATTGGCGCGCGAATTCAGCGTCCATTCTTCGTCACTCCGGCTGGGATTAAGCGCATCGTCGAAAACTCACCAATGGTTGGCGACATCGCCGACCAACCGGCGCCACGATGTTGCGGTGGTGTGCGGGAGCACCGCAACGGGCGCTGACGTTTGCCCATCCGCGCTGCGCAAGTGGGAAGGCCGGCGTTGGGATTCTTTGAAAGGCTTTTATGAATCACTCCGATCCCGGGTGTAACCCCGAGTAAAGCCTAACGTGAAGCACCTGGCCGCCAGCCAGGAGGGACGCCGGCCGCCACTGCCGCGGCCATCGGTGTTGCCGCCGGAGCTCAACTCGTGGCAGCTATTTGCCGGCGCGGGGCAACTTCATGTCGGGGCGCTATAACACGACCATCCTGAACCTCGCGACGCAGGCCTTCGTCTCGGGCTTCGGAAATGTCGGCACCCAACTGTCCGGCTTGCCCGGCCATAGCGGTTAGCGGCGGTCGCGGGATGCCTTGCGGGGCTGCCAAACCACCAGCGCGGTGCTCTTGGGAACCACCGCCACGTCGCGGCGCTGGTTGTCGCGCAACGCCGCCAATTCCTCGGCCATTTCCTTCAGCCTCGACTGCAGCGCCTCAACCTGATTGGTCAGCTCGATGATGCGTTTGATCCCAGCCAGATTGACGCCCTCGTCCTGGGATAGCCGCTGCACCTGACGCAGCAGCTCGACGTCACGGTGCGAATAGCGGCGTCCGCCACCGGAAGTTCGGCGCGGGATGACCAGCCCGAGGCGGTCGTAGGTTCGCAGCGTCTGCGCGTGCATGCCGGCCAGTTCGGCGGCCACCGAGATCAAAAAGGTCCGGGATCCTTCCTTCTTCGGGTCCCTGGGATTCATAGCCATCAGCGATTACCTGCCCATCCGGCACGCGGGTTGAAACCGCTTGACCGCTCGGCGTCCGCGTAGGCCTCCAGCGCCTCCTGGGCGGCGCCTTCCAAGTTCGGCGGCACGGCCACCTTCACGGTGACCAGCAAGTCCCCGTTGCCACCGCTGCGCTTGGGCACACCGCGTCCGCGCACCCGCAGGATGCGGCCATCGGCGGTGCCTTTGGGCACCCGGACACCGACCTTGCCGTCCAGCGTAGGAACCGAAAGCGTTGAGCCCAAAGCTAATTCGGTGAAGCTGACCGGAACGGTTACGGTGAGGTCGTCGCCGTCACGGCCGAAGATCTTGTCCGGCCGCACATGCACCGTCACATAGAGATCACCCGACGGCGCACCGCGCAACCCGGCCTCGCCCTGCCCGGGCAGCCGAATCCGCTGTCCGTCCTCGACACCTGGCGGGATCCGCACGTTGATGGTGCGCGTCCGGGTGGTGACGCCGGTGCCTTTGCATTCGTCGCAGGGGTGCTCGATGATCGAGCCGCTGCCCCGGCAATCGGTGCAGGGTTCGGAGAAACCGAAAGCACCCTGGTTGCGGTTGATCACGCCGGAGCCATTACACGAGGGGCACACCTTCGGGCTGGTGCCCGGCCGCGCGCCGCTGCCATGGCAGTTGGTGCACGGCGCCGGGCTGGTCAGCCGCAACGGCATTGCCACACCCTTGGCGGCCTCGACGAAATCCAGCTCCGTCTCGGTCTCCAGGTCATTGCCGCGTCGCGGCCGGCTCGGGCGCGGAGCCGCGCCGCGTCCGAACAAGCCGCCGAACAGGTCGCCGATGTTGGCGCCGCCACTTCGGCCCGCGGCGTCGAACAGGTCGCTGAGGTTGAACTCGGCGCCGTCCCCGCCCACGTTGAAGCTGAAGCCGCCGTTGTCGAACTTCCGGCCGCCGAACCCGCCACCCGCGAACAGTCGCCGGGTTTCGTCGTACTCCTTGCGTTTGGCCTGATCCGACAACACGTTGTGCGCCTCCGACACCGCCTTGAACCGTTCGCCGGCGGCGGGGTTGTCGGGATTCGCGTCCGGATGCAGGTCGCGCGCCAGCTTGCGGTAGGCGCGCTTGATCTCTTCCGGACTGGCGTCAGAGGAGACGCCAAGCTCCTTGTAGAAGTCCTTCTCGACCCATTCACGCTGGGCCATGTCGCGTCACCCCCTCTCACCTTCCTCTATCTATTTGTCGTCTTGATTCTGTGCCTAACCACCGGAGGTGTCGCGGTTATCGTCCGTGTCCGCCTGCCCGGTTTCGGCGGTGCTTTCTGCGCTGTCACCCGCGACCGTGTCGACGACGCCGACCAGCGCGTGCCGCAGCACCTGCTCGCCCAGTTTGTAGCCCTGCCGCATGACGTTGCCGATCACCGGTTTCGAGCCGTCGGCGCCATCTCCCTCGTGCTGCACCGCTTCGTGCAGCACCGGGTCGAAGTCCTCACCTTCCGCGCCGAACGCCGTCAGGCCGAGCCCCGTCAACGCGCTGATCAACTTGTCGGCCACCGACTTCAGCGGACCCGACTCCAGATCACCGTGCTTGCGCGCGCGGTCGAGATCGTCCATCACACCAAGCAATTGGTTGACCACGGCGGCTTTGGCCCGATCCGCCGCGGCCTGCTGGTCGCGCAAGGCGCGCTTGCGGTAGTTCGCGAAGTCGGCCTGGACCCGCTGCAGATCACCGAGCAGTTCGGCCGCCTTGTCGGCCTCCTCTGGCGTTTCGCCTGCGAACGCCCCCGGCGCCGACCCACTGGGGGTCGGGCCGGAGGCACCCCGCCGTACTTCGCCGGTCTCGGGATCGATGCGCCGCTTGTCGGTGACCGTTACGTGTTCCTGATTCCCTTCGGTCACTTGGACTCCCGGTCGTCGTCGACCACCTCCGCGTCCACGACGTCATCAGCT
>NZ_JBKQOI010000301.1:0-22780 GCF_052145595.1 Mycobacterium sp. | reverse complement strand
AGCAGCCATGGGTCGATCCTTGGCGCGATGTTCTTCGCGATCCACCGGCCTACGCCGGTCGCCAAGAAGGCGGCGTAGGCGCGGATCGGGGGGCTGACCCGGTCGGGAGGATCGACCCGTGGCAGATCATCGCTCGGGGTGCTCGGTGAGGCGTTGTGGGCGGTCATCGTGACGAGGGTCCTTTGTGTCGCGCGGCGAAGAGCTCGTCACCTTTGATTTATGGATGGAGAACCGGATACCCGGATCACTTTCGGCGACCCGGTGAGGCACTCAGGTTTAGCGGCTCGAAGACAATCACTTGGCGCACGCCATTTCGCTCCATGTGGCTGTCATGCGCGGGCCACATCTCGATAAGCCTCGGTACGTTGCGCGTGACTTCTTCCTCTGTCGCGGGTCGCGACAGATAGTTTGCAGCGGTGCCGCCGATCTCGATACGTGCCGTTGGGTTGGCGAGTAGGTTCTTCGGCCAACTGGAGGCTGCTTCTAGCCCGAAGTTCTCGCAAGCGGCGACGAGATTCTTGCCATCCCGCACGTAGTGCAGCGGAACCGTTCGGTCTTTGCCGCTTCTTCTGCCTTTCGTCGTGAGCAACATCGTCGTCAGCTGCGGACCGCTCATGGACAGTCGGCCTCGGCTCGCGCGGATCAGCGCCCGGTCTACCCGTGAGCCGACGTGCTTCAGTGAATAGAGAGAACCAGCGGTAGTGACCGACCCGCCGCATCGCGCGAAGATACAGCTCATACGGCTCACTCATGGTCGCCCACCTTTCGATCCCGCCCGGGCCCTATCAGAAGGGTCGGGGCCAGCCGTTGTACATATCTACGGATATACAAACGCATATCCGGATTGCCTGGAAACGGTACTTTTATTTCCGCGTCTTTGCAAGTCTCTGTCTGAACTGGTCGGAAGAGCTTGCTAGCGTCAGCCGCATGCCTGCCCGCCCGCATCGCACGGTCGACCGAGTGATCGAGATCCTTGAGACCGTTTCGCTGAGCCCGCGCGGCCTGACGCTGGCGGAGCTGGCAGCCGCCTTGGATGCGGCGAAGAGCTCCGTGCAGGAGCTGACCAACGGACTGCTCGCCCGCGGCTATCTCATCGAGAGGGAACGCCGGTTCCACCTCGGGCCGGGGCCGTTCATCCTCGCCGCGCGCGCGAACAAGCTGGCCGCGCTGTCACTCGATCACCAGTTCGTGGCCGAGGTGGGCAATGTCCTGTGTTGCACCGTGCTCGTCGGGGTGCGCGTCGGGGACGCCATCGTCTTCACCGACCTTGTCGGTGAAGAATCACCGAGCTTGACGTTCGTCGCGCGCATCCACGCCCGTCGCCCGCTATATAGCAGCGCCGCCGGAAAAACGTTGCTCGCCAACGTCCCCGACGAGGAGATGTACCGCCTCCTCGACCTCGCCAGTCCGGAACAGGCGGGCGAGGTAGAACAATTCCTCGCCGAGCTCCCCCAGATCCGGTCCCGCCGACTGGCCTTCAACCGGGGAGTCACTCTCTCGGACGCATTTGCCGTCGCCACGCCCCTTTTAGCACCCGATGGCAGTCTGATCGCGGCGATCAGTGCGGCCGTCGATGCTTCGCAAGCGGATCGTCTCGACGAGATTGGCGACGAGCTCAAGAAGGCCGTCGCCACCCTCGGCCCGAAATACGGCCTCAAACCATCCTGATTGACCGCGAGATCGCTTATTCCAGCTGGCCATAACGCGCCGCTGTTACTAACAGGAACCGCGATTGGGCGCTAGCGCCGACGACATTTCGTGGTGGGCAATCGAGGATTGGGAGCGCGTGTAGTCGCCGTCCCAACTCTGAGGAAACGTCAGTCGCACGGGCGCACGAGCCGCGCAGTTTGGCTCGTTGGGCCGAAAGATCGACGAGGAGCTGGATGACGTGACGGTCTACATACAAGACTCGGTGTCGGCCGGCGGGGACGGTGACCCGACGCAAACACGCCACAACACAGATGCTTTGGTAGACCGCCTCAACGCCGGCGAACCATACGCCGTCGCGTTCGGCGGCCAGGGTAGCGCCTGGCTGGAAACGCTCGAGGAGCTAGTGTCGTCGGCCGGCATCGAGGACGAGCTGGTGACGCTGCTCGCCGCGGCCGAAATGGTGTTGGAGCCGGTCGCCCGGGAATTGGTCGTGGTCCGCCCGGTGGGCTTCGATCCGGTGCGGTGGGTGCGCGCCCTGGCCGCGCAGGAGCCGGTTCTCGGCGGCGAGCAGCTCATGTCGGCAGCGTGTTCGCTGCCCGGTGTCCTGCTCACCCAGGTCGCCGCGATGCGCGCGCTGACCCGCCAGGGTATGGATTTCGCCGCTAACCCACCCGTCGCGGTCGCCGGGCACTCCCAGGGTGTGCTGGCTGTCGAGGCACTGCGCGCCGGCGGCGCCAAGGACGTCGAGCTGCTCGCCCTGGCGCAGTTGATCGGCGCCGCCGCCACTCTGGTAGGTCGGCGGCGCGGGATCACCCTGCTGGGGAACCGTTCGCCGATGGTCTCGGTTACCAATGCCGACACCGACCGAATCGCCTCGCTCCTCGTCGATTTCGGCAAGGAGACCGTGTTGGCATCAACGCTGTCGGTCCGTAATGGCCAGCGCTCGGCAGCCATCGCCGGTACCCCAGAAGAGCTGACCCGTTTCGAACTGTACTGCCAGCGGATCGCCGACGCCGAGGCCGCCGAGCGTAAGAACAAGTTGCGCGGCGGCGCGGTGTTCAACCCGACGTTCGAACCGGTGCGCGTCGATGTCGGCTTCCACTCGCCGCTGCTGGCCGACGCGGTGAAACTTGTTGACGGGTGGGCCGCCAAGATCGGCTTGGAGGCCGAGTTGGCCCACGAAATGGCTGAAGCCATCCTCGTACATCCGGTCGACTGGGTGAGTCAGGTGTGCGGCCTGCACGAGGCGGGCGCTCGCTGGATCCTCGACCTCGGCCCCAGCGACATCTTGACCCGGCTGACGGCGCCGGTGATCCGCGGTCTCGGTATCGGGATCGTGCCCGCGGCGACCCGCGGGGGCCAGCGCAACCTGTTCACCGCCGGGGCGGTGCCCGAAGTGGCCCGGCCGTGGTCGAGCTACGCGCCGACCGTTGTGGTGCTGCCGGATGGCTCGGTGAAGCTGGAGACGAAATTCACCCGGCTGACCGGGCGGTCCCCGATCCTCTTGGCGGGCATGACACCCACCACCGTCGACGCCAAGATCGTTGCCGCCGCCGCAAATTCCGGTCACTGGGCCGAACTGGCCGGCGGCGGTCAGGTCACCGAGCAGATCTTCGCCGACCGCGTCGGCGAGCTCACCACGCTGCTCGAACCGGGCCGCGCGGTCCAGTTCAACGCGCTTTTTCTTGACCCTTACCTGTGGAAACTGCAGGTGGGTGGGAAGCGGCTGGTGCAGAAGGCCCGTCAGTCCGGCGCCCCGATCGACGGCCTGGTGATCAGCGCGGGCATTCCCGACCTTGAGCAGGCCGTCGAGCTGATTGACGAGCTGAACGGCGCCGGGATCAAACACGTCGTATTCAAGCCCGGCACCGTCGATCAGATCCGTGCGGTCATCCGCATCGCCGCGGAAGTACCCACCAAGCCGGTGATCGTCCACATCGAGGGCGGCCGTGCCGGGGGACACCACTCCTGGGAGGACCTCGACGACCTGCTGCTGGCCACCTACTCCGAGCTCCGGTCGCGGCCGAACATCACGGTGTGTGCCGGCGGGGGCATCGGCACACCCGAGCGTGCCGCCGAATACCTTTCGGGGCGTTGGTCGTCCGCACACGGCCACCCGCTCATGCCGATTGACGGCATTTTGGTCGGCACCGCGGCGATGGCCGCCAAGGAGGCCACCACATCGGAGTCGGTCAAGCGGCTGCTGGTCGAAACCACCGGCATCGACAAATGGATCGGCGCCGGAAAGGCCAACGGCGGCATGGCATCCGGCCGCAGCCAATTGGGCGCCGACATCCACGAGATCGACAACTCCGCATCCCGCTGTGGCCGGCTGCTCGACGAGGTCGCCGGCGATCTGGAGGCGGTCGCCGCGCGCCGCGACGACATCATCGCCGCGATGGCCCGCACCGCCAAGCCGTATTTCGGCGACGTCGCCGAGATGACCTATCTGCGGTGGCTGCAGCGCTATGTCGAGCTGACGACCCCGTGGCTGGACATCTCCTGGCGTGACCGGTTCGAGCAGATGCTGCAACGCGCCGAGGCGCGTTTGCACACAAAGGACTTCGGGCCAATCGAGACGCTGTTGGTCGAAGAGCAACTGCTCGAACGCCCGGGTGATGCGATCGCCGCACTACTCGAGCGCTACCCCGACGCCGAGACCGTCCAGTTGCACCCGGCCGACGTGCCGTTCTTCGTCGAGCTGTGCAAGACGCCGGGCAAGCCGGTCAACTTCGTGCCGATCATCGACAAGGACGTGCGCCGCTGGTGGCGCAGCGACTCGCTGTGGCAGGCCCACGATGCGCGCTATGACGCCGATCAGGTCTGCATCATCCCGGGCCCGGCGTCGGTCGCGGGCATCACCCGCGCCGATGAACCCGTCGGCGAACTGCTGGACCGCTTCGAGCGGGCCGCTATCGACGAGGTGCTGGCCGCCGGAAGGCAGCCCGAACCCGTCGCGGCCCGGCGCCGCTTCCGAAACGACGTCACCGGGCCGCTGGCCGTCGTGCTGGACGCGCCCGACGTGTTCTGGGCCGGGCGGCTCGCGACCAACCCGGTGCACCGCATCGGCGGCCCGGATGCCTGGCAGGTGCACGAGAACGGCACTGCGGCAGGCCATCCCACGTCAGCAAAGCTGCGCGTGGTTGCCGAGGACCGCGTCGTGCTGCGGGTTCCGCTGTCGGGAAAGTTGATCGAGATTGCGTTCACCATCACGCAGGCGGTCCGCGACGGCGGCCTGCCGCTGGTGTCCGCGGACGATGCCACCGCCGCGATGCGGGCCGTGTTGGCAATCGCCGCCGGCGTGGACGGGCCCGAATCCTTGCTCCCGGTCCAAGCCGGCACCGCAACGGTCACGGTGCAGTGGGATCCCGAAGAGGTCGCCGATCACACCGGCGTGACCGCGACGTTTGGTGCGCCGCTGGCGCCGACGCGAACGGTGGTGCCCGATGCGCTGGTCGGCAAATGCTGGCCCGCCGTCTTTGCCGCGATTGGCTCGGTGGCCACCGACACCGGCATCCCGGTGGTCGAGGGCTTGCTGAGCCTGGTGCACCTCGATCACGCCGCGCGACTGCTGGGGCCGCTCCCGAAAATTGCCACTAGTCTGCTCATTACGGCGACGGTTGGCAGCGTGGCCGACACGGACATCGGTCGAGTCGTGCCGGTGTCGGTCACGATCGCCGACTCGTCCGGCACCGTGCTGGCCAGGCTGCACGAACGCTTCGCGATCTGCGGCCGCACCGGCACCAACGAGCTCGAGGATCCGGCCCGGGCCGGTGAAGCTCTGTCCGACACCGCAATTGAGACTCCTCGCCGGCGCCGCCGCGATGTGAAGCTGACCGCACCGACCGACATGCGGCCGTTCGCCGTGGTTTCCGGTGACCACAACCCGATCCACACCGACCACACCGCCGCGCTGCTCGCCGGCCTGGAATCACCGATCTTGCAAGGCATGTGGCTCTCGGCGGCGGCCCAGCACGTCGTGGCGGCTCAGCACGTCGTGGCCGGCAACGCCAAGCCTCCGGCCCGGCTGATCGGCTGGACGGCCCGCTTCCTGGGCATGGTGCGCCTTGGCGACGAGATCGACGTTCGTGTCGAGCGCGTCGGAATCGACCACGGCGCCGAGGTTTTGGAGGTCGCCGCCCGGGTCGGCTCGGAGCTCGTCATGTCGGCAACCGCCCGGCTGGCCGCCCCGAAGACCGTCTACGCGTTCCCCGGGCAGGGCATTCAGCACAAGGGCATGGGCATGGAGGTGCGGGCCCGCTCCAAGGCCGCGCGCAAGATATGGGACGACGCCGACAAGTTCACCCGCGAGGCCCTCGGGTTCTCGGTTCTGCACGTGGTGCGTGACAACCCGACCCACATCGTCGCGGCCGGTGTGCATTACCAGCATCCCCAGGGGGTGCTGCATCTGACGCAGTTCACCCAGGTCGCCATGGCGACGGTCGCCGCCGCGCAGGTCGCCGAGATGCGCGAAGCCGGCGCCTTCGTCGAGGACGCCATCGCCTGCGGGCACTCCGTCGGCGAGTACACCGCACTGTCTTGCGTGAACGGGTTCTACGAGCTGGAGGAGCTGTTGGACATGGTGTTCCGGCGCGGCTCCAAGATGCACGACATCGTGCCGCGCGACGAAAACGGCCGGTCGAATTACCGATTGGCGGCGATCCGTCCCTCGCAGATCGACCTCGCCGACGCAGATGTCCCGGCGTTCATCGACGAGATATCCCAGCGCACCGGCGAGTTCCTGCAAATCGTCAACTACAACCTGCGCGGCTCGCAGTACGCGATTGCCGGCACGGTGCGTGGCCTGGAGGCGGTCGAGGAAGAGGTCGAGCGGCGCCGGAAGATCACCGGGGGCCGTCGCTCCTTCATCCTGGTGCCCGGCATCGACGTGCCGTTCCACTCGAGCGTGCTGCGCGCCGGCGTCGCCGATTTCCGCCGCTCACTGGAGCGGGTCCCGGCCGACAAGGATCCCGAGCTGATCGTCGGGCGCTACGTCCCCAACCTGGTGCCACGGCCGTTTTCGCTGGATCGCGACTTCATCCAGGAAATCCGCGATCTGGTCCCGGCTGAGCCGCTCGACGAGATTCTCGCCGACTACGACACGTGGCGTAACGAGAAGCCGCGCGAGCTGTGCCGCAAGATCGTCATCGAGCTGCTGGCGTGGCAGTTCGCGAGCCCGGTGCGCTGGATCGAAACCCAGGATCTGCTGTTTACCGGGGAGCCCGCCGGCGGGCTGGACGTGGAACGGTTCGTCGAGATCGGCGTCAAGTCCGCGCCGACCGTTGCCGGGCTCGCCACGAACACCCTGAAACTGCCCGAATACGGCCACAGCACAGTGGAAGTGCTCAACTCCGAGCGCGACGCGGCGGTGCTGTTCGCCACCGATACCGACCCCGAGCCGGAGCCGGGGGCTGAGGAGGAAGCGGATGATTCCGCCGCTGCCGCGGCGGATGCCGCACCCAGTCCCGATGTCGCGCTCGCCGTCGCTCCGGCAACCGCCGGAGCTCCGTCGGCCGCTCCGGCGGACGACATCGCGTTCGACGCGGCCGATGCGACGCTGGCGCTCATCGCGCTGGCGGCGAAGATGCGCATCGACCAGATCGAGCCGCTGGATTCCATCGAGTCGATCACCGACGGTGCGTCGTCGCGGCGCAACCAGCTGCTGGTCGACCTGGGCGCCGAGCTGAACCTCGGTGCGATCGACGGCGCGGCCGAGGCCGACCTGCCATGGCTGAAAACCCAAGTGACCAAGCTGGCGCGCACATACAAGCCGTTCGGTCCGGTGTTGTCGGACGCGCTCAACGACCGACTGCGCACGGCGCTCGGGCCGTCGGGGAAGCGGCCCGCCGCGGTCGCCGAGCGTGTCACGAAGGTGTGGATGCTTGGCGACGGTTGGGCTAAGCACGTCACGGTCGAGGTCGCGCTGGGCAGCCGGGAAGGCAGGAGCGTGCGCGGCGGTGCGCTTGGGCACCTCCACGACGGCGCGTTGGACGACGCCGTCGCGGTCGACAAGGTCATCGATGCCGCGGTGTCAGCAATCGCCGCCCGCCGCGGCATTTCGGTGGCGCTGCCGTCTTCCGGCGGTGGGGGCGGTGCGGCGATCGACGCGGCGGCGCTGAGCGAATTCACCGAACAGATCACCGGCCGCGACGGCGTGTTAGCCTCGGCGGCACGCCTGGTCCTGAGCCAGCTCGGACTGGACGACCCGATCGCTACGCCCCGGGCCGCCACCGATGCCGAGCTGGTCGAACTGGTCACCGCCGAATTGGGTTCGGACTGGCCGCGATTGGTGGCACCGGCGTTCGACGCCAGGAAGGCCGTGCTGCTCGACGACCGCTGGGCCAGTGCCCGCGAGGACCTCGTCAGGATATGGCTGATGGAGGAAGGCGAGATTGACGCCAACTGGCCGCATCTGTCCGAGCGGTTCGAGAGCGCCGGCCACGTCGTCGCCACCCAGGCCACCTGGTGGCAGGGCAAGTCGCTGGCCGCCGGCCTTAACATCCACGCGTCGCTGTACGCGCGGATCGCCGCCGGCGCCGAAAATCCGGATCCCGGCCCCTACAGCAACGAAATCGCCGTGGTGACAGGCGCTTCCAGGGGTTCGATAGCGGCGACGGTCGTCGCGCGGCTGCTCGACGGCGGTGCCACCGTCATCGCCACGACGTCGAAGCTGGACGACGACCGCCTGGCGTTTTACCGCGCGCTGTATCGCGACCACGCCCGGTACGGCGCGGCGCTATGGGTGGTGCCGGCCAACATGGCGTCCTACTCCGACATCGATGCCCTGGTCGGGTGGGTCGGTAGCGAGCAACACGAAACCCTTGGGCCGCAGTCCATTCACGTCAAGGACGCACATACTCCGACGCTGCTGTTCCCGTTCGCTGCGCCGCGGGTAACCGGTGACCTCTCCGAGGCGGGATCGCGTTCGGAGACGGAGATGAAGGTGCTGCTATGGGCGGTGCAGCGGCTCATCGGCGGTCTGTCGAAGATCGGCGCCGAGCGCGACATCGCCACGCGCCTGCATGTGGTGCTGCCCGGCTCGCCCAACCGCGGAATGTTCGGCGGCGACGGCGCCTACGGCGAATCCAAGGCGGCACTCGACGCCGTGGTAGCGCGGTGGAAGGCCGAGTCGTCGTGGGCCCAGCGGGTGTCGCTGTTCCACTCCCTGATCGGCTGGACCCGCGGTACAGGACTGATGGGACACAACGACCCGATCGTGGACGCAGTCGAAACAGCCGGCGTAAGAACGTATTCCGCCAGTGAGATGGCCGCGATGCTGCTGCGCCTCTGCGATGCGGAGTCGAAGGTGGCCGCCGCCAACGCGCCCATCACCGTCGACCTGACCGGCGGACTCGCCGATGTCAAGCTCGACATGGCCGAGCTGGCCGCAAAGGCTCGCGAGCAGGCCACGCGGGACGCCGAGACCGTGGACGCAACGCCGCGCGGCATTATCGCGGCACTGCCCAGCCCGCCGCGGGCACACGCCCCGGCGCCCCCGCCGCCGTGGAAGGACCTCGACGTCGACCCGGCCGAGCTGGTCGTGATCATCGGCGGTGCGGAACTGGGCCCGTACGGTTCGTCGCGCACACGCTATGAGATGGAGGTCGACAACGCGCTTTCGGCGGCCGGCGTGCTGGAGCTGGCCTGGACCACCGGGCTGGTCCGGTGGGAAGACGACCCCCAACCGGGTTGGTGTGACACCGCATCCGGGGAGCTGGTCGACGAAGCCGAGCTGGTCGAGCGTTACCACGACACGGTGGTGCAGCGCTGCGGCATCCGCGAGTTCGTCGACGACGGCGCGGTCGACCCCGATCACGCGTCGCCGCTGCTGGTGTCGGTGTTCCTGGACAAGGACCTCAGCTTTGTGGTTTCCAGCGAGGCCGACGCGCGGGCGTTCGTGCAGTTCGATCCCGAGCACACGGTCATCCGGCCGGTGCCCGATTCCAGCGACTGGCAGGTCATCCGCAAGGCCGGCACGGAGATCCGCGTGCCGCGCAAGAGCAAGCTCTCGCGAACAGTCGGCGGCCAAATTCCGACCGGCTTCGACCCGACGGTGTGGGGCATCAGCCCCGACATGGCGAGTTCGATTGACCGGCTGGCGGTGTGGAACATCGTGGCGACCGTCGACGCGTTCCTGAGTGCCGGTTTCAGCCCGGCCGAGGTGATGCGCTACGTGCACCCGAGTCTGGTGGCCAACACCCAGGGCACCGGCATGGGCGGCAGCACCTCGATGCAGGCCATGTATCACGGAAACCTGTTGGGCCGCAACAAGCCCAACGACATCTTGCAGGAAGTGCTGCCCAACGTCGTCGCGGCGCATGTGGTTCAGTCCTATGTCGGCAGCTATGGCGCGATGATCCACCCGGTCGCCGCGTGCGCCACCGCCGCGGTGTCGGTCGAGGAAGGTGTCGACAAGATCCGGCTCGGCAAGGCCGAGCTGGTGGTGGCCGGCGGATTCGACGACCTCACGCACGAGGGCATCATCGGCTTCGGTGACATGGCGGCCACCGCCGACACCGAGACGATGCGCCAAAGGGGCATCAGCGACGCGAGGTTCTCCCGGCCCAACGACCGGCGGCGGCTGGGCTTCGTCGAAGCCCAGGGCGGCGGCACGATCCTGCTGGCCCGCGGGGACCTGGCGCTCAAAATGGGATTGCCCGTGCTGGCGGTGGTCGCCTACGCGCAGTCGTTCGGCGACGGCGTGCACACCTCGATCCCGGCCCCGGGTCTGGGGGCGCTGGGTGCCGGCCGCGGGGGCAAGGACTCGGCGCTGGCCCGCTCGCTGACCAAGCTGGGCGTGACCGCCGACGACGTCGCGGTGATCTCCAAGCACGACACCTCGACCCTGGCCAACGACCCCAACGAGACAGAGTTGCACGAGCGGCTCGCCTATGCGCTGGGTCGCTCGGCCGGTGCGCCGCTGTTCATCGTGTCGCAGAAGAGCCTGACCGGGCACGCCAAGGGCGGTGCGGCGGTCTTCCAGATGCTCGGCATGTGCCAGATGCTGCGTGACGGGGTCATCCCGCCCAACCGCAGCCTCGACTGCGTCGACGACCAACTGGCTTCCTCCGGGCACTTCGTCTGGGTGCGTGACGCCCTGCGGCTGGGCGGCAATTTCCCGCTCAAGGCCGGGTTGGTGACCAGTCTCGGATTCGGCCACGTGTCGGGGCTGATTGCGTTGGTGCACCCGCAGGCGTTCCTGGCGGCGCTGCACCCGGATCAGCGGGCTCAGTACCGAGTGCGCGCCGATGCCCGCCTCCTGGCCGGTCGGCGCCGGCTTGTCGCGGCGATCGCCGGTGGTGCGCCGCTCTATCAGCGGCCGGCCGGGCGCCGGTTCGGTGACGACCTTCCCGAGAAGCGTCAGGAAGCGCAGATGCTGCTGGATCCGGCGGCCAGGCTCGGTGACGACGGGGTATACCGCCGGTAGTCACGCGGCACACGACCGTTTCGTCCAATTGCACTGCGGCCCAACCGATTGATGTCTGGGTCGGCACGACACCAGCCGTTGCGTGCACTGACCGATAAGTTTCGGGCTAGCCGGTAGGGAGGATTCTCGTTGGCAGGGAAGCCAGTCCCGACTTGGCAGGCAAGACTTTACGGCATGCCATTAGTAGAACTAGAGTCAGCGACTCTTGCGGAAGTCAGCCAGGAGATCATCGACCTCGTCGCGAGCGAAGCGAAAGAAGCCGACCTCACGGCAGATTCGATTCTTACCGATGTGGGTCTGGATTCGCTCAAGTTCATGTCGGTGGTCTTCAAGATCGAGGCGCGCTACGACATCGAATTGCACGAGGAGGATGCCGACGATCTCCGGACCATCGGCGATTTGGCAAATCTTGTGCTCGCTCACATTGCGGAGCAGTCATGAGAGGGGCGCCCGCCATCCGGCCGAAATATGTCACCCTGGTCGAAATGCTTAACGCGGCAGCACAATCCGACCTTGGCCTGGTTTTCGTGAACCGCAAAGAGCAAGACCAGGATGTCTCGTTCGCCCGCATACGCGAGCAGGCGCAGTCTGTTGCCGCGGACCTGGTGCGCCGCGGGGTACGCAAGGGCGACCGTGTCGCCCTCGTGCTGCCGACCTCCCCGGAGTTCGTCCAATGCTTCTTCGGCGTGCTGTGTGCCGGCGCGATCCCCGTTCCGCTGTATCCGCCTCTGCGGCTTGGGAAGCTCGACGAGTTTCACCGCAGGACGACGGCCATGCTCAAGGCGGTGGACGCGGCCATGGTCGTGACCGACGAGCGCATCCGGCGTTTTCTGGGGGTCGCCGTCGCGAACGCGGCTCCTGCGCTCGGGTGCGTCACCGCGTCGAGCCTGGACGGCCCGATCTCGGACGCGGTTGAAGTCGCTGCCGACGACATCGCAGTGATCCAATTTTCCTCGGGGACGACCAACGATCCCAAGCCGGTGGCTCTGACCCACGCGAATCTGCTCTCGAATCTCGCAACCCTCGAGCACTACATCGCCGCAGACGGGGCACGGCCCGTCGTCGGCGTTACTTGGCTGCCGCTCTACCACGACATGGGATTGATCGGAAATCTCCTCAGCGCTTTCTATGTTCAGGGAAAGCTCGTATTGCTTCCTCCCGAGCTATTCGTTGCGATGCCCGGCGCGTGGCTGCGAGCCATCTCACGCCACCGGGGAACCATCACCGCGGCGCCGAACTTCGCTTTCGGCCTGTGCCTCAAGCGCATAAGTGACGACGAACTCGAGGGAGTGGACCTATCCTCATGGAGCATCTGCCTCAATGGCGCCGAGGCGGTCAGCCCTGAAGCGCAGCGGCGGTTCAGTGAGCGGTTCGGCCGCTGGGGCTTTCGCGCTAAGTCGTTCACTCCGTGCTATGGCATGGCGGAGGCGTCGTTGGCCGTGACATTCAAAGCGCTGGGCACATCCTTCAAAACCCTCGGCGTGGACGGCGACAAACTGGCCTCGCAAGGCATCGTCGAGCCGGGCGGCAAGGAAATTGTCAGCGCTGGTCCTCCCCTGACGGGCATGGGGGTCGAGATACGCGACGACTATGGGGCCGCGCTGTCACCCGGCCTTGTCGGCCACATCTTCGTCTCGGGCCCCAGCATCATGGCCGGTTACTTCGGGCGCCCCGAACTCACCGATCAGGCGTTACACGACGGTTGGCTCCACACGGGCGACCGCGGGTTCATACACGATGGCGAGCTCTATGTCTGCGGACGGCAGAAGGACATCGTCATCGTGCGCGGCGCCAACCACGCCCCCGAGGAATTCGAGGCGGCATTGGAAGGCCTGCCGGGTGTGCGCACCGGATGCGCGGTCGCGGTCGGATTCGTGCCCGCGGGCGACGAAGACGAAGCACTGGCAATGCTAGTCGAAACGACTTCCGACGCCACACCAGGTCTGGCGCAAGAGGTCGCCTCGCGCGTTCAGCAGCATGCCGGCATCCTGCCGGCGCGCGTGGAGCTGCTGGCCCCGGGAACGTTGCCACGAACCAGCAGTGGCAAGCTTCGTCGCCGCGAGGCCCTCAATCAATGGCTGACCGGGCAGCTGACCCCGCCCAAGAAAGTCACGGCCGCAAGGCTATTGGTCCAGGCGGCCAACGGAGAACTCCTCCAGGCGCGTGCAGCGCTGGCACGGCGCACCAGGAACAGCCAGTCCGTCGGATAGAGCGAAAAGGAACAATACCAATGTATCGAGCAGATCCCTTTGACGCGCTCTCTCCTGCGCAGCTGGCCGCGAGCGCGACGCGCAGCCGGCCGACGCTGCTGGGCATCGCGTCCGCGCATCCGCCGTTCGCGGTGACCCAGGAGGAGACCTGGCAATTCTTCGAGCGCGTGTCGTCAGTCCCGTTCGTGAAGCGGATCGTCGAGTCGACGAAGGTCAAGAAACGCCACATCATTTGGGACCCGGACACCCTTGCGGAGGTCAGTGGCCTGCTGACAGGCGACCGAATGGCTGCGCACGCCGAAGCGGTCACCGACGTTGCTTCACGTTCCCTCAAGCAAGCCATCGGTGACTTCGACACGCACCGAATCGGCAGTTTCGTCATGGCCTGCTCGACCGGCTACGTCAACCCCGGTCCCGATCTCCTGCTCGCCAAAGAGCTTGGGCTACGG
This sequence comes from Mycobacterium sp., assembly GCF_052145595.1. Classification (GTDB taxonomy): domain Bacteria; phylum Actinomycetota; class Actinomycetes; order Mycobacteriales; family Mycobacteriaceae; genus Mycobacterium. Next base: position 9,044 of record NZ_JBKQOI010000301.1, on the reverse strand, counting down.
TCGGATTTGCGTCGCACCTTCATCGGCCACATGGGTTGCTATGCGGCGCTCAACGTTATCAAGGTCGCAATGGACAGCGTCGCCGCCAGACCCGACGAGTTGGTGATCTGCAACACGACCGAACTGAGCTCCGCTCACATCCGGGATACCTTGATGCCCGGCGAGGATCCGGTGGAGGCGCTGATCACCCAAGCCCTATTTGGCGACGCCAGCGTGTCGATGCTGCTGGGCTCAGCGCCCGACGGTGCCGGAATCCAGTTCCTGCGTACGCACACCGAGCAACTGTACGACGAACACACGATGATGAGTCTGAACATCGGCAACCGGTCGTTCTGGATGACTCTGGCCGCCGGTGTGCCGGCGATCCTCGAGGAAAACATTGACGGATTCCTGGCCAAATTACTCGAGCCGCTGGGACTCTCGACCGATGATATCGCACATTGGGGAATTCATCCCGGTGGCCCGAAGATCGTTCGTAAGTTGGGCAAACAGTTGCGGTTGCAGCCGGAGCAGTTGCGCGCGAGCTGGGACGTCCTCGCCAACGCCGGAAACTGCGCCTCAGCGACGGTGCTGCTGGTGCTGGAAAACATCCTGCGAGTCGACAAGCCCCGGCCCGGAGAGCATGGTGTCCTCTTGACGTTCGGCCCGGGCCTCACCATCGAAGGGGCGGTGCTTCGGTTTTGAACACGTTAGAGCGGATTGCTCGGCTCGGGATTCGTGCGCCGCGGCGCATCATTGCATTTGCGCTGTTTGTCATGGCGGGCGCAGCGGTTTTCGGCATACCGATTGCGAACAGCTTGTCTTCGGGCGGCTTCCAGGATCCGACCGCGGAATCGACGCATGCGACGAACATGCTGGCAACCAAGTTCAACCAGGGGGACACTCAGCTTCTGATCACCGTCAGCTCCGACGACGGCGCGAACGGCAGCGCCGCCCGGCTGGTGGGCACCGACATCGTGCGTCAGCTTGGCAACTCACCCTATGTGGCGCAAGTGACCTCGCCCTGGACCGCGCCGCCGACGGCTTCGGCGACGTTGGTGAGCAAGGATGGCAAGACGGGTCTGATCGTCGCCAGCATCACCGGCGGCAGCAGCGGCGCGGCCAAGCATGCCGAGAGGCTGAGCAGCGAGTTGGTGCACGACCGTGACGGTGTGACGGTGCGCGCCGGCGGGCGGGCCATGACCGATGCGCAAATCACACTTCAAACGCGAAAAGATCTGAAGGTGATGGAAGCGATCGCGGTCCCGGTGAGCTTCCTGGTGCTGGTGTGGGTGTTCGGCGGGTTCATGGCGGCAGCGATTCCGTTGGGGGTCGGGAGCTTTGCGATCTTGGGTTCGATGGCAGTGCTGCGTCTGCTGACGTTCGTGACGGACGTTTCGATCTTCGCGCTCAATCTGTTGCTGGCGATGGGGCTCGCGTTGGCGATCGACTACACATTGCTGATCATCAGCCGATTCCGGGACGAACTTGGCGACGGTGCCGAGCGGGACGCGGCGCTTGTTCGCACCATGGCCAGCGCCGGCCGGAGCGTGCTCTTCTCGGCGATGACCGTCGCCCTCTCGATGTCGGCGCTGGTGTTGTTTCCGATGCCCTTCCTGAAGTCCTTCGCATATGCCGCAATCGCGGTGGTGGCCCTGGCGGTGGTCGCGGCGATTGTGGTGACGCCCGCCGCCATCGCGCTGCTCGGCCCGCGAGTGGACTCGATGGGTCCACAGCGGCCGGTGGAGCAAACCATTTTCTATCGGTTAGCCCAGTTCGTGATGCGCCGGGCGGTGCCGCTCGGGCTGGCCATCGTCGCTGTCCTGATCGCACTCGGCATGCCGGTGTTCGGAATGAAGTGGGGCATTCCCGACGATCGCGTGCTCCCGGAGTCGAGTACGGCGCGTCAGGTTGGCGATCAGCTGCGCACCAATTTCAACGCTGACGTGGCGTCGAATGTGACCGTGGTCATCCCGGACGCCGGGGGCGTCACCCGTAAGGCATTGGATGCCTACGCCTCCCAGCTGTCGCTGGCGCCCGACGTGTCGTCGGTTTCGGCGCCGGGCGGCACGTTCGTCGCCGGTGCGCTTGTCGGACCGCCGTCGGCCGCGGCAGCGATCACGGACGGCAGCGCATTTCTCACGGTGGCGAGCAGTGCGCCGCTTTTCTCGCAGGCCTCCAACACCCAGCTGGACCGGCTGCACGCTATCGCAGGTCCGAACGGCCAGCAGGTCTTGATGAGTGGGGTCGCCCAGGTGAACCGTGACACCGCCGATGCCATCACCTCCCGGCTGCCTCTCGTGTTGACCGTCATCGCCCTGATCACTTTCGTGGTGATGTTCCGACTCACCGGCAGCGTGGTGTTGCCGCTGAAAACGTTGCTGCTCAGCGGCTTGTCGTTGACTGCCGCGTTCGGCGCACTCGTGTGGATCTTCCAGGACGGCCACCTTGGCGGATTGGGTACCACCGCCACCGGCACGCTGGTGCTCACCATGCCGGTGGTGTTGTTCTGCATTGCTTTTGGGTTGTCAATGGACTACGAGGTCTTCCTCGTGTCGCGGATCCGCGAGCACTGGCTGGCATCCAACCGGACGGCGGCCGACAACGACGACAGTGTGGCGCTGGGCTTGGCCAGAACCGGGCGCGTGATCACCGCCGCGGCACTGATCATGTCCATTTCATTCGCCGCCTTGATCGCCGCTCAGGTGTCGTTCATGCGGATGTTCGGTGTCGGGTTGACGCTGGCAGTCCTGGCCGATGCGACCCTGGTACGCATGCTGCTCGTGCCGGCGTTCATGCACGTGATGGGACGGTTGAACTGGTGGGCCCCGGGATGGGTTGCGCTACTTGGCGAACGGGTTCGAGCTTCGCGGCGCAGCGCATCGGCCGCAGCAGCTGAGCCGGTCGGCCAAACGGCCTACGCACTGGAAGCCAAGTAGCGCGAGACCACCGGGAGCGCAATGACATACGAGCGGCACGTGCTGGCCAATCGGCTGCGACGACGCAAGCACCGGACGCGGGCGGCGTTGATCAAAGCCGCGTAGGGCTTCATCGCCGTCGGCAAACTCACCGTTCCGGTGCTCGAGATCACCCAAGCCGCCGATGTCGGCATGGGCTCGTTCTATAACCACTTCGACAGCAAAGAACAGCTGTTCCAGGCTGCGCTCAACGAAATCTTCGACTCCTTCGGCGCGATGCTCGACCGCCTGCCACCGGTGGATGACCCCGCCGAAATGTTCGCCCGCAGCTTCCGGTTGACCGTTCGATGGCTTCGGCGCCGACCCGACGAAGTTCGCGTGCTGCTCAACGTCGGAATAGGCGAGCTCATGTCGGATCGCGGCCTGGCGCCGCGTGCGCTGGGAGACATTGCAGCCGCCAATCGGACTGGCCGGTTCCGCATCGATGATCTCGAACTCGCGGTCACGCTGGCCGCAGCAGCGCTGTTCGGGCTCACACAACTGCTGCACAACCAGCCCGAGCGTGACGCCGCGCAGCCCGCCGAACGGCTAGCTCAAGACTTGCTCGTGGTGTACGGGCTGTCCGCGGAGGAGGCACACGAGGTCTGCGGGCGAGCACTGCCCGACCTCGACGACCTCGTGGCCGGCGGTGCGCCGGATCGACCTGATGTCACGGTCGCCGCGATGCCCGCCGATGCCGGTCCCCGGTCATCAGACATTGCCCAGGCCGGAAACCAAAAGTAGGAAACCAATTGCGCCGACGACAAGGGTGGGAATGGCCTGGCGTCGCGCGCTTATCCAATCGTTGAGCCGCCGCAAGACGGCGAGCGTCTGTGCCGGCGACGTGAGATAGGTAATCAGGGGGACCTCGACGACCGTAAACGCCACCACGGTGAACATGAGGGCCGCGCCAACTTGCGCAGCAGTAGTGGATTCCGATGCCATGATCGCGATGATCGCCGCCAGGTACTCGACAGGCGGCGTCGCCAATGCGACGCCGGCGACAAACGCTACTGCTAATGAGCCGCCTTCGAGCCGACCTCGGATCGACAGTCGGCTGGAGCCGGTCGGTGCGTTCGGCTCCAGCATCAGGACCGGGGACTCACCGCCGGTCATCGGCATGGCTGTGCGCTGACGCGCCCCGAAGCGCGCCAGCATCAGCGCGGCGAGGGACACCGCTAGTGCACCGATGGCAAACTGCAGGTATGCAGCACTCGGGCTGCTGGTGGCCGAAACCAGCTCCGTCTCAACGGAAAGCGCGAAATCGCGTAGGAAGAGCAGCACACCCAGAGCGGCTGCAATGCCCGCTGCCAGGCCGCCGGCCCAGAAGGCAAGCAGATTGAGTATGGGCCTTGGCCGTGAAATCAAGAGCGCCGTGATCCCGATCCGGACCGGGTCGATCGCCGCTAGCAGGGACAGCGCGAGAACTGCGCTGGACACAGCCCAGGCCTAATTCCCGGCGGCTGTCGCTGTGCTAACGCGAAAACCGTTGCAGCGATGCCGAAGCTGGGTTCCCGTCGACATATTCACAGTGTGGCTGATGAAGCGTTCGGTGTTGGTACAACTGGCAGGCATTCGCATTGGGGGACAGCACTAATTGCCAGGGCCGGGCTGCGAATAGTGGTTGGCACCCAGTGCATATGGTTGCCAGCGGTACTGACACGGAACTGTGAATTGGAAACAATTTGAGGAACCCGATGCTCAAACCGCACCCAGAAGATGTGAGAACAATGGCAAGGATTTTGGCCTACACTTCGCCGGCACTCGGCCATCTATTCCCGTTCAGCGCCCTACTGCTCGAATTGTCCGCCCGCGGCCACGAGGTTCATCTGCGCACGCTGTCCACGGGTGTGGAGATGGGGCGAAAGCTGGGTTTCACCACTGACATCATCGATCCGCGAATCGAGGCGATCGTCAATGATGACTGGAAGGCTTCAAACCCTCGCGGTGCCCTGAAGAGGGCGGTCGACGTGTTCTGCCGGCGCGCCGCGTACGAAGTCGCGGACTTCGCCGACGCGGTCGAGCGAACGCGCCCCGACGCGTTGGTCGTCGACGTCAATTGCTGGGGTGCCCTGTCGGTCGCCGACGCGCGTGACACCCCGTGGGCATGTTTCTCCCCCTACACGCCGGCTCTGCAATCACCTGGAGTGCCGCCCTTCGGGCTGGGGCTGGCTCCACTGCCCGGCGTGCTGGGCCGGGTCCGTGACGCCGCGCTGCGGCCCATCGCGATCGGCATGATGGAGGGGGCGGTGTTGCCGGCAGGCAACAAGATTCGTGCGAGCGCCGGTGCGCCGCCGGTCGCTTCGGCGGACGAGTTCATGCGACGGGCCCCGCTGATGCTGGTGGCAAGTGGCAAGCCGTTCGAATATCCGCAGACGAACTGGGGCGATGCCATACAGATGATCGGCCCGTGCATGTTTGAACCGGCGATGGATACCGTTCCCGACTGGCTCACGGCGATTGACCGGCCGATCGTCCTGGTCACAACGTCATCGCAACAGCAGGCCGATGAAAAACTCGTCAAGACCGCGATGACCGCGCTCGCGGACGAGCCGGTACATGTGGTCGCGACACTACCCGCGGGGCTACCAGGCGACATCGCACTGACGCCGAACGCGACGGTGGTCCAGTTCGTACCGCACGGTCCCGTGTTGGACCGCGCGGTGTGCGCTATCACCCACGGTGGCATGGGCGGCACCCAAAAGGCCCTTGCCCGAGGCGTTCCGGTGTGCGTGGTGCCGTTTGGGCGGGACCAATTCGAGGTCGCACGGCGGGTGGAGGTGGCGCGCTGCGGAACCCGCCTGCCGGCGAAGAAGCTGACCGCAGAACGGCTGTCGGCTAAGGTCCGACAGGCGATGACCATGACAGACGGCGTACGGCGGGTCGCCGCGGGTTTCGCAGCGACCGGCGGTGTCGCTCGGGGCGCTGAACTCATCGAGCAACGCGTTCTCAGCGGCGCGCCCCAGCTTCAGTTCGTCAGCCAGCGCGAGCATCTGACTGAATCACCCCGCAGGAGTCCGACCATTCGGTCGCGCTCCTCGCAAAGAGCCACAGCGACATGACGGCGAAAGTAAGAATATATTCCTGTGAATCGCTCTGTTTTCCAACTGTATTGGCGTTGCGCCTTCCTGCAAGCGCCATCGCACGGTGCATGTCAACATGTGCGGAGGCCACTGCGCTGGTTCGCCAACATGTCGACTAATAGCTCGTCAGTAGCGTATGGCAACGCGGCGACCGGCTTACACACCGACGTAGTACTCCGCGCCGCGCCTGCGGGCACGCAGCTTCGCGCCGACCTGGATACCGGCGTACTCGCCGCCAGGTCCGGCGCGACCGACCCGCACCGTCTTGCCCACCGACCCGCCCACGTAGCGCGGGCGACGCCGATTGAGCTTGCGCCGCCTTCTACCCGGGTGGCGCCGGTGGATGCCAACTAAGTGGTCGACTGCATAATTACAGTGACGTAATTTGGTCCCACACTTCCATACGGTTACGTGAGATGGTTCCCTTGATGAAGGGAGCAGCATGCCACGAACCAGCCCGTACAGCATCGCTTTGGCCGAAGCCGAGCGGACAGAACTCGAAGCCCGCGCGCGCCGATATACGTCAGCGTATTCCGAAGTTGTGCGCGCCAAAATCGTGCTCTACGCCGCCGACGGCCTGGGCAACGACGAGATCGCCGCACGCCTAGACACGCCGCGGCAAGTCGTCTCCAAATGGCGCAAACGCTTCTTCGATCAGCGTCTGGCCGGACTGACCGATCTGCCCCGGGGAGGACGGCCCCCGAGTTTTCCCCCCTGACGTCGTGGTCGCCATCAAGGCGTTGGCCTGCGAATTCCCGGCGAAGGCCGACAAGACCCAGCCGTTGGCTCGCTGGCAGTGCCCCGATCTGGCCCGCGCCGCCGTCGAGCAAGGCATCACCGCCTCGATCTCGGGCACCACGATCTGGCGCTGGCTCAGCGCCGACGCGATCAAGCCCTGGCAGCACCGCTCCTGGATCTTCCCCCGCGACCCCGACTTCGGCCCCAAGGCGGGCGGGGTGCTCGACCTCTACGCCCGCCGCTACCGCGACACCCCGCTGCGGCCTGATGAGTACGTAATCTCCGCCGACGAGAAGACCTCCATCCAGGCCCGCATCCGCAAGCACGCCACCTCACCCCCGACACCAAGCCAGCCGGCGCGCGTCGAGGCGGAGTACTGCCGCGGCGGCTCCCTGGCCTACCTGGCAGCCTGGGACGTGCACCGCGCCAAGGTGTTCGGGCGCTGCGAGGCCACCACCGGCATCGACCCCTTCGACCGGCTGGTCGACCAGGTCATGACCACCGAGCCCTACGCCACCGCGCGTCGAGTGTTCTGGGTGGTCGACAACGGCTCCTCACACCGCGGCCAGGCCAGCATCGACCGGCTCCAGCATCGCTGGCCGAAACTGCGCCTGATCCACCTGCCCGTGCACGCGTCTTGGCTCAATCAAGTGGAGATCTACTTCTCCGTCGTGCAACGTAAAGTCCTCTCACCGAACGACTTCCACACCCTCGACGAGGTCGAGGCCCGACTGCTCGACTTCCAGCAGTACTACGAACAGATCGCGACACCGTTCGAATGGAAATTCACCAAAGACGATCTGAACGCCCTACTCGAGCGCATCGCCGCCCATGAACACGCCGCCCTCACGCCCGCCGCATAACGGGCCCCACGAATACGTCACCGAAATTCCGTGCCAGACCACTAAGCAACTCCCTCGCACGCCGGCACGCCTGCTCTTGTTCCTCACCCGATCGGCTCGCCACCAGCAGGCGAACCGCGGAGTCCTCGGTGAGTTCACTGGTTATCGGCGCGATTTCGACGCCGTGTACCTCTGGCGCTTTCGGCGTACCGTGCGGCTAGGTAGTCCACGCCACCATCCTCCGGCCCAAGCCATAACTCATCCGCAGCCGGCGCGCTGCCTCGTCCAATTCGACAGCCTCATAGAGCAATTCGCCGTGCAGAGCACCTGAGAGACGCGCAGCATGTGAGTGCGATCCCACGCTGGCTCCGATCTCGAATGCTTCGCGGAGCTCGCGTCGAGCGGTGGGGATATCAAGCTTGTACTTTGCGGCGATACCGGCCCGGCTGTGTGCGAGCACGCTCGCGAACGACCCCACATGTCGTGGTAGGGCGCCACTCATTGCAGCAAACCTTCACGCGTGGTCGAAACTCGAAACGGCAGATGGCGGCGAACGCTGCGTCGTTACCGGCGACCACGGGTACCCGAGGATGGAAGGTATCAGGTGTCGAGAAAGCCTCGGAGACAAGAGAATCAATGCGCTCATCTACGTTCGGCAAATAGGTCTGTCACCGCGCGCCGCACATCGGCCTCAACTCGAAGATCGGTTCGCGACGCATCCGAGAGCTCTACGCTGCCCAGCGCCGCGTCGAAGCGATTCAGCGTCCGGCCACCTATTGGGGGCGGCCGGCGCGGCCGATGGGTATCTGGCTCGCCAGTTTCGCCATCACCTTGTGCGGGATATTCGCGAGCACGCTCAACCAAACGTGTCGATGCAGATCACGCCGCGGAGTCAGGCTCGGTCAGCTCGTCGAGGTCAGGAAGCGGTCGCCGGCAGATCTCCGCGGCCTCGTCGGCAGGCAAGCCAAACATGATCAGCACGTCGCGGGTGGCGCGATCAGCCGCCTCGGCGTCGCAGCGTTCGGGTTGGTCATGCAGCAGCTGGCCCAGCCCCAGCAGCGCGCCGCCTGCCACCGCCAATGCGAGCGCAGGATCGTCCACGGTGAACCGGCCGGCGCGCCCAGCGACACTGATGTCACGCAGGGCCCGCGGAGCCAGGCCGCGGTCAGCGGAGATCAACGTCAACCCGGAGTTGAGAAGCACCCGGCACATCTCCGGGCGCCGCCTGAACAGCCGCCCGATTAGCCGGAAACTGCGGGCGAATGTCATCGCCGGATCCTCGCCTTCGGCGGTGAGCTTGTCGAGTATCGCGCCGAGGTCGTCGAGTACCTCATTGACCGCGGCCTCGAACAGCTCTTCCTTGCTGTCGAAGTGGTTGTAGAACGAACCCATCCCGACGTCCGCGGCCTGGGTGATCTCGAGAACCGGCACGTTGAGTTTGCCGG
>NZ_JBKQOI010000300.1:0-18726 GCF_052145595.1 Mycobacterium sp. | reverse complement strand
CAAGCAGGGACACGGCGAGCCGAACCCGACCTGGATCCTGGTCGGTAACGAGGTCACCCGCCGCATCGCCGCCAAGATCGACGGCGTCGCCGGCGGCACCTGGGGGGAGCTGTTCAATATCCCGCTGACCGCCCACTTTCTCGGTGGCGCGGTGATCGGGGACGGCCCCGAGCACGGGGTCATCGACCCCTATCACCGGGTGCATGGCTATCCGTCGCTGCTGGTGACCGACGGCGCCGCCATCTCGGCGAACCTGGGCGTCAACCCGTCGCTGTCCATCGCCGCGCAGGCCGAGCGGGCCGCCTCGCTGTGGCCGAACAAGGGCGCGAACGATCAGCGGCCTTTGCAGGGCGACACCTACCGCAGGCTGGCCCCGATCTCGCCCGCGCACCCGGTGGTACCCCTCGGCGCACCGGGCGCGCTGCGTTGGCTGCCGATCGATCCGGTCAGCACGGGGGGCTGACGCGTCAGCTTGCGATCGCCTCGAGCGGTGCGCCGCTGATCACCCGGCTGCGCTGCCCGTACACGTTGACGGGCACGTCGCCCATCAGGGTGACCCGGTGCATCAGCCGGGGCTGGTCGTCATAGTCGTCTACTGCCCGGTGCTGGGTCGCCCGGTTGTCCCACATGGCAACGTCGCCCGGCGCCCAGTTCCAGCGGATGGTGTTCTCGGGCATGGTGATTCGTCGCTGCAGCAATTCCAGCAGCGCGCTTGACTCGTGGCTGTCCAGGCCGACGAAGCCGCGCACGAAATCTCCCAACAGCAGGGTGCGTTCACCGGTCTCCGGGTGCACCCGCACCACCGGGTGTTCGGTCCGGAAGTCCGGCTTTTCGAACGCCTGCCGGAACGCGTGCTGCGCGTCGGTCAATGCTTCGGGCGTGACGTAGTCGTGGCGGTTGCTGTGCAGTGCCCACAGGTTGTCGACGAGGCACATGAGCGGTTCGGGCAGGTCGTCATAGGCCGCCGCGGTCGAGGCCCACAGGGTCGACCCGCCATAGCTGGGCAGGGTGACCGCGCGCAGGATCGAGGCCGCGGGGTAGTTCGCGGCGAAGGTGACGTCGGTATGCCAACGGTTGGCCTTGCCGTATTCGGAGTTGATCGGCGTGATTACCGGCGCGTTCCTGGCGGCGAGCACAGCGGCGGCCGGGTGGCCGATCGGGGTGCCCAGCAGGCCGGCGAACGCGAGTTGCTGCTCGTCGTCGAGGTGGTGCTGGTGGCGGAAGAAGATCACCTTGTGGGTGAGCAGCGCCTGGTGGATCTTCTCGAGTGCGGCCTGGTCGAGGTCGCCTCCGAGGCGCACCCCGTCGATCCGCGCCCCGATACGGCTTCCCAACTTGGTGATTGTCATCTGACCGATCATTGTCCTCCTTTTTAACGAATTCGAGTGTAGTCAACTGACTACATCAGCTAGTGTAGTCACATGACTACACGTTCGGCAACCCCCGGCCCGAAGTCGCCCACCGGACGGGAAGAGGTAGCGGCGGCGATCTTGGATGCCGCCACCGAGCTATTCGCCGAGCGCGGACCGGCCGCGACGTCGATCCGCGATATCGCCGCCCGTTCGAAGGTCAATCACGGACTGGTGTTCCGTCACTTCGGCACCAAGGAACAACTGGTCGGTGCCGTGCTCGATCACCTGGGCACGAACCTGAGCGATCTGCTGCGGTCCGGCGCGCCGCCCGACGTCCTCGAACCGGCACTCGATCGGCAGATGCGGGTCATGGCCCGCACCGTGCTCGACGGGTATCCGGCCGGGCAGTTGCAGAAACGCTTTCCCAACATCGCAGCCTTGCTCGACTGGGTGCGGCCACTCCACGACAACGACGCCAGTGCGCGGCTGGCGGTCGCCAATGCCCTTGCGCTGCAATTCGGTTGGCGGCTGTTTGAGCCGATCCTGCGCTCGGCGACCGGGCTCGACGAGCTGACGGACGCCGAACTACGGCAGGCCATCTCCGACGGGGTGGCCCGCGTCGTCGAACCTCATTGACGCCGGGTTACGGCGCGCCGGTGCGTCGGCTCGCGGCCCGGCGGCTGCTGCGGTGTCGGCAGCAGTGGCTTGCGGGTGCGCACCGCGATGGTCGTCGGTGAATCGGTTTTGAGCGTGACTTCTTCACCGGCGTGCCGGATGGTCAACTCGTGATCGGGCCCGTCGCGCACCGTGTAGGTGACGTCGGAGTGGTTGACGTCGACGGTTAGCCGGAAGTCTCGCCACCGCAGCCGGAACCGCAGCCGCGAAATCCCATCGGGCAGTAGGGGATCGACGGCCAGGATGCCCTCGTCGTCGCGCAGCCCACCGAAGCCCGCGACCAGCGCCATCCAGGCACCGGCGAGCGAGGCCATGTGCAACCCGTCGCGGGTGTTGTGGTGCAGATCGCGCAGGTCGATCAGCGCGGCCTCGTACGCGTAGTCATGGGCCAGCTCCAGATGCCCGACCTCGGCGCACATGACCGCCTGTGTGCAGGCGGACAGCGACGAGTCGCGCACCATGCGCCGCTCGTAGTAGTCGACGTTGCGCGCCTTCTGTTCGGGTGTGAACGCGTGGCTCTGCCACTGCATCGCCAACACGAGGTCGGCCTGCTTGATCACCTGGGCCGGGTAGAGCCGCACGTAGGCCTCGTGCAACAGCAACGGATAGGTCTTGTTGGCTTCGAAGTCCCACTCCGCCAGGGTGGTGAACCCCGCGCACTGCTGATGGACCCCCAGCTCGGCGTCGTAGGGAATGTTGGCGGCGTCGGCCGCGTCGCGCCAGGCGGAGGTCTCTTCGGTCGTGACGCCCATCGCCTGGGCCGCATCGGGGTGGCGGTTGCAGGCGTCGGCGGCGGTGACCAGGTTGTGTGCCGCCATCAGATTCGTGAAGACGTTGTCGCGGACGATCGCCGTGTACTCGTCGGGACCGGTGACGCCGTCGAGGTGCCAGACGCCGTGCCGGTCATGGTGCCCGAGCGAGATCCACAGCCGGGCGGTCTCGATCAGCACATTGAGGCCGCACTCCTCCTCCAGCGCGTGGTCGCCGGTGACGGTGCGGTACCGCTCGAATGCCATGGCGACGTCGGCGTTGATGTGCCAGGCCGCCGTGCCGGCCGGCCAGTAAGCCGAGCACTCCTGTCCGCGGATGGTTCGCCACGGAAAGCTGGCGCCCTTGAGGCCGAGTTCGGCCGCCCGGTCCCTGGCGAGGTCCAAGGTCGACGCTCGCCACCGCAGCGCATCGGCGACCGCGTGCGGCGCGGTGTAGGTGAGCACCGGCAACACGTAAGCCTCGGTGTCCCAGAAGGCGTGGCCGTCGTAGCCGGTTCCGGTGAGACCTTTGGCCGGGATCGCCCGGCGTTCGGCGCGGGCGCTGGCCTGCAGCAGGTGAAACAGCCCGAATCGGACCGCCTGTTGGGATTCGGGGTCGCCCTCGACCTCGACGTCTGCGCTTTCCCAGAAGTCATCGAGGTAGGCCCGTTGCGAATCCAGCAGCCCTTGCCATCCGCTGTAGCTGGCGCTGTGCAGTGCGGCGGCAGCCTGGTCGCGCAGCGCCGGGCGAGAGCGCGTGCTGGACCAGCCATACGCCAGGTATTTGACGATGCGCAGCTGCTGTCCCGGACGCAGCCCGCAGATCACGGTGGTCCGGGCCAAGTCGGCACGCGCATCGGTGGTGACCTCGACTCGTCCGGGAACCTCGATCTCGTGTTCCATCGCGGCGGCCATCATCAGAGCGCTGCTGCGGGTCCGGTGCATGAGAAGTGCTCCCCGCTCGGCCATTTCGTGTTCGACGGCCTCGAGCGGGTTCCTCAGTATGGCCGACACCCGCGGATCACCCGAGGTCTCGGGCTGGTCCTCGTTGGTGACGAGTTCGGACTGCACCGTCACCCGAGCGAACTCCTCGACCGCCTCGACGACGTACTCGATGGCGGCGATGCCGCGTTGGGCCAGCGACACCAGCCGGGTGGACACAACCTTGACCTGCTTGCCCGCGGGTGAGCTCCAATGCGCGCGACGAGTCAGTGTCCCGGCGCGCAGGTCGAGAACCCGCTCGTGGGAGATCAACTTGCCGTATCGGACGTCGAACGGCTCGTCCTCGACGAACAGGCGAAAAATCTTGCCGTTGGTGACGTCGACGATCGTTTGGCCGGCCTCGGGATATCCATATCCGGCCTCGGCGTAGGGCAGCGGCCGGATTTCGAAGAAGGAGTTCAAATAGGTGCCCGGCAGGCCGTACGGCTCGCCCTCGTCGAGGTTGCCGCGCAATCCGAGGTGCCCATTGGACAAGGAGAACAACGATTCCGACTGGGCCAGCAGGTTCAAGTCGAGCTGGGTCTCGCGGACCTGCCACGGTTCGACGGGGAATGCCTCCTCGGTGATCATGACGGCAGCAGGTCGGCGAGATCGGTGACCACCACATCGGCGCCGTTGCGGCGCAAATCTTCGGCCTGGCCCACTCGGTCGACGCCCACCACGAAGCCGAAGTTACCGGCGCGGCCGGCCTGCACGCCCGACAATGCGTCTTCGAATACGGCCGCGGCGTCGGGGCCGACGCCCAGCAACTGTGCCCCGCGCAGGTAGGAGTCGGGGGCCGGTTTGCCCGCGATGTTTTCTTCGCGCAGGGTGATGCCGTCCACCCGCTGCTGAACGAACCGGTCGAGGCCGGTGATCTCGAGTACGTCGCGAGTGTTGGCGCTGGATGACACCACGGCAACACCCAGACCCGCGTCCGAGACCGCCTCCAGATAGCGCCGCGAACCGTCGAACACCTCGACGCCGTCGTCATGCAGAATCTTCTGAAACATCTCGTTCTTGCGGTTTCCCAGGCCGTATATCGTCTCGGCGCTGTCGGGATCATCCGGACTGCCGTCGGGCAGATCGATTCCCCGGCTGCGCAGGAACGACCGGACCCCGTCCTCGCGTTTCTTGCCGTCTACGTATGTCCGGTAGTCCGCGGCCGCGTCGAAGGGGACGAACTTTTCTCCCGTTCGCTTGGCCCGGTCGGATAGGTAGGCGTCGAACATGACCTTCCAGGCCTTGGTATGCACGCTCGCGGTATCGGTGAGCACGCCGTCGAGGTCGAACAGACAGGCACGCACCTTCTCGGGCAGACCCAGCACGGTGCACCTCACTCTCGGGTGTCGGCGGAGTAGTCGGGCGATATCCACCTCACCATGCCGAGCGGTGCGCCGCCAACGATCACCGAGTGTTGCGACGCCGGACCGGCAGCCAGCATGCCGCCAATGGGACCGTGGTGAGCAATCCAAGCGCGACTACTCCCGCCAGGTGCTGGTGCTGGTCACGCATGGCGACGGCCATGACGAGCATGGCGCCGAAGCGCGCGGAGTTCGCGGTGAGATTGAAATCAAGGAACAGTCGGTTCGCGAGCGGGTCTCCGGCCGAGCGGAACAGAAATAGTGCCCAGACTATGTAGACGGTGGAGAACATGACGGCGACGGGGTCGACGCCGTCTCCCCAGTCGAAGAGCCGAGCGAACGGGGGCGGCAACCCGTTGATGTGATGCGTAGACGCGAGAATCAAGTCAGGCACGAAGAACAGCAGATACCCGACCGCGGTCAGTCGAACCATGATGGGAAGCCAGGATGCCGCGCGGCTCGGTTGAGTTTGCTTCATCCGATCGCTCTGCCGACGCCCTGGATGGCGCGAAGACGTCCGTCCGCCAGAGCGTGGGTAAGGTTTTCGGCCTTTCGCTTGAAGTCGGTGACGAAGGCGTGCAGACCCAATGGATTGGCGGGCTGGGCCAGGATGGCTTGCATGAGCGCGGTGGCCTGGTCGGTGAGGTCGTTCCAGTGCTCGACCGCGAATCCGGCGGACTCGACAAGCGCGCGCAATTCGTCGGAGGTGACCAGATGGCTGCGGGCGGGTTGGTCGGCCCACGGCACGGGATAGTCGAGTTCGCGGCCGCGCTCACCGATTGTGATGTCCCACATGGCAAGCCGGCCCCCGACGACCAGCACTCGACGCGCTTCGGAATATAGGCGCGACTTGTCGGCCACGTTCATCTGGACGTGCTGGCTGATAGCGACATCGAAAGTGCCCTCGGCAAAGGGAAGTTCGGTGACGTCGGCCTGACGAACCGATATCCGGCCGTCGAGTCCGACGAGTCGATTCAGCCAGCGGTTCGTTTCGCAGTATTCGTCGGTGAGATCCACCGCGGTAACCGGGCAGCCGTAGCGGTCGGCGACGTAGCGGGCGGTGCCGCCGACCCCGCTGCCGGCGTCGAGCACCTTGCTGTCACTTGTGATCTGAGCCAGGTCCACCAGTTGGCTGGTGGCGTAACGGCCCATGGTGTGGAAGTCCTCGAGCAGACCCAGGTCGGCGGGTTCAAGGTGGTCGAGGTCCTTTCCGGCGGCGGTCAGCGCCCGCCCGATGTTGTGCCGCGACAGGCCGGTCGAGTACTGGTTTTGGACTGTGTCGTTCATCTCTGACCTTTCGGTTCGGACCGTTAGCGGACGTGGGCCCATGCGGTGATGAGGGGAGGCATCGTGATGAGGGCGTTGGCCGCAAGTGCCTCCCGGCGGAATCGCGGCACGAAGTTGTCGATGTCCGCGAGCTCGTCGATGGTGAAGCCCCGCTGCTGTGCGATGGGGGATACCAACCGCCACACTTCCGCGGCGTAGGCCAAGATGTTGGTTTCGGCGGCGGTACCGATCGGTGTGCCATGGGTCAGCTGCGGCGCACCGAGCCCGGCCCCGGCAAAGATCGTGTGCAACTTCGTGCCAAACCGCGGACTGAGCCCCATCGCCTCGAAGGCGCGGGCGATCCCCTCCGTTACCTGCGCGAACAGCGGGATGTCCGGGATACTGCGCGCCCCGTTGATGTCGTTCTCCGAGAACGCGACAACGCCGCCCGATCGCACGAATGAGCTGAGGTGCCGCAGCGTGGCGGCCGGGTCGGGCAAGTGCATCAGGATCAACCGGCCGATTACCGCGTCGACCGGTTCATCCGGGGCGATCGCGTCAATTGCGGCTTGAATGAAACGCACCGCGGACAAGCCCTGCTCGGCGGCGCGGGCGCGGGCCAGTTCGATCATCTGCGGCGCGGCGTCCACACCGAGCACGGTTCCGGATGGGCCGACCAGCCGGGCGGCGATCAACGACACGTCGCCGGGCCCGCATCCGACATCGAGCACCCGCATGCCCGGCCGCAGCCCGGCGAGCCGCAGCGCGTGCTCCGTGTAGTCGTTATACAGCTGTCCTTGCAGGAGCAGCCGCTGCACCTCCACGTCGGCATGGCCCAGGACATAGGTGCTCCCGCTCGCTGCGGCAGATGGCGTCGTATTCATCGTGTTTGTGCCCTTTCTGGCTCGGCGGCTGCGGCGTGCTCGGTCCGCCAGAACGCGGATTCGCCGGAAAGCCGGGGATGCGCGGGCTGAGGATGCTGTTGGAGTCGGTCGAACTTGTCCAGCCGGTGCATCGGCACGACTCCGGTCAACATGAAATCCCAGACTTGGCGGAAGAGATTGGCTGCGGTACGGCGGGATTCCGGGCCGTTGACGTAACGGCGTGCGATCGTCAGAAAGTCTTCGGGTTCGACGCCGGCAACGTCACGGACATGCGTGGTCGGGCCGCCCACTTCAAAGGTTCCCAGGGCGTACTCGGGCAGGTAGTGGCGCAGGCTGGACTCGAAGTACCGGTCGGCGCCGAGTCGTTTGGCGTTGACGCGCACAGCACGCATGAACATCCATGGGGGAATGTCGATGTGGCGCACGCGCCGGCCCAACGCCGCACCGATCGCGTCGGCGATCTCCGCTCCGGTCAGCAGCGTCGGTCCCGTCGGGCGGTAGGCGCGGCCGTCATGGCGGTGCGGGTCTAGTAGCGCACCCACCGCAACGCGGGCGATGTCTTCGTTGGAGGGCGGCGCATTTCGGCCCGACCCGGTCGGCGTCGGCAACACTCCCAACTGAGCGGCGAGTGGCACCAGCTGCAGGTAGTTGTCGGCGAAGTATCCCGGATCGACCGCCACGTGTGCGGTGTCCGGCAGCAGCCCGAACAACTTGTCGGTCAGCCAGGCATGCCGGGTCATCAGCGATGGATGCTCGGGGCTGGCCAGCCATTGCCCCAGCGCCACCACCGCTTCGGTGCCGCTGCGCCGCGCGGCTACGGCAAAGGCGACCGCGCTGTCGAGCGCATGGGGATGGTATGGAGGGTTGAAGTACAGCCGGTCGACCCCGTCCATCGCGGCCGTGACCTCTTGGATGTCAAACATATCGGCGATTACGACCTCAGCGCCCAGGTCCCGCAACCGGGCGCTGCGCGCGTCGTCGCGATGCACCATGGCCCTGGTCTTGACGCCCTTTTCCAGCAGTTGGGCGGCGACCGCGCCGCCGATCCTGCCCGTGGCACCGGTTACCAACACGCGACGGTTCATCGGATTTTCCTTTCCAGTTGGTGCGCCGGCAATAACCAGCCGACGACGATCGCGGCGACCAGCGCGATGCCCGCGCATACCAGCGTGCTCACCTGCAGGCCGTCCAGGAATGCGTGATTGACCGCGTCGCGGACATAGCCGGCTCGTTGCGCGGGTAGCTGCTCGATCACTGTGTGCGCCAGAGCCATTGAGTGCCGCATCTGTTCGGCGGGCAGTCCCGTCAACGCGGCCGCCGCGCCGAGATGTCCGGAATACACCGAGGCAAAGATGCTGCCGGCGATGGCAACTCCGAGGGTGCCCCCAAGTTCGCGCGTGGTGTCGTTGACGGCCGAGCCGACACCGGCCTTGTCCACGGACAGGGATCCCATGATCGCCTCCGTCGCCGGCGCCGTCGTCAGGCCGAGGCCGCCGCCGAGCAGCAGCATCTCCATCGCGATCTGGCTATAGGGCGTTGCCGCGTCCGCCGTCGACGACCACGCCAGACCGGCGGCGAACACGGTGAGCCCGGCGGCCACGACGGCGGTGGTGCCGACCCGTTCGACCAGCCGGGGGCCCGCGATGCTGGCCAGCGCGATCGATCCGGCAACGGGCAGCAACCGAACGCCGCTCTCAAATGCGGTGTAGTCCTTGATGAATTGGAAGTACTGGGTGATGACGAAGATGAAGCCGAACAAGGTCAGAAAGCCCGCGGTCACTGCCAGGCTACCACCGGAGAACCGACGGTTGAAAAATACCGAGACGTCCAGCATGGGATGAGTGCTGCGCCGCTCCCAGAGCGCGAACCCGGTGAGAACTGTTGCGGCCACCAGGAAGCCGGTCGCGGTCCGGGTGCTGGTCCATCCCCACGTGGGCGCTTCGATGACCGTGTAGACAAGTGTCGTGATTCCGGCCGCGGACAGGATCAGGCCGGGGACATCGACGCGGGGCGCCGCCGGATCGCGCGAGGTCGGAACGAACAAGATGCCGCCGATGATGGCCAGCGCCGCGATCGGAATGTTCACCATGAAGATCGAGCCCCACCAGAAGTGCTCGAGCAACCAGCCGCCGCTGATCGGTCCCACGGCCACCCCGACACCCACCATGGCCGCCCACAGTCCGATCACCTTGGCGCGAGGTACCGGGTCGGTGAAGATGTTGGTGATCAGCCCCAGCGTGGTCGGGAAGATCACCGCCGCGCCCACGCCCATGGCGGCGCGCGCCGCGATCAGCTGATCCGCGGAGTTCACCTGTGCCGCAATGCCTGAGGTGACCGCGAACAGCGCGAGACCCGAATTCAGCCAGCCACGCCTACCGTAGCGGTCGCTGAGGCTGCCGGCCGATAGCATCAGGCCGGCCATGACCAGGGTGTATGCGTCGACGATCCATTGCAGCTGCGCGGTGTCGGCGCCGAGTTGGCGCGACAGCGTGGGCAGCGCGACGTTGACGATGGTGGTGTCGACGCTGATGACGAAGGCGCCGAGGCAGATGACGGCAAGCGCGGGGACCGGGTGGTTGCGGAACACGGGGCCTATTTGCATAGACAAGACAGTAAAAATGTAAGACAAATAAATCAAGTACTAAGTTGAAAAAGACGTCTGGAGCTGCTAGGGTCGAGTGGTGCCGACCCGCAGGAACTACAACCAGAACTGCCCGATCGCGCGCGGGCTCGATGTCCTGGGTGAGCGGTGGACATTGCTGATTCTGCGCGAGCTGGTCGGCGGACCCCGCCGCTACGGTGATCTGCGCGATGAGTTGCCCGGTATCGCAACCAATCTGCTCGCCGAGCGGCTCAAAGAACTACACGACGCCGGGCTCGTCGACCGAGCCGACCTACCCGCCCCGATCGGGCGTACGGTGTACACCCTCAGCGACATGGGTTGGCAGCGGGTACTGCCCGTCTTGCAGAGCATTGCGTGGTTTGGCCTGGACCGGCTCGATCCGGTCGAGGATGGCCCCGCGTCGCCATTGAACGGGTTCCTGGCCGGAATTCTGCTGGGCTTCAACTCGGGTAGTACCGCCGGATTGGAGGCGACCTGCCGCGCCGAGATCGACGGCCGCCGTTTTGAGTTCACCGTAACGCAAGGCCGCCTGGCCGGCGCTCACGGCGAGCCTTCGGTGACGCTCACCGCCAGCGCGGCAGACCTCGTCACCGCCCGCCTGGGGGCGAGCGAGGCCAAGCGCAAGGCGGCGCTGCGGCGCGTCGACTTCAAAGGCGACCCGGATGCCGTCGACGCACTGCGTCAGGCGTTCTCGCTGTGAGCCGACTCCTCGTTACCAAGGCGGTCGTCGCCAGCCACTACACTTTCTGCCGTGGCCGAACCCGCTGACGTCGACGGGCATGCAACGCCTGCTCAACCGGTGCTTGTCGTCGACTTCGGCGCGCAGTATGCGCAGTTGATCGCCCGCCGGGTCCGCGAGGCACGGGTTTTCTCCGAGGTCATCCCGCACACGGCCTCGATCGAGGAGATCAAGGCCCGTCAACCGGTGGCGCTCGTCCTTTCCGGCGGACCTGCCAGTGTCTACGCCGAAGGCGCTCCGCAAATCGATCCGGCGCTGTTCGACCTTGGGCTGCCGGTGTTCGGCATCTGCTATGGGTTCCAGGCCATGGCGCAGGCGCTGGGCGGGACGGTCGCCCATACCGGCACTCGCGAGTATGGCCGCACTGAGCTGAAAGTCCTTGGTGGCGATCTGCATTCAGGGCTGCCCAGTGTCCAGCCGGTCTGGATGAGCCACGGCGACGCGGTCACGGCCGCGCCGGATGGATTCGACGTGGTGGCCAGCAGCGCGGGTGCGGCGGTGGCCGGCTTCGAGAACCGGGACCGGCGTCTGGCCGGGGTGCAGTACCACCCAGAGGTGATGCACACCCCGCACGGGCAACAGGTACTCAGCCGGTTCCTGCACGACTTCGCCGGGCTCGGCGCGGACTGGACGCCCGCCCACATCGCCGGTGCCCTGATCGAGCAGGTGCGTGCTCAGGTCGGCGACGGCCACGCGATCTGCGGGCTGTCCGGCGGTGTGGATTCCGCGGTGGCGGCGGCGCTGGTGCAGCGCGCCATCGGAGACCGGTTGACCTGTGTCTTCGTCGACCACGGGCTGTTGCGCGCCGGCGAGCGCGCGCAGGTGCAGCGCGATTTCGTGGCCGCCACCGGCGCCAATCTGGTCACCGTCGACGCGGCGGACACCTTCCTTCAGGCGCTGGTGGGGGTGACCAATCCCGAGGGCAAGCGCAAGATCATCGGGCGCCAGTTCATCCGGGCCTTCGAGAGTGCGGTGCGGGATGTCTTGGGAGACAAGCCGGTTGAGTTCCTGGTGCAGGGCACGCTGTATCCGGACGTGGTGGAGTCCGGCGGGGGCAGCGGCACCGCGAACATCAAGAGCCACCACAACGTCGGCGGCCTGCCGGGCGATTTGAAGTTCAAACTCGTCGAGCCGCTGCGGCTGCTGTTCAAAGACGAGGTGCGCGCGGTCGGGCGGGAGTTGGGCCTGCCGGAGGAAATCGTTGCGCGCCAGCCATTTCCGGGGCCGGGACTGGGCATCCGGATCGTCGGCGAGGTCACCGCGCAGCGGCTGGACACGCTGCGGCGCGCCGACTCGATCGCGCGCGAGGAGCTGACCGCGGCGGGCCTGGACAACCAGATCTGGCAGTGCCCGGTGGTGCTGCTGGCCGACGTCCGCTCGGTCGGTGTGCAGGGCGACAACCGCACCTACGGCCACCCGATCGTGCTGCGGCCGGTGTCCAGCGAGGACGCCATGACCGCCGACTGGACCCGGGTTCCCTACGAGGTGCTGGAGCGCATCTCGACCCGCATCACCAACGAGGTGGCCGAGGTCAACCGCGTGGTGCTGGACATCACCAGTAAACCGCCCGGCACCATCGAGTGGGAGTAGCCCGACGACGATGCAGGCCGCGTAGTGGCCTGAGAGGAGTCGGGCAAATCGAGGGTAGGTTCGCGCGGGGCGGCTTTCACGACACTTAACCAGTGGCGAAGACACGCCGACGCGAATCGCACTGGTTTAAGTCTGGACGAATTCACGCGTTTCGCGCCCCATTAGTCACAGCAGTACCGGGGGTTCTCACGCCGCTTGACGGTTGGCTTGACGGGCTCCAAAGGCGGGTGTTTACTCGACCCTATCGAACATACTTTCGAAAAAGTATTGGTCAAGAGTGGTCGGGAGGCCAAGTCATGACTGCGGCTTTCGTCTCCGATCAACGGCAGGAAAACCGTGCTGAGCAGCTCGAATCGCTGCGCCGGAAGATTGCTGTGATGTCCGGGACGGTCGTCGCCCGCGCCGATGACCTGCTGCCGGAATCGGAATCCCAGCTGGCGCTCCCGCGGTGGCTTGCGGAGTCGCTGCCGGTGCCGTTGCCGCGGGGAACGGTGGCGGTGCTGTCGGGAGCCCGATCACTGCTGTTGAGCATGGTGGCCGCGGTAACGGCGGCCGGGGGCAACGTGGCAATCGTCGGCCAGCCGGATATCGGACTGCTGGCCGCTGTGGAGATGGGGGCGGATCTGAGCCGGCTCGCGGTGATACCGGATCCCGGAACCGATCCGGTGGAGGTGGCCGCGGTGCTCATCGACGGCATGGACCTGGTGGTGCTCGGTCTGAGCGGGCGCCTGGTCCCGCAGACACGGGCACGGGCTGTGGTGGCCCGCGCCCGCCATAAAGGCTGCACCCTGCTGGTCACCGACGGCGACTGGCAAGGGGCGCCGACGCGGCTTGCGGCCCGGGTCTGTGGCTACGAGATCACGGCGGGTGGCCGGGGCGGATTCGGGCGGATCAGCGGGGTACGGCTGCAGGTCAGCGGGGTGTGTGCGGGACGGACGATTGGCCGGGTGCGGGCCGGGTGAGTGCAGATGAGTTTCGTGGCCTCCCGAGTGTTGGCGATCTGGTGCATGGACTGGCCCGCGGTCGCGGCGGCGGCGGCAGCGGGCCAGCCCGCGACGGCCCCGGTCGCGGTCACTCTGGCCAACCGGGTGATCGCCTGCTCGTCGGCCGCCCGTGCGGCGGGAGTGCGGCGAGGGCTGCGGCGCCGGGAGGCGGCGGCGCGGTGCCCGCAACTGCACGTCGTGACCGCCGACGCCGACCGCGACGCCCGCTTCTTCGAAGGGGTCGTCGCGGCGGTGGACGACCTGGTGCCCCACGCCGAGGTGCTGCGGCCCGGGCTCTTGGTGTTGCCGGTGCGCGGGGCGGCCCGCTTTTTCGGGTCCGAGGCCCACGCCGCCGAACGGCTGATCGACGCGGTGGCCGCGGCCGGCGCCGAATGTCAGGTCGGGATCGCCGACCAGTTGTCCACCGCGGTCTACGCCGCGCGTGCGGGCCGGGTGGTAGAGCCGGGAAGCGACGCGCGGTTTCTGTCGGCGCTGTCGATCCGGCAGCTTGCCGCCGAGCCCAGCCTGTCCGGTCCTGGGCGAGAAGACCTGACGGATCTGTTGTGGCGGCTGGGGATTCGCACCATCGGGCAGTTCGCCGCGCTGACCCGTCCCGATGTGGCCTCCCGGTTCGGCGCCGACGGGGTGACCGCGCACCGGTTAGCCCGCGGCGAACCCGAGCGGGGACCGTCCGGGCGGGAGCCGCCGCCGGAACTCGAGGCCGTGCTGGACTGCGATCCGCCGATCGACCGGGTCGATGCCGCGGCGTTCGCCGGGCGCTCGTTGGCCGGCACGCTGCACCAGGCGCTGATGGCCGCCGGAGTGGGCTGCACCCGGCTGGCCATTCACGCCGTCACCGCCAACGGCGAAGAGCTGACCCGGGTGTGGCGGTGCGCCGAGCCGTTGACCGAGGACGCCACCGCCGACCGGGTGCGCTGGCAGCTGGACGGGTGGCTGTGCAATCGGACCTCTCAGGACCGCCCCACCGCACCGGTGACGTTGCTCCGGCTGCAGGCGGTGGAGGTGGTGTCCGCCGAGGCGCTGCAGCTGCCGTTATGGGGTGGGCTCGGTGAGGAGGACAGGCTTCGGGCCCGTCGGGCGCTGGTGCGGGTGCAGGGCTTGCTCGGCCCGGAGGCGGTGCGGGTGCCGGTGCTCTCCGGCGGTCGCGGGCCGGCCGAACGCATCACGTTGACCCCGTTGGGCGACGAGCCGGTACCGCGGGCCGACCCGGGTCTGCCGTGGCCCGGCCAACTGCCCGAGCCGTCACCGGCCGTGCTCCTCGATGACCCGGTGGAATTGCTTGATGCCCGAGGAAATCCGGTGCGGGTGACCAGCAGGGGGATGTTCTCCGCCGACCCGGCGCGACTGGTCGCCCGCGGTCGCGACGATCCGCTGCGCTGGTGGGCCGGACCCTGGCCGGTCGACGAGCGGTGGTGGGACGACGGGCCTGTGGCCGGTCAAGGGGCCGGACAAGGGGGGAGCCGCACCGCCCGCGCTCAGGTATTGCTGGAGGGCGAGCGTGCGCTGCTGCTGTGCTATCGCCAGCGGCGCTGGTACCTCGAGGGAAGTTATGAGTAAAGCCGGCACAATCCCTTTGCGCTCGGCGAGGGTCAGCCGAGCCGGCGCGCGAACGGTCCGACCCGTTCGATGAACCGGTCGAAGAACACCGCCGGGTCCACATCAACGCCGATCAGCGCGTTGGGTTTCCGGCGTCCCGACCAGTCGGTCACCGTCATGCCACGGGTCAGGGTCCCGGTCAACTCGACGTCCACCGTCGCCGGACGGGTCGCGATGAGTTCCGGATCCAGCGCTACCGCGGCGGCCAACGGGTCATGCAGATGCGCCAGGTATCCGTGCCCATTGTCGCTGTAGGCCTCCAAGTAGAACCGCATCGCGTCCTCGATCACCCGAATCAGGGGATTGGACGCCGTCGAACGGGTGCCGCGTTCGTCGCGCTCGCTCAGCGCGGTGGTCGTCGACTGCGCGGCGGCGGCCAGTCTCGTGAGGTGTTCCGGTGTCATCGCGACTTTGCGGGTCAGGTCCAAGCCGCACAAGATCGGAAGCCGCTGCAGCCCAAGAGAATTAACGGAACAGGCCCCCAATACCTCGGCCGCTGCCTCGGGGTCCACGCTGATATTCCATTCCGCCACGACGGTGGTGTTGCCGCGGTGGTCATAGGAGCCACCCATGATCACCAGCCGGCGCAACAGCGTCGGCAACGCGGGTTCGGCTCGCAGCGCCAGCGCCAGGTTGGTCAACGGGCCGGTCGCCACGCCGATCAGTTCGCCGGGAAAGGCATGTGCGGCACGCACCCAGGCGGTCGCGGAGTCGTAGCCGGTGAGCTGCCGATCGGTCGGCGGCAGGTCGGCATACCCCAAGCCCCTGGGCCCGTGCACCCTCGAGGGAGTGCGCATCGGGCCGCTCAGGGTTTCGTCGGAGCCCTTGGACACCGGGACGCCGGTGATCCCGCACAGCTCGAGCAGGCCCAAGTTGTTCGCGCAAACTTGTTTTACCGCAACATTTCCGCTGGTCGATGCGATGCCGACCACCTCTGCGTCAGCACTGGCCAGCAAGTACACCAACGCCAACGCGTCATCGACGCCGGTGTCGACGTCGACGAAAATCGGTAACCTACCGGTCTCGCCCACCGCAGAATCGTACGATCACCAGTGCACTCCGGGAACAAGGCGGATCGCCTTTCTGACCGGCTTGGGAAACTGCATGCGCGCGACGGCGCGGACCGGACGCTTCGGCCGGCGCCGCACCGGCGGACGGTCCTTGGTCGCTTCGGTGGTCGCAGGTGACGAAACTCCGCGCGCCGCAGCCGAATCGGGGTAGCCCAGGTAGAGCTGATGCAGAATTCGCCGCGAAGTCCTCGGCGTGAAGTAGTTGCCGATTCCGGCGAGCGTGCCCAGCGGGGTATCGATGCGCACCGGCTTCTCGACGAGGCCGCGAACCACCATCGCCGCCGCGCGCTCGGGGCTGATCGGCGGCACGGAGTTGAGCCGGTGTGACGGCGCGATCATGGGTGTGGCGACCAGCGGCATGTGGATGTTGGTGAACGTGACGTGGTCGGACAGCGTCTCCGACGCGACGACGTCGGCGAACGCGTCCAGTGCCGCCTTGGTGGGCAGATACGAGCTGTATTTGGGGTTGCGGGCGAGCACGCTGGCGCTGGAGACGTTGACCACGTGACCGAACCGGCGCTCACGCCAGTGCGGCAGCAACGCCAGCACCATCCGCACCGCGCCAAAGTAGTTGACCGCCATCACCCGTTCGTAGTCGTGCAGCCGGTCGGTGGAGTTGACCACCGAACGGCGGATCGACCGGCCGGCGTTGTTCACCAGGTAGTCGACGTGGTCGAAGCGGCCCAGGATGTCTTTGATGGTGTGCTCCACCGACGTGGAGTCGGTGACATCGCAGGTGAAGGCATATGCCTGCCCGCCGTTGGCGCGGATCTCGGCGACCAGCCGGTCCAGCGCCTCGGCGTTGCGGGCCAGCGCGAACACCGTTGCGCCCCGCTCCGCGACGGCGATCGCCGACGCCCGCCCGATGCCGCTGGATGCGCCGGTGATGATCACGTGCCGGCCCTGCAGCGGTCCTTTGGGATCGTCACGACGCGCACGATCGGGGTCGAGGTGCTCGGCCCAGTACCGCCACAGTTTGGGGGCATAGCCGGCGAACTCGGGGACTTCGATGCCCGTGCCCCGCAGTGCTTTCCGGGTCTCGTCGCTGACGAACGTGGGCCTCAGGTCGACGAGGTCGAAAACCTCGGCGGGGATCCCCAGTTGGGTGGCCGCCATGTTGCGCAGCACCCGGGTGCGCCCGCGCACCTTGAGCACCGGCGCAGCCACCGAGCGGGGCAGCGACCCGCGCAGTGGCGGCAGTCCGGCCGCCTTGGCAACGCCGCGGTAAATGCCACGCAGTCCAACGGTTTTCGGTGCGGTGAGGTGGAAGGTTCGTCCGTCCCAGGAAGTTGAGCCGTCGGCGTGCATGAGTGCGACGAGCGCGTCGACGACGAAGTCGACCGGGACGATGTTGGTGCGCCCGGTGTCGGGCAGCAGCATTGGGGTCAACGACGGCAATACGGCCAACTTGGCCAGCACGCCGAAGAAGTAGTACGGCCCGTCGACCTTGTCCATCTCCCCGGTGCGGGAATCGCCCACCACCACGGCCGGCCGGTAGATGCGGTAGCGCAGCCCGGGCGTCGACCGCACCAGCAGCTCGGCTTCGAACTTCGTCCGGTGATACGCGGTCGGCAGCTGCTGGCCGACGTCGAAGTCGTCTTCGGTGTACTCGCCGGCGAAGTCGCCCGCCACGGCGATCGACGACA
The DNA here is from genome assembly GCF_052145595.1 of Mycobacterium sp. GTDB lineage: Bacteria > Actinomycetota > Actinomycetes > Mycobacteriales > Mycobacteriaceae > Mycobacterium. The sequence goes on along the minus strand of NZ_JBKQOI010000300.1, from coordinate 1,187 downwards.
CGTGGTGCAAGGTGGCGTCCAGCCGCTGCGCCAAGTCGATCACGGAGCGGGTGCCCTCGACGTTGGCGGCCCGTTGCTCGGCCTCACCCGCGGTGATGTCATAGATCGCCGCGCAGTGCACCACATGATCGACCTGGCCCAGCTCGGCGAGGGTCTCGTCGCTCAGCGCCAGCTCCGGCAACTCGCCGACCAGGGGTTTCGAACGTTCACCCCACTCCGCCGCGAGGCGTTCGAAGCGTCCCAGCGACTGCCGGCGGACCAACACCCAGACCTGCGCGTCCGGCCGGGTTTCCAGCAGACGAGATACGACGCGGCGACCAATAAACCCGGTACCGGCGGTAACGACATAGCGCATGCAGCCATCGTTGCGGCTCGCGGCCGCTCACGTCAACCGTGCTGTTGGGCTTAGCCGGTGAAGTTGCGGATGCCGTCCCAGTCCTCCAGCGTCCAGCCGGTCATCGGGTTGCCGGTGATGACCACGCGCCCGACGTTGGGCAGTGGATGGCTGGTCGCCAGGCTGTCCTTGGCGTTCTTCGTGTTCATCAGCGTCCAGTACTCGATGGCGTACAAATGCGAGAACACCACCGGGTTGTTGTGGCCGCTGTTGTAGATCTTGTTGACGGCTGCGGTGAACCGCTCGTTGAACTCCTTGCCGGTGATAGAGCCGGGGATGCTGTTTTGGAGGTCGCCTCGAAGCCAGTCCGCGGGCGCCAGCAGGTAGGTCGAGGGGGCCGTCGAAACCGGCTTGCCCTCGAACCAGCCGGCGTTGATCTCTTGCAGGCCGGGCAGCACCTCCACCTGCTTGCCGAGCTCGGCGGCCAACGGCGCGGCGGTTTGTTGGGTTCGCACCATGGTCGAGGCGTAAACGGCGTCGTAGTGTTCGCGGGCAAGCTCGCGTGCGACCTGTTCGGCTTGGTCTTTGCCCTCCGGGGTCAGGCCCGGACCGGGTTCGCTGGTGTCGAGGATCCCGCTCGCGTTGGACTCGGACTGGGCGTGCCGGACGAACGTCAACGTAATGCTGCGTGCCTGCGGTGATCCGCCGCAGGCAGCGACGATTATCGTTGCGGCGAGCACGGCCACCGCCTTCGAGGCCTTCCTGATCATGCTGCGCTTGGCCATGCCGATAGCCTGCCCTGCCGACTGTGTCGGTGGGAAGGGTTTGCGATCGTTAGGTGCAGAAAATCCTC
>NZ_JBKQOI010000299.1:0-3551 GCF_052145595.1 Mycobacterium sp. | reverse complement strand
GCGTCGGTCACGTAGGCATAACGGGCATGTCGCTTTTGGGTCAAGTAAAAATTTTTGGGTTTGGCGTAATCCGGCTCGGGTCACCGGGCGTCACTTAGGTGGAAGACCCGGGAAACAGCGATCCGGGTCTTCTGGCCGTTGTGCATGGTTCTGGCCTATTTGCGGTGGTATTGCACCGCGTAGGTCTTCTGGAGGGGTGGCGAGTTTGGTGGGGAATTCCGTTGCAGGACGCAGGCGCCGTGGTGTGAGATGGCTGGGTCTGAGCCTGGCCGCGGTGCTTTCGGCCGCTGGGATGGCGGCTGCTGGTGCGGGGTCTGCGGCCACGGTTGCCGCGGCGGCCACGGCGCCCACGCTGGACCTGAAGGTCCTGCTGATCGGGAGCGGGTCGGCTGATCCCACGACGGGGGCCTGGGAGGCGGCACTGTCCAGCGAGGGCGTGCCCTACACCGAGGTCACCGCGGCGGGCGCGATCGGCTCGGAGACGGTGACCTTGCCGGCGCTGACCACCAGTACCACTACCGGTAACTTCAACGGCGTGGTGATCGCCGATGCCCCGGCGGACTTCGCCGCCGGGCAGCTGACCGCCCTGTACAGCTACGAGTCCACCTTTAACGTGCGCCAGGTGGACGGTTACGCGTACCCCACCACCACCACGGGCCAGCTCGACGTGAGCGGGGGGGCGCTGGACGGCACGACCGGGACGCTGACCGCCGCGGGGCTGGCTGCCTTCCCCGAGCTGAAGGGCCCGGTCCCGTTCGATACCGGCACTTACGGCTACTGGTCCACGGTGACCGCCGGGGCGCCGTTCACGCCGCTGATCACCAATACAGCCGGGGTGCTGGCCGGGGTGTACCAGCATCCGTCCACTGATCCGCAGGCGGGGGTGTCGGAGCTGGCGCTCAACTTCGACTACAACGCGAGCCAGCTGCAGTGGCTGCTGCTGGCGCCGGGGCTGATCAACTGGGTGACTCAGGGCACCCACCTGGGCTTGTACCGTAACTACTTCGGCCAGGACATCGACGACAACTTCATCGCCGACAATGAGTGGAGCTCGGCGCTCCAGTGCACCCCGGCGGCCACCAACCCGCCGGATTACACCTGCCCGGTCGCGGACCAGGGGATTACACAGGGAACCGGTGCCGCGCCGCCGGACCAGCAGATGAGCGCGGCCGACGTGGCGTACGTGGCCAACTGGGAGCAGACGACCGGGATCAAGCTGAACCTGGCGTTCAACGCGGTCGGCGCGTGCACGTCGACGTCGGGGACCCCGTCGAATGCGAACTGCACCGGCAGTGTCACCGACAGCGGCGGCACGTTCACCGATCCTGGCTACGTCGCGAACTCCGGCTATCCCGAGGATCAGGGGCTGGTCAATGCACTGCTCGCCGATAAGGCCGATTTCAACTGGATCACTCACACCTGGTCGCACCTGTTCCTGGGCTGCACGGTCTGGCAGCCCCAGGCGCTGACCTCGGTCACGCCCAGCACCTCTGGCGGGACCTTGGCGGCCGGCTCCTACAGCTATGAGATCACCGCAGCGACCGCGTACGGGGAGTCGGAGCCTTCCACCCCCCAGTCGGTCACCGTGGGCGCTAATGGGTCGGTCACCCTGGCCTGGCCCGATGCCACCAACGGCACCGGCACCGGCGGTACTGCCGGGCCGTCGCTGGCTACGCTGAAGTCGGAGTTCGGCGGCGGGACCGGCTTCTGGGGGTACAACGTCTACCGGGAGAACCCGAGCTCGACCACCTACGGGCTGGTCGGCCAGGTGCCCGAGAGCACCGGAGCTACCTACAGCTTCACCGACACCGGGTTTGCCGCGGGAGGCGCGCCCGGGTCGAGTTCCACCTATCCGTCGGCCACCGACCCCGGCATCGACTGCTCCAGCGCCGCCGGCAGCTGGTTGCCGGCCACCAGCACCACGGCTGACTCCTCCATCGAGCAGGAGATCGGCCTGGACCAGGCCTTCGCTGCGGCCAACGCCCTCCCCAACTACACCCCGGCCGCGGTGGTGACCGGGGAGCACTCCGGGCTGGAGAACCCGAACATGACGGCCGCGCTGGCCGGCACCGGGGTCACCACGTTCGCCCAGGACGGCTCGCGGCAGCCGACGCAGTACGCGCTGGGGGCCGCGCTCGGCGCGCCCCGCTACCCGAGCAACATCTACTACAACGCGGCCAACTGGCCCGACCAGCTCAACGAGTACAACACCTTGTATGTCAAGTCGGGCGTCTCGATCGGCAACGGCGAGACCGGGCACTGCGGCGGAGACACCTCGACCTCGACCTGCCTCAGCGCGCCGCTGACCGAGGCCGGGCTGCTGGCGGTCGAGTCCCGGATCATGCTGGGCCACGTGCTGGATAACAACCCGCGGGTCGGCTACGCCCACCAGACCAACCTGATCGGCCCGGCCACCCAGGGCACCGCGGACTACGGCTACACGATCCTGGACCTGATCAGCAACATGCTGAGCCAGTACAATGCCTGGTACAACACCAACTCCCCGGTGGCCCAGATGACCGACGTCACCGAGGCGCAGACCCTGGCCGAGCAGGGCGCGTGGGCCACAGCCGAGAGCGGCGGCAACTACACCGCCAGCATCACCAATGGTACGGTCACCGTCACCAACAGCGGCTCGGCGGTGAACGTCCCGATCACCGTGCCGGCCGGTACCACGGTCAACGGCGCGGCGTTCGGCACAGCCTACGGCGGCCAGCTGTCCGCCTGGGTGAACCTCGCCACCGGGGCGACGGAGACCCTGACCGAGACCGTCCTTCCGTCCCCGTGGTCTGATTCGGATGTGGGGAGCCCGGCTGTGCCCGGGTCGGCTTCGTACTCGTACGCGAACGGGGTCTTCACCGTCAACGGCTCCGGCGCCGATATCTGGGGGGGCACCGATCAGTTCAATTACGTGTCGCAGCCGCTGACCGGCAATGCCAGCATCGTGGCGCGGGTGACGTCGCAGTCTGACACTGATCCGTGGGCGAAGGCCGGCGTGATGATCAAGCAGTCCACGGCCATCGGCTCGTCCTATGCGCTGCTGGGCGTGACGCCCGGCAATGGCATCGCCTTCCAGTACGGCTATAACACTCAGGTGGCGGGCGGGAGCTATACCTTCCCCAACGCGTGGCTGAAGCTGACCCGGACCGGGAATACGATTACCGCGTTCTCCTCGGCCGATGGCACCACCTGGGCCCCGGTCGGGGCGACGACGATCTCGTTGACCGACCCGGTCACCATCGGCATCTTCAATTGCGCCCACAGTGCCAGCGCGCTGGGCACGGCCACTTTCGATAACGTGAGTGTTACCGCGGGTGGCTCCAGTGCGGTGCCGTCGCCGTGGGCGGATGCGGATGTGGGGAGCCCGGCTGTGGCGGGGTCGGCGTCGTACGCCAGCGGTGTCTTCACCGTCAACGGCTCCGGTGCTGATATCTGGGGGGGCAGCGATCAGTTCAATTACGTGTCGCAGCCGCTGACCGGCAATGCCAGCATCGTGGCGCGGGTGACGTCGCAGTCCGACACTGATCCGTGGGCGAAGGCCGGGGTGATGA
>NZ_JBKQOI010000298.1:0-23021 GCF_052145595.1 Mycobacterium sp. | reverse complement strand
GCGCATTGATCACGCCGAGCAGATCCTGCTGTACCGTCTGCGCCGGATTTGCCGCAAACGCCGCAACATTGGCAGCCTCCGCGCTGGCATAGGAGCCCGCACCGGCGGTCAACGCCTGCACAAACTGGTCATGAAACGCCGCCGCCTGCGCACCGAGTGCCTGAAAGCCCCGACCATGGGCGGAGAACACCGCCGCAACCGCCGCCGACACCTCATCCTCAGCCGCGACCAGCACCCCCGTCGTCGGGGTCGCCGCGGCGGCATTGGCCGCGGTGCGTGTCGACCCGATATTCGCCAGATCTGCTGCCGCGGCTGTCACCAGCTCCGGCGCCGCGATCACGAACGACATGGGACACCTCCGACCACGTCATGACCGATGCATCAGAGTGACCCGGAATCGCCTGGCCAGCATCGGTCACGCGCAGATTCGAATCGTATCGCGATAAGGGGCAACCGATACCTGGGGTTTGCACAGGACCTGCATTGGGAAACCGGATCGCCGTAGCACCCGACGAAAGCAGCGATTTGCGTGTCCTGCAAACCTAGATCGGGTCCGCAACCCCACGAGGCGCCGCGGGTTGAAATGGGATGGCCGGGCGAGGGAGGAAATACCCGGCGTTAGACTCGGCCACCAATAGCAGAGGGCTTTCCACGGCCGCCCGCGATCGCGGGCACCTTCCCGGCGAGCGGGAACACCGCCATACACTATTGCCTCTGGTGTACCCGCTGGCGGCGATCTGAGCGCGTAAACGCGCTGGTGGCGGTACTCAAACCGGTGTGGTGCCGATGACCCGGATCACGGGTGGCCCGGGATGGCTTGCAGATCATCTCGGATGCCCTGCAGATTGCCTTGGATGCCTTGCAGATCGCCTTGGATGGCTTGCAGATTAGAGAGAGCATTCTGGAAGGCCGGCGACATGTCGTCCGAGCTTGCAGGTTCGTACTGGGGGCAGTACGAGACGATGGCACCAGCGGCGAAGTCGGCGCTTTGATTGGCGTCCCATATCGACGATCGCTGCACGAAGCCTACGGCGTCTGCGAAGTTGGATTGGTGCGCTAGGAAATCGCAGACGGCGTGCCCCTGGGACGTCACGTATTCGCGGCTGGGAACTGGCACGCCAACCTGTTTCAACCCGTCGATGAACGCCCTGTCGACGATGTCAACCGGCGGAGCTTGTGCTTTGGGCGGAGCCGGGTTAGCTGGCGCACTCGACGGCGGCGGGACTGCCGCCGGCTGCGCCGCTGGGTCTGGTTCGTGGACCGCGAACATCACCACTACCGCGGTGGCGAGGGCCACCAGAGACAGCGGCAACGCCGCAAAGGGGCCGAAGCGGCGCAGCACACCCCTACGCCCGTGAGACGTGATGTCGTCGGTTTCATCGCGCCGCGGCCAGGTGTCTGCGACAACCTCGGTGTCACACGCTTCAACCGCGTCGGTTTTGGACGTCCCCGCGCGGTGGCCTAGGCGCTCGTCGAGCAGTTCGTCGGCCTGTCCGCACGACGGCTGACCGCCCTGCTCACGAACCGATCGACGCCCAAGAGCGATGAGCCGCAATTCTGAGTCGATCGTCTCGCGGTCGCGCATATCAGTCAGTCTGAGCGTGACACGACGTTGTCACAAGTCTTCAAAAACTCACCGGCCAAACCCCTGTGGACGGGTATGGACCGCAATGGACCTCTGTGGCCTGAAGCCGCAAGTGAAGCAGCATGTTCCGGCCCCAAGCGTCGGCATCCCGCGGACGGCTGAGGCCCTCTCAATGGCGATCGGTGGCGCAATAATCGGCCGAATGGCGCGGACGGTCGCCGGATCTTGGCGCGGCGGGCTGATCTGGCACCGGCTGCGCTACTCTCCCCTTGCTGCGGGAGCAATGTGCGAAGCCAGTTATTAAGTGGAGGGGCTACTGCCCAAACCGACCGAATGAAAGGGACAGCTAAATGAGTTCGACCACCGTGACCGTGAGGCGCGATGAGGAAGGCAACGTACACGCTCACTGGGTCGGTTCAGTGACCTTCCATCCGAGCATCTATGGCGATCCCGGCTCGTTTGAGTCGCTGATCAACGAGTGCGTGGAGAACTTCACAAGGGAATTGAATTCGGAGATCAACCTGGACTTTACGAGGTAAGGCCAGCGCTGGGCTGATGCCCGATCGAGCACGGTCAGGTGCGTGGCCTCGGCGCGCACGGGTGTAACGATCCCGGTGGTGTCGGCGGCGTGAACAGAACAGGCTTCCGGTTGAGGTTAAGTGGTTCGCCGATGAGTCTCACTCGTCGTCATCGATGGCGTCGGTGAACCCGGCGTCGAGGACGGCGTGCTGCCCGTGGGCCTAGCGCCCGGTGATCCGTACGTCGTGTCCTGCGGGTCGAGGTGTGCTATGGCGTCGGTGAGTGGGGCGTTGGGCCATTCCCCGGACGTAACACCGGCGCCCACTTAGGACGCCGACCAAGCCGTCATCGCACGGCAGCGCGCCGCGACGACCATGTCGTGAGTTCGCCGTCGAATCTCCTGCGGGTCCGAACAGCGGTACGGCGCGATTTGTCGGCGGGCTACTTGTCGCTCAGGTCTTCGACCTTTGCATCGGGAGCGTGCTTCTTCACCGACTCGATGCCCTTCTCGGCATTCGCCCTGGTCTCGTACCCCTGGCTCGCGGCGATGATCTCGCCGTTGGCGGCCTTGAGGTGGAACCGATACTTGCCGGCCTTGTCTTTGCTGATTTCGAACTTGCCCGCCATTGAGCCCTCCTTGTTCGTTTGCTCGGACAGCAGAAACGCTACCCGCAAGTACTTCCCCACACCATCCCAACCGACACTCGCGCCACCATCTGCCCCGCGCGTCCCAACGGTGTCACAAGTCAGTCAAACCAAACCCGGGTGAACGGGTAGGGACTGCAATTGACCGCTACGGCGTGAAGCCGCAAGTGCCGCAACATGTTCCGGGCACGCACCTGGGCATCCGGTGGACCTCAAACTCGGGTGAGGACGAACGCCTCGATGTGGCGTTTGCCGGCCCGCACTTCGTACTTCCTCCAGCCGGGGTAGATCTCGACACCTTTCGCCCAGATCTCGTCGCGCTCGCGGGGTGTGGCGAGTCGCGCTGTGGCGGGCCAGGTATCGCGCCCGACGGTTACCGTCGCTTCTGGGTTGGCCTTCAGGTTGTGGTACCAGGCCGGGTGCTTCGCGCCGCCGAAGTTGGACGCGATGAGCCCCAAGCCGTCGGGGTGCGGGATTCCGTAGACCGCGACGGTGCGGGGCTCCCCCGATTTGGCTCCCGTGGTGGTGAGCATGACCGCGGGAACGCCCGTTGCGATCCCAGCGAAGCTGCTCCGGCCGCCGGTGATCTTGCTGATGACCTGGTCGAGGTGGTGTGCCGTCGGACGGAGAAGCGCCGCGCCCATCTTCGTGGCCGCGAAGGTGCGCATGATCCGATGGAACGCGTTGGCATCGTCAAAGGACTGGCGTGGCATGGTGTCATTGTCGCCCAAGCCGAGCGCGCGCACGACTTCGCCTGTGGATGGAACGGATTCGGCTAACGCCGGCCCCAAGATCCACCGCATTCATCGTCGGTGCAACAGGAACAGGCCGTAGGCGGCGATCGACTGCGCGTCGACGATCACTCCCGAGCGAATCATCTCCTCGACGTCTTCACGCGAGAACCACGCACTTTGCATGTCCTGTTCCTCGTGCTCACGATCCGCGTCTCCCTCGGTAATTCCGGTGGCCAAGAACACCCACCCACGCTGACTGGTCATTCCAGCAGCGACATCGAGCAGGCCGAGGGGCTCGAACGACGTCGCGAGCAGTCCTGTTTCCTCGCGCAGCTCACGTTCGGCCAGCGCGGACGGTTCGGCGTCCGCCAGACCCGGAGGGCTGCCCTGCGGAAACTCCCAGCGCCGCGCGCCGAGGGGATACCGGAACTGCTCGACCAAGCGGAAACGCTGCCCGTCGTACGGCATCACCAGCGCATACGTCGGCTTGTCTACCACGGAATAGATGCCGAGGCTGCCGTCCGGGCGGCGGATGTCGTCCTCGCGGACCACCAGCCACGGGTTCCGATAGATCTCGCGGGACGCGACGCGTTCGATGAAAGGCACGCCGCCAGTATCACAGTGAAGGACCCCAGCAGTCCGCGTCCGAGGGTGAGCGCGCCCTAAAGCTTCCCCACCACCTCGGCCGCGCGCCGAAGCTGGTCGAGGTCCGAACTCGTCGGGATGAGCTGAACCTCGTCGGTGCCGATCCCTTCGAACTTCCGCAGTACGGCCAGCAACTCGTCTTCGCTGCCGGCCCAGCCGGTCATCGGCGCCATCGCGTCGACGTATTCGGCCGGTATCCAGTTCATATAACGCCGCAGATGACGGTGTACCTGGGCGCGGGCCTGCTCGGGCGAGCCGAACGCGAACCAGAACGACGTCACCAGGTGGGGTTTGGGCTTGCCGGCCTGCGCCCACGCCTCCCGCGCCACGTCGAACAACTCATTCTGCTTGACGACGTCGAGGTCCAGGGTGGTGCCGGCCAGCCCGTCGGCCCAGGCCGCGGCGTTGCGGATGGTCTTGGGCCCGATACTGCCGACGAACAGCGGCGGACCACCGCGCTGGACCGGTGCCGGACCGACCGGCAGCACCGACTCGGTGATCTTCTCGCCGGCCCAGACCCGTTTCATCACCGCCACGCGTTCGGCCATGCCGCGCATAGTCTGCGTCGCCGGGTCGGCGCCCACGGCGTGGTAGTCCTCGTGCCTGCCGCCCACGCCGATGCCCACGCTCAGCCGGCCGCCGCACAGCACGTCTCCGGTCGCCAGCGCCTTGGCCAGCATGACCGGGTCGTGCAGCTGCGGCACGATCACCGTCGTCAGCAGCCGGACCCGACTGGTCCAGGCGGCCAGCGCGCCGAGCAGCGTCAGGTTGTCCGGGTTTTCGAATGCGATGCGCTCGCCCCAGCACAGCGACGAGAACGGGCCCTCGTCGATCGCGCGCGCCCAGTTCTGTAAAACCGTCGCAGTCAAGTCCGGCTCCATCACCGGCATGGTCATTGCTATCTGCACGACGGCGATTCTGGCACGCCGTCTACATCTGGCCCGTGGAATGGCAGCATGGGCCAGGTGGGTTTCACCAGTACTTCTATCGCGCACGTCCGCCTGACCGTCACCGACATCGAGCGATCCCGTCAGTTCTACGAAAGCGTGTTCGGTTGGCCGGTGCTGCTGGAGGTCCCCGAGAATGCCGACGAAGCAACCCGCAAGCAATTCGGCTTCCTGTTCGGCGGTGTCATCTACGACCTAGGCGGCACGCTGATCGGGCTGCGGCCGGTCGCCACGGACCGCTTCGACGAGGATCGCGTCGGTCTTGACCACATCGCGTTCCGGCTCAGCAGCAAGGCCGAATTGGACGCCGCAGCGGCCCATCTCGCCGAACTGGGTGTCCAGCACGAGCCGGTCAAAGACATTGGGCCGTCATACATCCTGGAGTTCCGCGACCCCGACAACATCGCCCTGGAGCTCACGGCGCCCAAGTAGGGGCTTGGGCCCGGATGTTCAGAGTGTTCACGAGGGTGCGCAAACTGACAGCTTTCACGGCGTGTCGATGTGCAGACACGCACGCTCGCGTGAAGGGTAAAGAGGAACTATGACCATCAGTTTCAACCACACCATTGTCGCCTCGCGCGACAAGCGGGAGTCCGCGGAGTTTCTCGCCGAGCTGTTCGGCCTGCCCGACCCGACACCGTTCGGCCGCTTCATGATCGTCGCACTCGCGCACGGCGCCAGTCTCGATTACGCGGACGTCCCCGAGGGCGAGGAAATCCGGCGACAGCACTATGCATTTCTCGTTTCCGAAGACGACTTCGATGCCATCTACGGCAAGATCAAATCGCGTGGTTTGCAGCACTGGGCGGACCCCCGTCAAGACCGGCCCGGAGAGATCAACCACAACGACGGCGGGCGCGGTGTGTACTTTCCGGATCCCTCCGGGCATGCCATGGAGATCCTGACCCGGCCCTACGGCTCAGGCAGTTAGTTGCCGCCGCGCGTTGAGCCGTGCCGTTTGCGCTCCTGATCGCGATATTCATCGGCGAGCTGCGCGACGTGCTTGGGCAGGGCACCCGTCGCGACGTCTGCCAACGTCGTCTCTTCCAGCACCGATCGCATACTGGCCCGCAGCGCCCGCCAGACATCCGACAGTGGCGCGGTTGGCCCGGAATACGGCAGGTCACCGAGTCCGATGTCGCGGACGCTGGCCAGCGGTCCGTCGATGCAGCGCAGCACGTCGGCAATGCTGATCTCGTTTCCCGGACGGGCCAGTTCATAGCCACCTTCGCGACCGCGGTGGCTTCGCACCAGGCGGTCGGTGCGCAGGTTGGTCAGGATGTCGACGAGAAATTGCGGCGGGATGCCCTGGGCTTGAGCTAGGTCTTCGGTCTTGACCAGCGTGCCACTGGTTGCCGTGGCGAGCTGGACCATCGCCCGCACCGCGTACTCCGCCTTGGCTGACATGCGCACGCTGAGGATTGTGCCACTCGCCCCGACGACGATGCGGTCCGCGCAGCGGACCGAGGAGGAGTGGGGCAATCAGGCCGAGCCCGACGACGATGCGGTCCGCGCAGCGGACCGAGGAGGAGTGGGGCAATCAGGCCGAGCCCGACGACGATGCGGGATCTTGTGCTACGACCGCGACTCGAGCAGGTCGATTATCTCCAGCGCCTGCTCCTCAACGGTACGCTCCGGGGTGAGCCGCAAATCCGGATTCTTTGGCCGCTGATACGGGCTGTCGATCCCGGTGAAATGCGTGATCTCACCCGCGCGCGCTTTGGCGTACAGCCCCTTGGGATCACGCCGCTCGCATTCCCGGAGCGGGGTGTCGCAGAACACCTCGAAAAAGTCAAAGCCGGCGTCGGCGTGCACTTTACGGGCCATCTCGCGGTGCTCGGCCAGCGGGCTGATCGCCGGCACCAGCACGACTTGGCCGGAATCCGCGAGCAGCGTCGCCACATGCGCCAGCCGCCGCAGATTCTCCGCTCGATCGGCCATGCTGAAGCCCAGGTCGGCATTCAGACCGTGCCGTAAGTTGTCGCCGTCGAGAACATAAGCGGGAAGGCCCATTTCGAGCAGTTTCTGCTCGACCAGCATGGCCACCGACGACTTGCCGGCACCCGACAGGCCGGTGAGCCACACCGTTCTGCCGCGAGCTGCCCTATCGGTGGCGGTAACCAACGACTTGTGCCGCACGGCGTTGGGGCTTGCCGCCTGCGCCGAGACATCCCGCAGCACCATGCCGGCCGCCACGGTTCCGTTGGTGTCCGGGTCGATGAGGATGAACGAGCCGGTGCTGGCGTTGCGCGTGTACTCGTCGAGCAGCAGCGGAACCTGGGTGCGCAGCGATATCCGCCCAAGTTCGTTGAGCTTCAACGCCGTTGCGGTCTTGTCGCGATGCAGGGTGTTGACATCGAGCCGGTAGTCCAGCGCGGTCACCCGCGCGCGCGTGGTCTTGGTGGTGTGCTTGATGACGTAGTCGCGGCCGGGCTCCAGTGCCGCATCGTCAGCCATCCAGCACACGGTCGCGTCGAACTCCTTGGCGACCCTGGGCTGGTTGTTGGTGCGCGCGATCAGATCGCCGCGCGAGATATCGATCTCGTCGGCGAGGCTCACCGAGACGGCCATCGGCGGAAATGCCTCTTCCACAGGACCGTTCGGCCCGTCGATCGCGGTGATCAGGGTGGTCTTGCCGATCGGCAGCACGACCACTTCGTCGCCCGGACGCATCACCCCGCTGGCCACTGTTCCCGCGTAGCTGCGGTGGTCTTGATGCTCGTGGGTGTGCGGGCGGATGACGTATTGGACCGGGAACCGCACGTCGACCAGGTTGCGGTCACCCGCGATGTAGACCTCCTCGAGATGCGAGAGCAACGACGGTCCCTCATACCACGGCGCCTTGTCCGACTTGGTCACCACGTTGTCGCCGTGCAGCGCAGACATCGGGATCGTGGCGACGTCTTGCACATCCAGCCGTGCGGCGAAGGCATAGAAGTCGTCCCGGATCGATTCGAATTTCTCTCTGTCCCAGCCGATCAGGTCCATCTTGTTCACCGCGAGCACGATGTGCTGGATGCCCAACAGCGACGCCAGGAAGGTGTGCCGGCGTGACTGCTCGAGCAGACCGTGCCGCGCGTCGACGAGCACGATCACCAACTGCGCGGTCGACGCGCCGGTCACCATATTGCGGGTGTACTGGATGTGTCCCGGCGTGTCGGCGATGATGAATTTCCGCTTGGGAGTGGCAAAGTAGCGGTACGCGACGTCGATGGTGATGCCCTGTTCGCGTTCGGCACGCAGGCCGTCGGTCACCAGCGCCAGGTCGGTGTACTCGTGGCCGCGCTCTTTAGACGTCCGCTCCACCGACGCCCACTGGTCTTCCATCACGGCCTTGGAGTCGTAGAGCAGACGCCCGATCAGCGTGGACTTGCCGTCGTCGACCGAGCCGGCAGTTGCGATGCGCAACAGCGTTGTTGGTGCGGCCATCAGAAGTAGCCCTGCCGTTTGCGGTCTTCCATCCCGGCCTCCGAGATCCGGTCGTCGGCCCTGGTCGCGCCCCGCTCGGTCAACCGCGACACCGCGGTCTCGGCGATGACCTCCGACACGGTGCCGGCCTCTGACTCCACACATCCGGTACAGGTGACGTCCCCGACGGTGCGGAAGCGCACTGTCGCCTCGAACACCGGCTCGTCGGCGCGCGGCTGCAGGTGCCGGTGGACCGCCAGTAACATGCCATCACGGCTGAACACCTTGCGCCGGTGCGCGAAATAGATCGGCGGCAACTTGATCTTCTCCGCGCCGATGTAGGACCAGACATCGAATTCGGTCCAGTTGGACAGCGGGAAGACCCGGATGTGCTCACCCTTGTGGTGGCGACCGTTGTAGAGGTTCCACAGCTCGGGCCGCTGGACCTTCGGGTCCCACTGGCCGAACTCGTCGCGGAAGCTGAATACCCGCTCCTTGGCGCGCGCCTTCTCTTCGTCACGCCGCGCTCCACCGAATGCCGCGTCGAACCCGTTCTCCCGGATGGCGCGCAACAGCGTCACGGTCTGTATCGGATTCCGCGACGGGATGGTCTCGACGACGCGGCCGGCGTCGATGTCTTCCTGCACCGACGCCACGATCAAGCGCACCCCGGCCTCGGCGACCAGCTCGTCGCGGGTGGCGATCACCTCGTCGAAGTTGTGCCCGGTGTCGACATGCATCACCGGAAACGGCAGCCGCCCGGGTCGGAATGCCTTGAGCGCCAGGTGCAGCATGACGATAGAGTCCTTGCCACCCGAGAACAACAGCACCGGCCGCTCGAACTCCGCGGCCACCTCCCGGATGATGTGGATCGCCTCTGCCTCCAGCGAGCGCAGATGGCTCAATTCGTACTGCCCCGCGGCCGGGCCGGCCTTCACAACGCTGCTCATGGCTTCCTTGGCCGATTCTCGATAAATCTGGTAGGACTTACCATATTTACAGTTATTGTCATCTATGGAACCAGCCGATTTCGCCGGTGTCAATGATTGGGTGGCGCGGCTGCCAAACAACGGACGCATCAGGCCAGGAGCGCCGGCGGCCCTTTCGCCGGGCTTGGCGGTGCGACAGCATGGGCGGATGCCAACCGCACCTGAGCCGCGTAGCGGCCGCGACGTGATCGCGGAGTTCCTCCCCCAATCGCCGTTTGTCGCGAAGCTGGGGATCGTTGCAGATCAACTGGGCGAGGACGAAGTCAGGCTGCGGCTGCCGTGGGACCCCTCCAACGTCACCGTCGGCGACATGGTCCATGGCGGCGCCATCGCCACCCTCGCCGATTTGACCGTGATGGCGGCGGCGTGGTGCGGCGCGGAAGCGCCCCCGGAACTGCGGGGCGTGACGGTATCGATGGCGCTGGACTTCATGGCGCCGGCTCGGGCCACCGACGTGCTCGGGGTGGGCCGGGTGCTGCGGCGCGGCCGGTCGCTGGTCAACTGCGAGGCCGAGATCGTCGACCCGGATGGCAGGCTGGTCGCCAAGGCCCTCGCGACTTACAAGATCGGCTGATGCCTATTGCCCGGCCAGCGTGACTTCCTCGAGCTTGCCGCTGGCAACGTCGAAGACGAATCCGCGCAGCGACACGTGCTTGGTGACGAACGGGCTGTTTTCGATCCGGCGCAGCGACTGCCGGACGTCCTCGGCCAGGTCCGGGAAGGCCTCGGCCGACCACGGCGGTTTGACCCCGGTCTCCTCCTGGATGGAGCGCTTGAAGTCGTCGTCGGTGAACGTCAGCATCCCGCAGTCGGTGTGGTGAATCAGGATGATCTCCTGGGTCCCCAACAACCGTTGGCTGATGGCCAGCGAGCGGATGGCGTCGTCGGTGACGACTCCGCCGGCATTCCGGATGACGTGGGCTTCCCCCTCGTTGAGACCGAGGATGCGATAGACGTCGAGCCGGGCATCCATGCACGCGACAACCGCGACGTGTTTGCTCGGCGGCAGCGGCAGTGGACCCTTGAAGTTACTCGCGTATGCGGCGTTGTTGACCAGGTAGTCATCGGTAACCGTCACGCAAGTCTCCCTCGGGTATCGCGGCCTGAAATTTGCTGGATCGGTCGGTGCCGCGGTGGATGTTAACAAGGGGCCACCCCCAATTCACGCATGAAAATCAGCCGGATCACAAGAAGGATGCGGTCGGCTATCAGGCTTGCTCGCGCCCGGCTCGCTAACCTGTCCCAATGCGGCACGGGCGGGGCAGTCGGGCATGATCCGCTTCCTTGCGCGCCGGTTCCTCAATTACGTCGTGCTGCTGGTGCTGGCGTCCTTCTTGACCTTCTGCCTGACATCCGTGACGTTTCATCCGCTGGACAGTTTTATCCAGCGCCACCCGGCGCCGCCCCCGGAGGCCATCCACGCCAAAGAGGTTCAGCTTGGCTTGGACAAACCCATCCCCATCCGGTACACGAAATGGATTTCCGGGGCTGTCCGCGGTGACTTCGGCGCGACGGTGACCGGTCACCCCGTCTCGCAGGAGCTGTGGCGTCGGATCGGGGTCAGCCTGCGGCTGGTGGTGATCGGTTCGGTGCTGGGCACAGTGATCGGCGTCATCGTGGGAGCGTGGGGAGCGATCCGTCAGTATCGGCTGAGCGACCGCGTGATCACCGTGCTGTCGTTGATCATCCTGAGCATTCCGTCATTCGTCCTGGCGAGCCTGCTCATCCTGGGCGCGCTGCGGGTGAACACGTTCACCGGGGTGGGAATCTTCCAATACACCGGTGAGACCTCACCGATTCCACCCAACGGATTTTGGGACCAGCTCGTCGAACGCGTGCAGCACATCGTTTTGCCGAGTCTCACGCTGGCCTTGGGCGCAATCGCGAGCTTCAGCCGCTACCAGCGCAACGCGATGCTGGACGTGTTGAGCGAGGATTTCATCCGGACCGCCCGTGCCAAGGGCCTGACTCGCCGGCGTGCGCTGTTCAAACACGGCCTGCGCACCGCGCTGATTCCACTGGCCACACTGTTCGCCTACGGGGTCAGCGGTCTGGTGGTCGGCGCGGTCTTCGTCGAGAAGATTTTCGGCTGGCACGGCATGGGCGAATGGGTGGTGTTGGGTATTTCGACTCAGGACACCAACGTCGTCGCCGCGATCACGATGTTTTCCGGGGCCGCGGTTCTTCTCGCCGGCCTGTTGTCCGACGTCATATATGCGGCGCTGGACCCCAGGGTGCGGGTGTCATGACCCGACAGGCCACCCCGGAGACCACGCCGGTCCGGGCCGGCGTCAACCCGGCCGCCTTCACGTCGCGGCGGACCCTGGTGGTCCGCCGATTCATCCGCAACAGGCCAGCGGTGGTGGCGTTGATTCTGCTGGCGCTGGGGTTCATCGGCTGCTATGCGCTGCCGCCGCTACTCCCTTACGGCTACACCGATCTGGACATCAACGCGCTGTTGCAGCCACCGTCAGGCGAACACTGGTTCGGCACCAACGCACTCGGCCAGGACCTCCTGGCCCGGACCCTGTCCGGCATGCAGAAGTCGATGCTGATCGGTTTCTGTGTGGCACTGATCTCGACAACTATCGCCGCCACCGTCGGTTCGATCGCCGGTTACTTCGGTGGCTGGCGGGACCGAGCGCTGATGTGGTTGGTGGACCTGCTGCTGGTGGTGCCGAGTTTCCTCCTCATCGCCATCGTCACTCCGCGCACCAAGCAGTCCAACAGCATTCTGTGGCTCATCGTGCTGCTCGCGGCGTTCGGCTGGATGGTCAGCTCGCGAATGGTGCGCGGCCTGACGATGAGCCTGCGAGAACGCGAATTCGTCCGTGCGGCGAAGTATATGGGCGTGTCGAGCCGCCGCGTCATCGTCCATCACATCGTGCCGAACGTCGCCTCCATCCTCATCATCGACGCCACGCTCAACGTGGGATTCGCGATCCTCGCCGAAACCGGTTTGAGCTTCTTGGGATTCGGTGTTCAGCCACCCGACGTGTCGCTGGGCACACTGATCGCGGACGGCACTCCTTCGGCCACCACCTTCCCGTGGGTTTTTCTGTTCCCGGCTGGGGCGCTGATACTGATAGTGTTGTGCGCCAACCTCGCCGGCGACGGCCTGCGGGACGCGCTGGACCCCGGCAGTCGGCCATCACGCCGCAAGAAGCGACCAAAGTGACAGCCCTGCTAGAGGTGACGGATCTCGATGTCACCTTCGAGACCGGCGACGTTTTCGTGCCCGCGGTGCGCGGCACGACCTACCACATCGATCCGGGCGAAGTGGTCGCCATCGTCGGGGAATCCGGTTCGGGCAAAAGCACTGCCGCGATGGCCGTGGTCGGATTGCTGCCCGAATACGCCAGCGTGTCGGGATCGGTGCGGTTGCACGGCGAGGAATTGCTCGGGCTGTCCGACCAGGCGATGTCACGGATCCGCGGCAGGGCGATCGGCACCGTGTTTCAAGATCCCATGTCGGCGCTGACTCCCGTCTACACCATCGGCGACCAGATAGCCGAAGCCATCGAGGTGCACAACCGCGACATCCGCCGAGCGGACGCCCGCAAGCGGGCCGTCGAGCTGCTCGAGCTGGTCGGCATCGCGCAGCCGGACCGCCGGGCAAAGGCCTTCCCGCACGAGCTCTCCGGCGGGGAGCGCCAGCGGGTGGTGATCGCGATCGCGATCGCCAATGATCCGGACCTGCTGATCTGTGACGAACCGACCACCGCGCTGGACGTCACTGTGCAGGCCCAAATCCTCGACGTGCTCAGAACCGCGCGAGACGTCACCGGCGCCGGCGTGCTGATCATCACCCACGACCTGGGTGTGGTGTCGGAGTTCGCCGACCGGGCAATGGTCATGTACGCCGGACGTGGGGTCGAGATCGCCACGGTTGAAGATCTTTACCGCGACCGCCGGATGCCCTACACGGTCGGGCTGCTGGGTTCGGTGCCACGACTGGACGCCCCACAGGGCACCCGGCTGATTCCGATCCCCGGCGCGCCGCCGACGATGTCGTCGCAGTCGCCCGGTGCCTGTCCGTTCGCGCCCCGCTGTCCGCTGGTCATCGACGAATGTCGTTCGGCGGAACCCGATCTCGTTCCCATCCGGGACGGCCACTGGGCGGCGTGCATCCGCACCGACGACGTCGCGGGGCGCAGTGCGGCCGAAATCTTCGGCGTGTCAACGCAACCGGCGGCAATCGATAGCGTCGCGGCCCAACCCCCGCTGGTGCTGCGGGTCACCGACCTTTCCAAGACCTACCCACTCACCAAGGGGGCGTTGTTGCGCAGGCAGGTGGGTGAGGTGCGGGCTGTCGACGGAGTCAGCTTCACCCTGGAACAGGGCCGCACCCTGGGCATCGTCGGCGAATCCGGATCGGGCAAATCGACTACGCTGAGCCAGATTCTCGAGCTCAGCAGACCCCAGGCCGGTTCCATTGAGATTCTCGGCGCCGATGTCGCGACCCTCGACGCAGCCGGCCGTCGTAAACTACGGACCGAACTGCAGGTGGTATTTCAGGACCCGGTGGCGTCACTGGACCCCCGCTTCCCCGTGTTTGACGTCATCGCTGAACCGTTGGTGGCCAACGGGTTCGACAGGCGTCGGTGCGAAGAACGGGTCGCCGAGCTACTGACGATCGTGGGGCTGGACCACGCCGATGCCAGCCGCTATCCCGCCGCGTTCTCCGGTGGGCAGAAGCAGCGGATTGGTATTGCGCGAGCGCTGGCGCTGCAGCCGAAGATTCTCGCGCTCGACGAGCCGGTGTCGGCGCTCGACGTGTCGATTCAGGCGGGCATCATCAATCTGTTGCTGGACCTGCAGGCGCGATACGGGTTGTCCTATCTGTTTGTGTCGCACGATCTTTCGGTGGTCAAACACCTCGCGCACCGGGTGGCGGTAATGTACCGGGGAAAGATCGTGGAGCAGGGCGACGGCGACCGGTTGTTCATCAACCCACAGCACGAATACACGCAGCGATTGCTGGCCGCCGTCCCGCGGGCGCACTCCGATGTCGCCGGCGGTTAACATCGTTCGGGTGACGCACCCGCCGATAGTCCGCAGGCTTGCGCTGCTGGCGCTGGTGGCTATTTTGGTCGTTACTGGCTGCTCAAACGGGTATCAGGACCTCCCGGAGGCGCGCGCGGCGCGGGTCGGCACCACCAGCGACATCAACCCACGGGACCCGGCGACGCTGCGCGACGGCGGCAACCTGCGGCTCCCGCTGACATCATTTCCGGACAACTTCAACGAATTGAACATTGACGGCAACACGGCCGACGTCGGTGCGATCGTCACGCCGATACTGCCGGGGGCGTTCATCACCCACGCCGACGGGACGCTGAAGCTCAACACCGACTACTTCACCGGCGCCGAGCTGACCGGTACCAACCCCCAGGTCGTCACCTACACCATCAATCCGAAAGCAGTATGGAGCGACGGCACCCCGCTGACCTGGGAAGACCTCAAGGCGGAGGTCGACGCCTGCAGCGGCCGCGACAAACGGTACTTGATCGCCAGCAGAGCCGGGTTCGAACGCGTGAAGACGGTGACCAAGGGCGTTGACGATCGCCAGGCGGTGATCACCTTCACCGAGCCGTACGCCGAATGGCGAGCCATGTTCGCCGGCGGGATGCAACCCCGCAGCATGACGACGAACCCCGATGTCTTCAACAAGGGCCAGCTCAACGCCCCCGGCCCGTCGGCTGGACCGTTCATGGTGTCCAAGATTGACAGGACCGCGCAGCGCATTGTGCTGACCCGCAATCCCCACTGGTGGGGCGCCAGGCCGCGGCTGGACTCGATCACATTCCTTGTGCTCGACGCGGCCGCCGTCATTCCCGCCCTGCAAAACAACGCGATCGATGCTGCCGGCGTGGGCGCGCTCGACGATATGGTCACCGCCCAGCGCACCCCCGGAATCGTGATCCGGAGCGCGTCGGCCCCCACCTGGTACCACTTCACCTTCAACGGCGCACCCGGATCCATCATGGCTGACGAGCGGCTGCGGCTGGCGATCTGCAGAGGCATCGACCGCCAGGCCATCGTCAACGTCGCCCAGCACGGCCTGACCGACCATCCGGCGCCGCTGAACAACCACATCTACGTTGCAGGCCAGGTGGGCTACGAAAACAACAGCGCACCAGCCGCTTACGACCCCGGCCAGGCCCGCAGAGACTTGGACGCGCTGGGCTGGAAGCTCAACGGAACGGTGCGGGAGAAGGACGGCAAGCAGCTGGTCATTCGTGACGTGTTCTTCGATGCGCAATCCGGCCGGCAGATCGCCATGGTCGCCCAGCACAACCTGGCACAGATCGGTGTCAAGCTGGTGCTCGACCCTAAACCGGGCACGGGATTCTTCAGCCAGTACGTGGGCGTCGGCGACTTCGACATCACTCAATTCGGGTGGGTGGGTAACGCATTCCCGCTGTCTGCGCTGCCTCAGATATACACCTCCGACGGTGACAGCAACTTCGGCAAGATCGGCAACCCCACAATCGACGCCAAGATCGATGAGACGCTGTCCGAACTGGACCAGGCCAAAGCCCGCGCACTCGCCAACCAGGTGGACACGATGATCTGGCAGGAAGGTTTCAACCTGCCGCTGTTCCAGTCACCCGGTGACGTCGCGGTACGAAGCGATCTCGCTAACTACGGCGCGCCGGGGCTGGCCGACATTGATTACATGGCAATTGGATTCATAAGAAGCTGATCCCGGAGGTCGCCACCCGGCGCACCAAGCCGGGCAGCACCGCTGCGGCCCGCCACGGCTTCATTCTGCCGAAGCGGCCGCGCTCATCCCTGGCTCAGCCCGCGTCGGCCCGGATCAGGTCGGCGGCCTTCTCCCCGATCAGCACCGACGGCGCGTGGGTATGCCCGCGAACGGTGCTCGGCATCACCGAGGCGTCGGCCACCCGCAGTCCGTCGACCCCGCGGACCCGCAGCTCGGGATTCACCACGCTGGCGTCGTCGCTGCCCATCCGGCAGGTGCCCAACGGGTGATACAGGGTGTGCGAGCAGGTGCTGAGCGCCAACTCGAGGGTGGTTTCGTTCAGCTCGGTGGCGTCGCGCGGTCGCGCGATGGGGCCGAGCAGGCCTTTTAGTGGAGGCGCCTCGGCGATCCGGGCGCATATCCGCAGCCCTTCCATCATCGCGGCACGGTCCAGTCCGGCGGGATCGGACAGGTAACGCGGGTCGATGACCGGCTTGTCGTGCGGGTCGGCGGACCGCAGCGTGATCTGGCCGCGGCTTTCCGGCGCGACCAGGATGGGCCCGAACACAACTCCGTGTCCCTGCGGCTCGACGAGTGCCTCGTCGTAGAAGGGCGCCGGTCCGAAGATCAGCTCCAGGTCGGGTAGGTCCAGCTCGGGTCGGCTGCGGACGAATCCGTACGCCTCGCCGACGTTGGAGGTGAGCATGCCACGGCGCCGCAGCAGGTAGTCGATCAACTCTTTCGGCTTTTGGCAGGCGAACAGGCTGCCGCCGTCCACGTCGAAACCCAGCGGTGCGACCAGGTGGTCGAGCAGGTTCTGCCCAACCTCGGGTGAGTGGTAGACGGCGTCGATGCCGTGCTCGGCGAGGTGATCGCGATCGCCGATACCGGACAGCATCAACAGCTGGGGACTGTTGACAGCACCGCCGCAGAGGACCACTTCGCGACGGGCGTAAGCGACGCACTGCTGACCGTCGTGCTGGTATTCCACGCCGACCGCCCGGGGTCCGGCGATGAGGACTCGGGTGGCGGTCGCCTCGGTGAGCACGGTGAGGTTCTTGCGACGCATTGCCGGCTTCAGGTAGGCGTCGGCCGCGCTGAACCGCGTGCCCCGGCGCTGGGTGACGACGGTCTCGCAGAAGCCCTCCGGTGCAGCGGAATTCGGTCGCGCAGAAGGGAATCTGCACTCGCGTGTCGCGGCCAGCCAGGCCGCGGTCGAGGGCCGCGGGCTGCGCTGACGGGAGATGTGCAGCGGCCCGGTCACTCCGCTGTCGTCGCCGCTGACAAAGTGCCATGCGGCGGTGACGTTCTCGATGCGACGGAAGTATCCGAGCGCCTCGGCGTAAGACCAGTGCGGGCCGGCTCGTACGGCCCACTCGTCGTAGTCGGCCGCGAATCCGCGCACCCACATCATCGCGTTCATCGACGATGAACCGCCGAGCACTTTGCCCCGCGGCCAATAGATTTCGCGACCACCGAGTTCTGGCTGCGGTTCGGTCAGGTAATCCCAGTCGATCTCGCTGCGGAACAGCTTGGGGAAACCGGCTGGGATGGGGATGAATCTGTCCGTGTCGCGCGGTCCGGCCTCCAGCGCAACCACCGAGGTGGCAGGATCGGCGCTGAGGCGATTCGCCATGACCGCACCCGCTGAGCCGGTACCCACAACGATGTAGTCGCAGTGAACGTCCATAGTGCTCCCGTTTTCGGGGAGTGTAGAACGCGTGGGATAACCGCGAGTGCTAAACGTTGAGATCGATGCGGTGCGCGCCCTTGACGCCGTCGTAGCGGTCGGGACTGCACGTCAGCACGATCACCTGTCCGTGAGCGCCCACCGCATCGAACACCTCCCCCATTTTGGCCAGCCGATCCGGATCGGTGAACCCCAGCGCGTCGTCGACGACCACCGGAACGGTGTCCTCCTTGGCCACCAGGGCGGCGCCGGCCAGCCGTGCCAGGATGCCGAGTTGCTCTTTGGCCCCGCCCGACAAGGATTCGTATGGCACCGTGACGCCGTCCAGGGTGCGGCTGCGCACACACAGGTCGCTGTCGATGTCGACCTCGAAAGAGGGCCCGAATACCGGGCGGCCGAGCCGTTGCAATTCCGTGCGGTAGGGCTCCACGTAACGCTGCCTGGTGGTGTCGCGGTGGCGCGACATCACCGAACGCAGCAGCCGCGCGGCCCGGGCCCGGCCACCGACCCGGTTGTGCTGGCTGGCCGCATGCTCACGTTCGGTCTCCGCGGCGTCGAGCTTGCCTTGGCGACCCTCGCTGCCGAAGACCGAAAGTTCGATGCCGATCTCGCGCAACGCCCGGGCAGCATCTTCGTAGCGTTCGTGTAGCGACTCGGCCGCTTCGGTGGCATCGGCCAATTCGGCTGCCACCGCGTCGGGTTCCGCGGCCGCCAGCTCGTCGGCCAGTTCTGTGACCCGCCGTTCCGCGGTGTTCGCCTGTTGCATCGCGGCGTCCGCCGCCGACGCGAGGTCCTCATCGCTAACCGACATCCGCTCCTGGGCCAGCCGGTCGGTGGCCGCCTGCAGCTCGCTTCGTTGAGTCTCCAGCGTATTCTGCAAAACCGTTGCCCGGGTAGACAACTCGGCGAGCGTGCCGTCGGCGGCGGCCGCGGTCCGGCGGCGAGCCTCGCATTCGCCCTGCGCGGCCACGCGAGCGGCCTCTGCCGCATCGAGTTGGGCGCGGGCGGCGGTGATGTCCATCGCGACGAGGTCCGGCTCGGCCGGCTGACCGGCGCGGAACTGCGCCAGCCTCGAGCGCAGTTCATCGATCTGTTCATCGCCGCACAGACCGGCCACGGTGGCGGTCAGCTGGTCGCGGGTGCCCTGCAGTTCGCGGCGGCGCTGGTATGCGCATCGTGCCGCCGCGAGGTCAACCACATCAGCGGCCTTCAACGCCGCAGCCAGTTCGTCTTGTGCTGTGGCATATTTGGCTTGGATATCGAGTGCGGTCGCGCCGGGAGTGACCCGCGCGGTCAGGACACCCGGGATTTCGACCGTGGTGGCGCCGGTCGCCGTGATCGACCAGCTTTGGCCTGCCGACAGCGACACCTGTTGGTCGCCGACGGCGAGTTCGATGTCGGCCGCGGCGGTGAATTCCACTGCCGCAGACATCAACGCCAACTGGCCGCCGATGCGATCGACGCAAGCCGCGGCGTTCTCGATATCCCGCAGCGACTCCTCGGTGACGGCTACTACTGGAGGTTCTGCAAGCTCTGCGCAGAGCCGGTCGCGGTCCCGTTCGATGGCGGCGATCTTGGCCAGCCGGGCGCTCAACCGGTCGGCCTCCTCGCGGGCAGCGAGTTGGTCGACGGTGCGCCGGGCGGATTCGGCGCGGCGTTGCAGGTCTGCCAGGGCCGCGGCGGCTTCCTCGACCGCGGTGGCCGAGGCCTCGGCGTCGGCGTGCGCCGTCGCCTGCGCGTCGGCGGCTTGGTGCGCCTCGGCCGCGGCGGCGGCGACCGCAGCTGTGCGAGTGTCGATTTCGGCCAGCAACCGCGAGCGCCCGCTGTGGGCCCCGGTGGCCGCGGCGCTGGTCGCAGCCGCCGCGGCGCCGACCAACTTGGCCTCGTGCGCTTGGTTGGTGAGTTCGGTGATCCGGTGGGCGGCGGCCTCCGCGGCGACGAGCCGGGGACCGGCGATGATTCGCTGCTGCGACAACTCGGCCACCCGCTCGGTCAGGACGGCGTGGCGACATACCCGGTCGTCGACCTCGGCGACCGCCGCCGCGCATTCCGTGACCGCGGCCTCGGCGTCGGTCAGCCGGGAGATCGCGCCGGACCACTCCCCGGTGGGACGTCCGGTCGGGGTGAAATAACGTCCATACTCGGCGTCGATCCGGTCGATGAGCAACGGCTCGGTACCCGATGCCGCGTCGTCACCGGCCGCCACATCGAGCGCGCGGGACAGGGCGTCACAACCGGAAAGGTCCACCGCGGCGGTCGACGTGGCCTGCAGCACCCGCTGGGCGTGCCACAGGTCGTTGTCCACCGTCTCGGCCAGCATCGCCTGGACCCGTTCGTGGGCGTCGTCACCGGTCAGCTGTTCGCGGCGCGGCGTCAGCACCGTCAACTCCGTTTCGCACTTCTTGTGAAACCGCTTGCGGTAGACGAAACGATAAGCGCCACAGCTGATTTCGGCACTGACCTCGGAGCCGACGTCGCTGTTGGTCGGCTTGACCTGCTTGACCTCTTTTTTCGTCGAGCGATCCCTGGATTCCAGCAGCAGGTCCAGCGCCTCGATCATCGACGACTTACCAATTTCGTTGGCGCCGCATACCACCACCACACCGTGGTCGGGGAACTCGATTTCCCGGTGCGCGATGCCGCGGTAGTTCGCCAGGACCAACCGGTGCAGCTTCATGCGGCGCCCCGATCGGCGAGCCGCAGCAACAGTGCCAGCGCCGCCTGCGCGTCTACGGCGGATTCGGCGTCCGCTTCGCGTGCCGTCGCCACCAGCTCCTCGACGGCCGCGGCGGCGAACCCGCCGATACCGAGATCGGTGAACTCGCCGTCAGCGGGTACAACCGCCAGGTCCGTGTGGCGTTCCCAGAGGCCCAGCCAGCCGAACAACCGTGCGTACTTGTCCAGGCAGGCGTCCAGCGCGGCCCGATCGGTGACCGTCAACGAACCGGTCAGTGCCAACCGCACCACTGTTCGGTCCTTCTCGGTCATCAGGTCCAGGTTCATGTCGAGGTCAGCGACGTCGCGGCTGGTGTCGACCTGACGGTGCATCGTGACAAACCGCCAGTGGCCGACGTGCCGGGATTCCACCGTGACGGCGCGGCGCGGGTCGCTTTCGTCGATGTCGACCATCAGGACATGACCGGGGTTGGATTCGACGTCGTCGAAGTTGGTGACTTCCGGTGAGCCCGAGTACCAGACGCGACCGCTGCCGCCGACCTGCGTCAGCGAATGCTTGTCCCCCAGTGCCACATAGTGCAGCGCGCCGCGGGCCAGCGCGTCGTCGAGCTCGGCGAGCCGGATAAGCGACGGTTTGTCGCGATCGGGGTCCAGCACGTCGACACCGCCGTGGGCGACGAGGATCCGGGTGACCTGGGCCGGGGACAGGCCTTCGAGGACTTCGGCGACCAGGTCGGTGGTCGGGGCCTTGGACCGCCAGGGCGCGGCGACGATCTCCAGCCCGGGCCGAACCTGATGGACGCCGGCCCGATCGAGCACCACGACGTTGTCGGGACGTTCCGCGGTGAACAGCGCGCTGGTGTAGACCGACGACGCATCGAGTGGGTCGTGGTTGCCCGGCAGCAAGTAGACCGGAATTCCGATGGCGCGCATAGCTTCCAAGGACTGCCCGATCACCTGCGGGGAGAGCTGATTGTGTTCGAAGACATCGCCGCCGACCACGACGAACTCGGCGCCTACCTCCGCCGCGAGCATCCCCAGACCGGCCACCGCGTCCCGGCGGGCGGCCGAATACCGTGGCTGGGCGTCGCCGGCGAGAAAGTGCCGAGTCATGCCGAGTTGCCAGTCGGCGGTGTGCAGGAATCGCATGCCGGCGAGCTCCTTCCGAAATTGCGTGGCTATCAAGGCACCGCGAGTCTAGGACCGCGGACCGACAAGACGCGGGACCTCGTTCGGCAGGTCTGTCGCGCGCCGCGCGGCCGTGCCCGCCTGCCGCAACCAGTGCACTGAAATCGCTTACTTACCTGCACTTTCTGCACGGCGGTTTTTTGTCGGTGGGCTCGGTTAGTTTGGCGGTATGAGTGGCAGCGGGGTCGTTGATCGAGAGGAGTTGTCGGCGGCTTTTGATGCGCTGGACGCCGCGTTCGACGGGGTGGCCGGGTTTAATTTCGACGCGCTGGCCACTCGGGAGCAGCTGGCGTTGCTGGAGCGCTGTGAACGGCTGCGCCGGCGGCTACCGGCGGTAGAGCATCCGCTGATCAATTCCGTTGCCCGCCAAGCGACGCCAGAAGAGCTGGGCGGCAAACTGTCGCATGCGATCGCGGAGTGGACACTGACCAGCCGCGCCGAGGCTTCCCGGCGCATCCGCGAGGCCGCCGATCTGGGGCCGCGACGGGGACTGACCGGTGAGCCGTTGCCGCCGCTATTGGCCGCCAGCGCCGCCGCGCAGCGAGCCGGGAAGCTGGGAGAAGGCCAGGTCGCGGCGATCCGCAAGTTTTACCACCAACTGCCGGGCTGGGTGGATGCCACGACCCGGGAACGCGCCGAAGCGCAACTGGCGCGGGTGGGATCGCAGTTTCGCCCCGAACAACTGGCCGGTCTGGCCGACCGGCTGGCCGACTGCATCAATCCGGACGGGATTTACAGCGATGAGGACCGGGCGCGACGGCGCGGGGTGACGCTGGGTAAACAAGAAGATGACGGCATGTCCGCGCTACGCGGCTGGTTGACCCCCGAGGCCCGCGCCACCTTGGAGGCGGTCTTGGCCAAGCTGGCCGCGCCGGGCATGTGCAATCCGCTCGACGACACCCCGTGTGTAGACGGCCCGCCTTCCGAAGAGGCCATCGAGCATGACACCCGCAGCACCGCCCAACGCAACCACGACGCCCTGCTGGCCGCGCTGCGCGCGCTGCTGGCATCGGGAAAGCTGGGCCAGCACAACGGGCTGCCGGCCTCCATCATCGTCACCACTACGCTCGGTGAGCTGGAAGCGGCCGCCGGGTGCGGCCTGACCGGCGGCGGCAGCATCCTGCCGATGAGCGACGTCATCCGCCTGGCCCGGCATGCCCGCCAATACCTGGCCATCTTCGACAAAGGCAAGGCCCTGGCGCTGTATCACACCAAGCGACTCGCCTCGCCCGCTCAGCGAATTGTGTTGTACGCCAAGGATCGTGGCTGTTCGGCCCCGGGATGCA
>NZ_JBKQOI010000297.1:0-7345 GCF_052145595.1 Mycobacterium sp. | reverse complement strand
AGGCGCTGGCGCGCGACGGTGAAATCGACCCGTCGGTGCCGGTCGCGGCCGCCCGCCAGTACCGCATCGACGACGTGCAGGCCGCCCCCGAGCAGACTTCTGACCCCGGCCCCGGCGCATAACACCCGCGCCGGAGGAGGAGGCTGCCGCACACCCCGCCGGGCGAGTGTGAAGCCAGCCTCACGCTCGCCGCCGAGTGTGAAACCAGCTTCACGTTCGGGAAGCTGCCGCCATAAGGCATCCTTAAGATCCGGGCCCTGCCTTGGCGGAAGGTTCCAGAAAACCAGCGTACGTTTTAGGGGTGAATGACAACCAGTTTGCGTCCGACCAACCCAGGTCGGCGCTCGAACTGCTGGACACGGTGCCCGA
Source organism: Mycobacterium sp. (assembly GCF_052145595.1). Taxonomy (GTDB): domain Bacteria; phylum Actinomycetota; class Actinomycetes; order Mycobacteriales; family Mycobacteriaceae; genus Mycobacterium. The sequence continues at coordinate 6,976 of NZ_JBKQOI010000297.1, read as the reverse complement.
ATCCCTGCTGCGACGGTTGAAGCAGTACTCCGGTCGGCTGGCCACCCAGGCCGTCTCGGCGATGCAGGAGCGGTTGCCGTTCTTCGCCGACCTGGAGGCATCGCAGCGGGCCAGCGTGGCGCTGGTCGTGCAGACGGCTGTCGTCAACTTCGTTGAGTGGATGCACGACCCGCACAGCAACGTGAGCTACACGGCGAAGGCCTTCGAACTGGTTCCCCATGAACTTACCCGCCGGATCGCGTTGCGCCACAGTGTGGACATGGTGCGCGTGACCATGGAGTTCTTCGAGGAAGTCGTGCCGCTGCTGGCTCGCGACGAAGAGCAGTTGACCGCCCTGACGGTGGGCATCCTGAAGTACAGCCGCGACCTTGCGTTCAGCTTCGCCTCGGCCTACGCGGACGCGGCCGAAGCGCGAGGCACCTGGGACAGCCGGATGGAGGCCAGCGTCGTCGACGCGGTGGTACGCGGTGACACCGGGCCCGAGCTGCTGTCGCATGCGGCCGCCCTGAACTGGGACACCACCGCGCCCGCGACGGTCGTGGTCGGGATCCCCGCGCCCAGCCGCGACGGCGCAAATGGTCAGGTCGACAGTCAGCGGGCCAGCCAGGACGTCCGTGACGTCGCCGCGCATCACGGCCGGGCGGCGCTGACCGACGTGCACGGCACCTGGCTGGTGGCGATCGTGTCGGGCCATTTGTCGCTGACCGATAAATTCCTGGGTGGTCTGCTGAACGCGTTTTCCGACGGCCCGGTGGTCATCGGACCCACGGCGCCCATGCTGACCGCGGCCTACCACAGCGCAAGCGAGGCGATATCCGGGATGAACGCCGTGGCCGGCTGGCGTGGTGCGCCGCGGCCGGTGCTGGCACGGGAACTGCTGCCCGAACGTGCCTTGATGGGAGACGCGTCTGCGATTGTCGCATTGCATACCGACGTGATGGGCCCGCTGGCCGACGCCGGACCCACCCTCGTCGAGACCCTTGATGCTTTCTTAGATTCTGGCGGCGCCATTGAAGCCTGCGCCCGCAAGTTGTTCGTTCATCCAAACACCGTGCGATACCGCCTCAAGCGCATCACCGACTTCACCGGCCGCGATCCCACTCAGCCCCGTGATGCGTATGTGCTGCGTGTGGCGGCGACGGTGGGTCAGCTCAATTACCCCACGAGTCCCTCTAGTGTTGGCAGCAGCGCCATAACGCAGGTTCCCTTGCCGGTCAGGGGCGCTGTCGCGGCCCCTTGGGGCCGATAGTGATTTAGGCAACAGATCGCGGCACGGTATCAAACGTGTAGCTTACAGAGCTGTTTTGTAAGGTATATACAAAAACCTAAGACGAGGTTCATAATCTGTTACACCCGCCAAAACCGTTTCCACAGTGTTCTCTTAGACACGTGATTGCATTGCTTGCGCCTGGACAGGGCTCGCAGACCGAGGGGATGCTGTCGCCCTGGCTGGAGCTGCCGGGGGCCGCGGACCAGCTGGCGCTGTGGTCGAAGGCCAGCGGCCTGGACCTGGCCCGGCTGGGGACCACCGCGTCGACCGAAGAGATCACCGACACCGCGGTCACCCAGCCCCTGGTCGTCGCAACGACGCTGCTCGCCTATCAGGAGCTGACCAAGCGGGGCCTGCTCGAGCGCGCGGAGCTCGGCGAAAAATTCATCGTGGCGGGTCACTCCGTCGGCGAAATCGCGGCCTACGCGATCGCCGGTGTGCTGGCCGCCGATGACGCCGTCGCGCTGGCCGCCACGCGCGGTGCCGAAATGGCCAAGGCCTGCGCCATCGAGCCGACCGGCATGTCCGCCGTGCTCGGCGGTGACGAGGCCGAGGTGCTGAGCCGCCTCGAGCAGCTCGACCTGTTCCCCGCCAACCGCAATGGTGCCGGGCAGATCGTCGCCGCGGGCCCGCTCAACGCGTTGGAAAAGCTCGCCGAAGACCCGCCGACCAAGGCCCGGGTGCGCGCCCTCGGTGTCGCCGGAGCGTTCCACACCAAGTACATGGCCCCGGCTCTGGACGGCTACGCGGCAGCGGCCGCCGCCGTCATGACCGGCGAGCCCACCGCCACGCTGCTGTCCAACCGCGACGGGAAGCCCGTCACCTCGGCGGCCGCGGCGATGGACACACTCGTCGCCCAGCTGATCCAGCCGGTGCGCTGGGACCTGTGCACCGAGACGCTGCGTGAGCACGACGTCAAGGCGATCGTGGAGTTCCCCCCCGCGGGCACTCTCACCGGTATCGCCAAACGCGAACTTCGGGGAGTTACGGCCCGTGCCGTCAAATCACCCGCAGATCTGGACGAGTTGGCGGACCTGTAACTGCCCGCTTGTGCCAGGAACAACCACATAGTGGTCTACGAAGCACTTCGAATCCGATTTGCACACAACACATTACGAAGGGAAAAGGCTGTGGCCGTCACTCAAGAAGAAATCATCGCCGGTATTGCCGAGATCATTGAAGAGGTAACCGGTATCGAGCCGTCCGAGGTCACCCCGGAGAAGTCGTTCGTCGACGACCTGGACATCGACTCGCTGTCGATGGTCGAGATCGCCGTGCAGACCGAGGACAAGTACGGCGTCAAGATCCCCGACGAGGACCTCGCCGGTCTGCGTACCGTCGGTGACGTCGTTACTTACATCCAGAAGCTCGAGGAAGAAGACCCCGAGGCCGCCGCCGCGCTGCGGGCCAAGCTCGAGTCTGAGAACCCCGACGCCGTGGCCAACGTCAAGGCGAGGCTGGAAGCGGAAAGCAAGTGACCAAGCCTTCCACTGCTAATGGCGGTTACCCCAGCGTTGTGGTAACCGCCGTCACGGCGACGACATCACTTGCGCCGGACATCGAGAGCACGTGGAAGGGCTTGCTGGCCGGCGAAAGCGGCATCCGCGTCCTCGAAGACGACTTCGTCACCAAATGGGACCTGCCCGTCAAGATCGGCGGCCACCTCAAGGAGTCCGTCGATATCCACATGGGGCGACTGGACATGCGGCGCATGTCCTACGTCCAGCGCCTGGCCAAGTTGTTGAGCGGTCAGTTGTGGGAGTCGGCAAACAGCCCTGAGGTCGACCCGGACCGGTTCTCCGTTGTGGTGGGCACCGGTCTGGGTGGCGCCGAGCGGATCGTGGAGAGCTACGACCTGATGAACGAGGGCGGGCCCCGCAAGGTGTCCCCGCTCGCGGTTCAGATGATCATGCCCAACGGGGCCGCAGCAGTGGTGGGATTGCAGCTCGGGGCCCGCGCCGGGGTGATAACTCCGGTGTCGGCCTGCTCGTCGGGCTCGGAGGCGATCGCTCACGCATGGCGCCAGATCGTCATGGGTGACGCCGACGTCGCCGTCTGCGGAGGTGTGGAGGGCCCCATCGAGGCGCTGCCCATCGCGGCGTTCTCGATGATGCGCGCCATGTCGACCCGCAACGACGAGCCGGAGCGTGCCTCGCGTCCGTTCGACAAAGACCGCGACGGCTTCGTGTTCGGCGAGGCCGGCGCCCTGATGTTGATCGAGACCGAGGAGCACGCGAAAGCCCGGGGCGCCAAGCCGCTGGCCCGATTGCTGGGTGCCGGTATCACCTCGGACGCCTTCCACATGGTGGCGCCCGCGCCGGACGGCTTGCGCGCCGGCAGGGCGATGACCCGGTCGCTGGAGCTGGCGGGCTTGTCCCCCAAGGACGTTGAGCACGTCAACGCGCACGGGACGGCCACGCCGATCGGCGACAGCGCCGAGGCCAACGCCATCCGGGTCGCCGGTTGCGAGCACGCCGCGGTGTATGCGCCGAAGTCGGCGCTCGGCCACTCCATCGGTGCGGTCGGCGCGCTTGAATCGATTCTCACGGTGCTGACCCTTCGGGACGGTGTCATCCCACCGACGTTGAACTACGAGACCCCCGATCCCGAGATCGACCTTGATGTTGTCGCGGGCGAACCCCGCTACGGCGATATCCGTTATGCGATCAACAACTCGTTCGGATTCGGCGGCCACAATGTGGCGCTCGCCTTCGGGCGCTACTAAAGCACGGAAGGAACGTTAGCAACACCAATGACGGAGCTGGTTACGGGGAAAGCCTTTCCCAATGTGGTCGTCACCGGTATTGCCATGACCACCGCACTCGCCACCGACGCGGAGAAGACGTGGAACCTGTTGCTCGACGGTCAGAGCGGGATCCGTACGCTCAACGATCCGTTTGTCGAGGAGTTCGACCTGCCGGTCCGCATCGGGGGGCACTTACTGGAGGAATTCGACCATCAGCTGACGCGCGTCGAGCTGCGTCGGATGGGCTACCTGCAAAAGATGTCCACCGTTATAAGCCGGCGCCTGTGGGAGAACGCCGGCTCGCCCGAGGTGGACACCAACCGATTGATGGTGTCTCTCGGCACCGGCCTCGGCTCGTCCGAGGAACTGGTCTTCGGCTACGACGACATGCGCACTCGCGGCATGAAGGCGGTCTCTCCGCTATCCGTCCAGAAGTACATGCCCAACGGTGCCGCGGCGGCCGTCGGCCTGGAACGGCACGCCAAAGCCGGAGTGCTGACGACGGTGTCGGCGTGCGCGTCGGGCTCCGAGGCCGTCGCCCGTGCGTGGCAGCAGATCGTGCTCGGTGAAGCCGACGCCGCCATCTGCGGTGGCGTGGAAACACGGATCGAGGCGGTGCCCATCGCCGCGTTCGCCCAGATGCGCATCGTCATGTCCACCAACAACGACGACCCCGCCGGTGCGTGTCGCCCGTTCGACAAGGACCGCGACGGCTTCGTGTTCGGCGAGGCCGGCGCCCTGATGTTGATCGAGACCGAGGAGCACGCCAAGGCTCGTGGCGCCAACATCTTGGCCCAGATCATGGGGGCCAGCATCACCTCGGACGGCTTTCACATGGTGGCGCCCGACCCCAACGGGGAACGCGCCGGGCATGCGATGTCGCGGGCGATTCAGCTGGCGGGCCTGGTTCCCGACGACATCGATCACATCAACGCCCACGCCACCGGCACCCAGGTCGGTGACGTGGCCGAAGGCAAGGCCATCAACAACGCCCTCGGTAGCAACAAGCCGGCGGTGTACGCACCCAAGGCTGCCCTCGGCCACTCGGTGGGCGCGGTCGGTGCGGTAGAGTCGATCCTGACGGTGCTCGCGTTGCGGGACCAGGTGGTCCCGCCGACACTGAATCTCGTAAACCTCGATCCAGAGATCGACGTGGATGTGGTGGCGGGGAAGCCGCGACCTGGTGATTACCGGTATGCGGTCAACAACTCGTTCGGATTCGGCGGTCACAACGTGGCGATCGCCTTCGGACGGTACTAAAACCCGAGCAACACCGGAAACAGGAGACCTGCGATGACGATCATGGCCCCCTCGTCGGTTGGCGAATCGCTCGACCCCCGCGACCCGCTGCTGCGGTTGAGCAATTTCTTCGACGACGGCACCGTGGAGCTCCTGCACGAGCGTGACCGCTCGGGTGTGCTTGCCGCGGCGGGCACCGTGAGCGGCGTGCGCACCATCGCGTTCTGTACGGACGGCACCGTCATGGGTGGTGCCATGGGCCTCGAGGGTTGCACGCACATCGTCAACGCCTATGACACCGCCATCGAGGAGCAGAGCCCGATCGTGGGCATCTGGCACTCGGGTGGGGCCCGGCTCGCCGAAGGCGTCCGCGCTCTGCACGCGGTGGGCTTGGTGTTCGAGGCCATGATTCGCGCATCCGGCTACGTCCCGCAGGTCTCGGTGGTCGTCGGTTTCGCCGCCGGCGGCGCCGCCTACGGGCCGGCACTGACCGACGTCGTCGTGATGGCGCCCGAAAGCCGGGTGTTCGTCACCGGGCCCGACGTGGTGCGCAGCGTCACCGGCGAGGACGTCGACATGGCGGCGCTCGGTGGTCCGGAGACCCACCACAAGAAATCCGGGGTGTGCCACATCGTCGCCGACGACGAACTCGACGCTTACGCGCGCGGTCGCCGGCTGGTCGGATTGTTCTGCCAGCAAGGACATTTCGACCGCGGCAGGGCCGAGGCGGGTGACACCGATATCCACGCGCTGCTGCCCGAGTCGTCTCGGCGGGCCTATGATGTGCATCCGATCGTGACCGCGATCCTCGACGACGAGACGCCGTTCGACGAGTTCCAGGCCAATTGGGCGCCGTCCATGGTGGTCGGGCTGGGCCGGCTGTCCGGCCGCACCATCGGCGTGCTGGCCAACAACCCGCTGCGCCTCGGTGGCTGCCTGAACTCCGAAAGCGCCGAGAAGGCAGCACGTTTCGTGCGGCTCTGCGACGCGTTCGGGATCCCGCTGGTGGTGGTTGTCGATGTCCCCGGCTACCTGCCGGGCGTCGACCAGGAGTGGGGCGGCGTGGTGCGCCGCGGCGCGAAACTGCTGCACGCGTTCGGCGAGTGCACCGTTCCGCGCGTCACCCTGGTCACCCGAAAGACCTACGGCGGGGCCTACATTGCGATGAACTCACGGTCGCTGAACGCCACCAAGGTCTTCGCTTGGCCAGACGCCGAGGTCGCCGTGATGGGCGCCAAGGCCGCCGTGGGGATCCTGCACAAGAAGAAGCTGGCCGCCGCGCCGGAGGACGAGCGCGAAGCGCTGCACGACCAGCTGGCCGCCGAGCACGAGCGGATCGCGGGCGGCGTGGACAGCGCCATCGAGATCGGTGTGGTCGACGAGAAGATCGACCCGGCGCACACCCGCAGCAGGCTCACCGAGGCACTGGCGCAGGCGCCGGCGCGCCGCGGCCGCCACAAGAACATCCCGCTGTAGTTCCTTCCGCGTTTCCTACCGCGAGCAGACGTAAAACCCCCCAAAAACCGCCTTGGGCTCTAGGGGTGATTGCAACAGCCACCTAACTGGAGGTTGTTGTGTATCGCAAGGCGTGGCCGTGGGTTGTTCATCAGTTCTGGGATCACATTCGGTCGGGGATGTCGGCCGCCGAGGCCGGGTTGGCTGTCGGCGTGTCGGTACACACCGGTCGGGCCTGGTTTGCTGACGCTGGCGGAGTGAGACCG